>NZ_JAMYKY010000004.1:0-369419 GCF_040317695.1 Mesorhizobium sp. M1403 | reverse complement strand
CCCCCCCCCCACTCCTCCCCTCCTTGGCTAATTGTCTACTCTTCTACTCTTCTACTCGTCTTCTCGTATACTCGGCTACTCGCCTACTCCCCTACTCCCCTACTCCCCTACTCCCCTACTCCCCTATCGGCCCGATCTATGCCGCTTGCTTCCGTGACGAGTTTCTCCACAAGGGCGGCGGCCGGCATCTCCCGCAGCTTCGCAACGCCCTGCCCGGCCCAAATAGGCAAGAAGTCAGCCCGCTTGCTTTCATCCTTTGCCATTGAAAGCGGCATGACCAGACTCGCCTGTAGCGGAAACGCCAGCGCAGCATCTTCCTCACCAGCCATTTCCATCACAAACCGGTTGCGCACCACGCGCGCTGGGCGGCCAGTGAAGCAGCGAGTCACCGACGTGCTCTCGTCGTTGGCCGAGCGCAATGCTACGCGATAGACTGGCTGCACATTGGCTTCAGGACAGGCCAGGAAAGCCGTGCCGATCTGCACACCAGATGCACCAAGTGCAAAGCTGGCAGCAATGCCGCGACCGTCGAAGATACCGCCGGCAGCAATTACAGGCACCCGCACGGCATCAACAATCTGTGGTACGAGGGCCATAGTGCCGGCTGTGCCGATAGCAGGGTCGCCAGTGAATGTGCCGCGATGCCCACCCGCCTCGTATCCCTGCGCGATAATGGCGTCCACCCCTCCTGCCTCAAGCTGGCGCGCTTCCGAGACGGTGGTAGCCGAACACAGGACAATACAGCCGCCGGCTTTCAACTGCTGCACAATTGCGGTGTCGGGTAGGCCGAAGTGGAAGCTGACCACCTTCGGGCGAAGCTCGAGCACAATTTCGAGACGCTCACGATCGAAGGTGGGGAAGGGTTCGCCCGGCTCGGGCACCGGTCCGAGGCCGACCTCCTCATAGCAGCCGCGAAGGCGGTCTCGCATACTTTGAGCTGCCGCATCATCGCGTGCCGGCGCCGGGTGCGCAAAGAAGTTGACGTTGATCGGACGATTGGTGGCGTGCTGTGTCGCCGTGAGCTGCTCGCGGATAGCCGCCGCAGGCAGAATGCCGCATCCGAGCGAGCCAAGCGCCCCGGCATTGCTGACTGCCGCCGCGAGTTCCGGCGTGGTGATGCCGCTCATCGGCGCCTGGATTATCGGGTGTTCAATGCCGAGGAGTTCCAGAAGATCAGTGCGCATCCACATTGGATCACCCTCCTCTTTCTCCCAGGAGAGATTACCTTAACTGACTTCCAGCTCAAGTCGGATAGGGCCTTCGAACCGCTTCACGGCCGGCCACAGGCTGATGCAAGCTGGCGGAGTTCGGCGTCGATCCTAACCCGACTGCGGTCGATGCGCCGGGCTGGCGCCGCGTTTACGACGCGCCATGCAGCCGGCCCATCCGGCAGCCGCAGCCGACATTAGCGGCCGACTTCCGATCCGACATAGGCGATGCGCAGCATGTTGGTCGAGCCCGGCGTCCTCAGCGGCACGCCGGCCGTGATGATGACGCGGTCGCCGGGCTTACCGAAGCCTTCGTCCAAAGCGATGCGGCAGGCGCGATCGACCATGTCGTCGAGGTCGATGGCATCGGGAGAAACGACGCAATGCGTGCCCCACAGCAGCGACAGCCGCCGCGCCGTGTTGAGGATCGGCGACAGCGCCACGATCGGCACTTGCGGCCGCTCGCGCGCGGCGCGCAAGCCGGTTGTGCCGGACGCGGTATAGGTGATGATCGCCGACAGCTTAAGCGTCTCGGCTATTTCGCGGGCGGCGAGCGAGATGGCGTCGGCTCCCGTCGCTTCCGGTTCCGAGCGCTGCGCGTTGATGATGCCGGCATAGGTCGGGTCGGTTTCGACCTTGGTGGCGATCCGGTTCATCATCGCCACCGCCTCGACCGGATAGGCGCCGGCGGCGGACTCCGCCGAAAGCATTATCGCGTCGGCGCCTTCAAACACGGCGATCGAAACGTCCGACACCTCGGCGCGGGTCGGCACCGGCGCGGTGATCATCGATTCCAGCATCTGCGTGGCGACCACCACCGGCTTGCCGGCACGGCGCGCGGCGCGAGTGATCTGCTTCTGGATGCCAGGCACGGCTTCGAGCGGCATCTCGACGCCGAGATCGCCGCGGGCAACCATCAGCGCATCCGAAAGTTCAATGATCTCGGCCAGCCGGGCGACGGCCTGCGGCTTTTCGATCTTGGCCATGATCAGCGCCCGGCCGCGTGCGATCTTGCGTGCTTCGGCCAGGTCCTCGGGCCGCTGCACGAAGGACAGTGCCACCCAGTCGACGCCGGTCGCCAGAACCGCGTCGAGATCCCGGCGGTCCTTTTCCGTCAGCGCTCCGACCGGCAGGTCGGTGTCGGGCAGGCTGACGCCCTTCTTGTCGGAAATGATCGTGCCGGCGACGACGGTGCAGACGATCGCCTTGCCGTTGCTGCTGACCGCCTTGAGCTCGAGCTTGCCGTCGTCGATCAGCAGGCGATGACCAGCCTCGACCGAACGCAGGATTTCGGGATGCGGCAGGTAGACCCTCGTCGAATTGCCGGGTTCGGGATTGTCGTCGAGCGTGAAGGTCTGACCGACGGTCAGCACCTCTTTGCCGTTGGCGAACTTGCCGACGCGCAGCTTTGGCCCTTGCAGGTCTGCGAGAACGCCGATCGGCCGGCCGACCGCCTCCTCGACGGCACGAATACGGCCGACGAGCGTCCGCATCAATTCATGGTCGGTGTGGCTCATATTGATGCGGAACACGTCGGCGCCGGCTTCGAACAGCTTCTTCAGCATCTCCTCGGACGAGGAGGCCGGACCGATGGTGGCGAGGATCTTGACCTTGCGGCTGCGTCTCATTGACTGTTTGTTCCCGGGGCGGCTGGAGCGCCATCCGTTGCGGGCTCGTCAGTCAGCTGGACCATCCAGCTTGCCTGCTCGCCCGTGTCATATTCCTGGAATCCGGCGCGCTGAAAGCCCCGGGCGACGCAATCGGTAACGCCGGCGATCTTGAATTCTTTTTCGGCCACGCACATGTTGATCGGGCCATCCCAGCGTCCGCCGCGCTCGGCGTCTTCTGCATAAAGATAGTAAAACCTTGATGACAACGGTCCCTCGATCAGCGTCTTGCAGCTCGACCCTTCGATGTGCCACCAGCCTTCGGTGATCCAGCCAGCTTTGGCGCGATAGCCGATGCCGACACCGACCAGGTTCTGCGTGGCGTTGCAGACCCGGAAATCGGCCCGTGCCGGCGAGGCCGAAATCACCGCGAAAAGGCCCATGGCCGGTACCAGGAGGGGCATGGCCAAGGCGTGGCGCACGCGCAGCCTGCCGGCGAAACCCATCCCGAAACCCCTCAAGAACCACATTTGCATCTCTCAACGCCCCTTTTCGGAAAAGTCCGTACGCATGTCAACGCGCCGATCTGTCCAATCCAATCGATTTAGAAGGCTCTGGCGCGCTTACGGTCGCCCCTGCTCAGTTTTTTGGCAGAAACCGTGGCCAAACAACGGCATTGCGCGAGCGTTCTCTTCGTGGAATGACGATACCACCCTCCCCGGAAGCCAGCGAACAGACCTTTCCCGCCAATGACCCGATCCACAGTTTTCGCGCCTTTCGACATCGTCGAAGGCGATCGCAAGCGCGGCATGGTGCTTTTGGCCGATCACGCCCGCCGCGACCTGCCGGAGGAGTATGGCAGCCTCGGCCTGCCCGCGGCGGAGTTCGACCGCCACATCGCCTACGACATCGGCGTCGAGACTGTAACCCGCGAACTCGCAAGTCTGCTCGGCGTTCCGGCGGTGCTTGCCAATTTTTCGCGACTGCTGATCGACCCCAATCGCGGCGAGGACGATCCAACGCTGATTCGCCAGCTCTATGACGGCACCGTCATCCCGGGAAATTATCCCATGGCGCCGGAGGAACGCGAAAGACGGCTGGATCGCTTTTACCGCCCCTATCATGACGCCGTCGGCGCCATGATCGCCTCGGTGGCGCAAGCGTCGGCGCAGGCGCCCTTCATTTTTTCGGTGCATTCCTTCACACCGACCATGCAGGGCTTCGTGCGGCCGTGGCATGTCGGCATATTATGGGATCTCGACGATCGCGTTGCGCGGCCGCTGATCGACATGCTCGCCGAGGACAAGAGCCTCGTCGTCGGCGACAACGAACCCTATGACGGCGCACTGCGCGGCGATACCATGTTCAGGCACGCTATCGTCAACGGCTTTGCCCATGCGCTTATCGAGATCCGCCAGGACCTGATCGCCGACCGGAAGGGTGCGCTCGCCTGGGCCGAACGGCTGGCGCCGATCGTTGACGCGATAGATCGACGTGCCGATATACATGCAGTGAAAATATTCGGCTCGCGCACCGGGCCGGCATGATGGAGGCCAAGGAGGCCAACAAGCCATGACCGAACTCAGCGACGTACAAAAGCGCGATTTCGAAGCCGCTGCCTTCCGCCGGCTGGTCGCGCATCTGCGCGAGCGTTCCGACGTGCAGAACATCGACCTGATGAACCTCGCCGGCTTCTGCCGCAACTGCCTGTCCAACTGGTACCGCGATGCGGCGCAAGCCGAGGGTGTCGAACTCAGCAAGGACCAGTCGCGCGAGATCATCTACGGCATGGCCTATGCCGAGTGGCAGGCACTGAACCAGATCGAGGCCTCCGATGCCAAGAAGGCCGAGTTCGAGCCAAGACGCCCCAGGGACCACTAGAGCAATTCCAGGAAAAGTGTGAACGGTTTTCCGTCCGGAATTGCGTCAAGACAAAAGGATGGAACGGTTCGGCGTTTCCGTGAAACGATGAACCGTTCCAGGGTCACAATCCATCGCACTGAACGACCTTCACGAATGGTTTTCGCCCCAAATGGGAGGACTGCCGTGCCTAAGATCGACGTCGCCGACGTACCCGGACGCAAGGGCTCATCCTATCCACCCCCGTTCGATGCACCCTGTGCCGAACGCGTGCGGCAGCGGCTGGGCAACGCCGGCGGGCTCACCGACTTCGGCATCAATCTCATGCGCCTGCCGCCGGGCAACTGGTCGAGCCAGCGCCACTGGCATTCGCACGAAGACGAGTTCGTCTACGTGCTCGAAGGCGAGCTGACGCTCGTCGAAGATGCCGGCGAGACGGTGCTGCGCGCGGGTGATTGCGCGGCCTTTCCGAAAGGCTCCGGCAACGGCCATCACATGATCAACAAATCGGGCGCAGTTGCGATCTATCTCGAAGTTGGTTCGCGTTGGCCCGCCGACGTAACCACCTGCTCCGACATCGACATGATGAGCACCAACGCCGACGGCCGGTTTGTGCACAAGGATGGCGCGCCTTATCCCGAGCCGTAGAGATTTTGGAGTGGACCACCGAGGTGGTTGGCCGACACGAGAGGACGTAGCGTCCACCGGCGCCTTGTGGCGCCGTCTGGTCCAAGCACTTTCGGCGAAGAGCGCTTGACTGTGAATTGAATCGATCTAATTTGCCGCGCAAAGCCATTTCCGGACCGGATTCTACCCGATGGACGCGCAGAAAATCACGCAAATCGCGATTCGTGGACGCTGGGCCGTGGCCGGCATCTTCCTCGCCAACGGCTTCCTGACCGGCAGCTGGGCGCCGCAGATCCCGGTGTTCCTGACCCGGCTGGACATCAGCAAATTCACGCTCGGCCTGCTGATCCTGTTGTTCGGCGCCGGCGCCGTCACCGCCATGACCTGGTGCGGCCATCTGATCTCGAAGCATGGCTCGCGCACCGTGCTGCGCTGGTTCGGACTTGCCGGCAGCTTCGGTCTTTTGATGGTGGCTCTGGCCCCCAATGTGCCCCTGGCGGCCATCGCCATGTTCATCTTCGGCGGTTCGATCGGCGGCATGGACGTCGCCATGAATGCCAATGCGGTGGCGGTGGAACGGCGGCTGTCCCGCGCCATCATGTCGTCCTCGCACGGTTTCTGGAGCCTTGGCGGTTTCGCAGGCGGCGCTTTGGGCGGTTTCGCCATCCAGAACTATGGTCATCTCGCGCATGCGACGATGGTGACGGCGCTTGCCTTTGCTGTCATCGCGGTAGCGATCCGCTACCTGATCGCCGAGGACAAGCACCCGGTCGCCGAGCATCACAAATTCGCCCTGCCGGCAAACCCGCTTGTCTATCTGGTCGGGCTGATGGCGCTGCTGACGATGATCTCCGAAGGCGCGGTGCTCGACTGGGCAGCGCTGTATCTCAGGCAGGAGCTCGGCGCCGATCTTGCTATCGCAGGCCTGGCCTATGCCGCCTTTTCCGGCGTCATGGCCGTCATGCGCTTTCTCGGCGATGGCGTCCGCAACCGTTTCGGTGCCGTTACGACGCTGCGCGCGTCGGCGCTTGCCGCTGCAGCCGGCATGCTGGTGGCCGGGCTGGCTCCCTCGCCGTGGCTGGCCATTGCCGCCTTTGCCTTTTGCGGCCTGGGTATTGCCAATATGGTGCCGATCATCTTTTCGGCCGGCGGCAACCAGGAGGGCATGGCGCCCGGCACCGGCATGAGCGTCGTCACCACAATGGGTTACTCAGGCATCCTGGTGGCGCCTTCGGCGATCGGCTTCATCGCCGAACACTCGAGCTTCGGCCCGATCTTCGTCGCTCTCTCTGGGCTACTGATCGTCGTGTTGGTGATGGCTGGCCTCGCTCACCGTGCCGAATTCGCTGCCGAGGCAGCACCGGCTGAATAGCGCTTCAACTCTTCGTAGAGGAAATCCGCCACGCGGCGGATGCGCACGCTGGTACGCACGTCGCGGTGCATGGCCAGCCACACCGGCAGCGTCGGCAGCGGGAGGTCCGGCAGCACGATTTCCACCAGTGCATCGCGCTCGGCCAGCGGCTGCTGGCCAAAGCCGATGCCGTTTCCCGTCCGCACCGCTTCCCAAAGCACGATCTGATTGTCGGTCCTGAAGCGGAAGGCATTGCGGGTGAGCGCGACGCCGAATTGAGCCAAGCCGCGAATGATTTCATCGCTGCGATCGAAGCCGACCAGATCGTGCTCGGCAAGATCGCGGGCCTCGCGCGGACGGCCACGCCGGTCGAGATAGGATTTTGCCGCGCAGGCGCGGAGCGGAATGTCGGTCACCTTGCGCGCGACCAGTTCATTCTGCGCCGGCTTGACCATGCGGATGGCAATGTCGGCGTCGCGACGCAGCAGATTCTCGACCTGGTTCGAAGCGACGATCTCAACCTCGATGCCGGGTTCCTCGACGGCGAGCCGCGCCGTCATCTCGGGTAGCACATAGGCCGCCACCACCTCGCTGGCGGCAATGCGCACCGTGCCCTCGATCGCTTCGACCGATCCCAGGGCCAGCAGCGAAAATGCGCTCGCCTGCTCGCTCACCGCGCGGCCCCGTTCAAAAAGCGTGCTGCCCGCTTCCGTGAGCGCATAGCCGCGCCGCCCGCGCCGGAACAAGGTGACGCCGAGCGCCTGCTCCAGCTCGGCGATGTGGCGGCCGAGTGTCGGCTGGCTTGCGGCAAGCTTTCGCGCGGCCGCCGACAGGCTCCCGGTCTCCGCCACCGTGACGAAACTCTTGATCAGGTTCCAGTCGATATCCATTCAAAATTGAATATCAGATCGCCAGCTTTAGTCAATTTCCATTCGTTAGCGAAGAGATCACATTGGCGTCGTAACGCAAACACGGAGACGAACAATGACCAAGATCGCAATTCTCGGCGCCAATGGCCGGCTCGGCCGCGCGGTGGCCAAGGCCTTCATCGATGCTGGCTACCACGTCCGCGCTGTCACCCGCAGCGGCAAGGTGCCGGCGGAGCTCGAAGGCGCCACGGCGATCGCCGGCGATGCGCTCGACCGCGAGGCGCTGATCCGCGCCACCGACGGCATTGATATCATTTTCAACGGCCTGAGCCCGCTCTACACCGACTGGAGCAAGTGCCTGCCGATGGCCGAGAACGTCATGGCCGCCTGCTGGGCGAACGGCGCGCTGCATCTCTTCCCGGGCACCGTTTACAACTACGGCTCGCCGATACCGGCGGTGATCACCGAAGACACGCCGTTTCACCCGACGACGGAAAAGGGCCGCATCCGCGTTGCCATGGAAGACCTGTTTCGCCGCGAGGCCGACGCGGGTCGGGTGCGCACCATCCTGCTGCGCGCCGGTGACTTCTTCGGCGGCACCGGCAGCGGATCGTGGTTCGATCTGGTCGTTGCCGCCAAGATGACCAAGGGCGTCTATACCGCCCCAGGGCCGGTCGATCTCGTGCATGAATGGGCCTATCTGCCCGACCTGGCCAAGGCTTTCGTCGGACTGGCCGACAATCTCGACAAGCTCGGCTCCTACGAGGCGCTGAACTTTCCCGGCCATGCGGTGACCGATCTGGAGATCAAGGCGGCCGCTGAGAAGGCGCTCGGGCGCACGTTGAAACTGACGTCGATGCCGTGGTGGGTGCTGCGTGCCGGCAGCCCATTTGTGGCGATGTGGCGCGAGATCGTTTCGATGTCCTATCTCCGCTTCGAGCCGCACCGGCTGGTTTCAGGCAGGCTTGAAGGCATTATCGGTGCGATCCCCCACACGCCGCTGGAAAATGCAGTGTCGGAAGCGCTTGAAGACATCGGTATCGCCACGGTGAAGGCAGCGCAGAAGCAATCTGAAAAAAGGCGGATGGCCTGACGGTCATCCGCCGCTTGTCGGGGACCAATGATTGCGGTCAGATCCGGCCCATCAACAGCAGCACCAGGACAACGATCAGGATGACGCCGACGATGCCGGATGGTCCGTAACCCCAGGACCGCGAATGCGGCCACGCCGGAACCGCGCCAATCAGGATAAGAATAAGGATAATGATGAGAATGGTGCTTATCGTCATCAGAAAATCCTCGCTTTGAGGTTGCAATGACGGAACAATGCAGAAGGCCGCCCATTGTTCCCGGGCGGCCTTTGCTTGATCAGAACGGCGATTCAGCCTCTATTCGGCGGCCTTCGGGAAGGCGATCGCCGGTTCGGCGCCCAGATCGGCCTCCAGGCCTTCCGACGAGATCTCGGCCTTGCCGCGCCCCAACAGGCGACTGAACCAGCCCCGACGCGCACCGGGTTTTACCTTGGCGCGGGTGAACACCATCAGCATTGACGGCGTCACCACCAGCGTCAGCACGGTGGCGAAGGACAGGCCGAAGACGATCGCCGACGACAGCGAAATCCACCATTGCGTCGACGGCGCGTTGATCGTCGTCTCGTGATGGAAGATTTCGAGGCCGAGGCCGAAAGCGATCGGCAGCACGCCGAGGATCGCCGACACCGCCGTCAGCACCACCGGGCGGGCACGTTCGCGGCAGGTCTGCAGAACGGCTTCGTATTTGTCCCAGCCCTCTTCGCGCAACCGGTCATAGGTGTCGATCAGCACGATGTTGTTGTTCACCACCACGCCGGCCAGCGCGATGACACCGATGCCCGACATGACGATGCCGAATGCCTCTCCCGTCAGCAGCAGCCCTAGGAACACGCCGATCGTCGCCATGACCACGCAGGACAGCACCAGCCAGACGCTGGTGAACTTGTTGAACTGCGCCAGAAGCACGATGAAGATCAGGAAGATCGCGGCACCGAAGGCTTTGCTGAGGAAGGCCCCGGCCTCCGCGCTGTCCTCATTGGAACCGGCAAGCTTCCAGCGAATGCCGCTGCCGAGGTTCATGTCGGCGACAGCTTTGGTGACCTCCTGCTGGACGGCAGCCACCTGGGCGCCGGCAGCGACGTTGGCCTGGACGACCACCGTTCGCGCGCCGTCGATGCGATTGAGGATACCGACCGTCGGCTCCGGCTTGCGTACGACGAAGTTCGAGATCGGCACCGAGCCTTGCGCGGTCTGAACCCTGAGTTCGTCGAGCGTCGACAGCGTGCGCCGATCCTCGGGCAGGCGCAGTCTGATGTCGACTGCATCGTCGGCGCCGGCGGGGCGGTACTCGCTGAGCTTCAGCCCGTTGGTCACCAGTTGCACGACCGTTCCGACCGCGGTCGGACTGATGCCGTACTGCGCCGCCTTGGCGCGATCGACCTCGAGCGCCCAATCGACGCCGGGCGGCGCCAGGCCATCGGAAATATCGATGACGCCGGGCACCTTGGCAATGCGCGTGGCGACGGCGCGGGCCTTGTCGTCAAGACCCTTCGGGTCGACGGCCGAAAGCCTGATCTGGATCGGCTTGCCGGTGGGCGGGCCGGCTTCCGGCACGCGAACCTCGACGTCGACACCGGGAATGCCGGCCATCACGCCGCGCAACTCGTCCAGGATTGAGTTCGCCGATTTGCGCTCGCGCCAGTCGACGAATTCATACTGGATCACGCCGACCACGTCTTCCGGAACGTCCTGGCCGCCGCCCTGCGTCTTGCCGACACGGGTATAGACAGACTTCACGCCCGGCCAGCCGAGCAGCCGGTTTTCCGCCGTCTTGGTGGCCGCGTCCATTTCGGCAAGCGAAAGATTGCCGCGGGCGTGGACATAGAGCAGGCCGTAGTCAGGCTCGACATTCGGGAAGAATTCGACGCCGGCGCCGAATTTCGAATAGGCGTAGCCCACGCCAAACAACAGCGCGACGGTAAGGACAAGCACGGTGATGGGATAATGCACCGCCTGCTTGACCACGGCCATGTACCAGCCGTCGCGATTGTCGTCGGGGTGATGAGCCGGCGCCTTGGCAAATATGGCGCCCAGCGTCGGCGCGAAGACCAGCGCATAGAGCATCGAGGCCGAGAGCGTCACGATCAACGTGATCGGCATGTATTTCATGAAATCGCCGATGATGCCCGGCCAGAACAACAGCGGCGAGAAGGCGGCAATGCGCGTCATCGTCGCGGCGATGACCGGGCCGGCCATGCGCTTGGCCGCAAGCGCGAACGCCTGTTCCTTCGGCATGCCCTCGCTCATGCGTCGCTCGGCGAATTCGGTGACGATGATGGCATCGTCGACCAGCATGCCGACCGCCAGGATGAGGCTGAACAGCACGATCATGTTGATCGTGTAGCCCATCATCGCCAGCAACAGGATGCCGATCAGGAAGGATGAGGGGATGGCCAATCCGATCAGTAGCGAGGCACGGCCAGACAGCGCGTAGAGAATGACAATGAACACCAGGATGACGGCGATCATCACGTGGTTCTGAAGGTCGCCGAGCAACTGGTTCACGAAGACGGACTTGTCTTGCGTGTAGGTGACGTGCATGCCCTCCGGCATCGTCTTGATGAAGGCGTCGGACACCTCCCTGACCTTGCCAATCGTATCGATCAGGTTGGAGCCGATGCGCTTCTTCACCTCGATGGCAATCGCCGGCTTGCCGTCCAGGCGGGTAACCGTCTCGGCGTCCTTGAAGGTCGAGCGGATGGTGGCGATATCCTTGGCCTGCACCACCGCGTTGGGGCCGGCGACGACCGGAAGCGCCGCCACATCTTCTGGTGTCTCGATAAGCGAGGGCACCTTGACTGCGTATTTGCCCTCGGATCCTTCGATGTTGCCGGCGGCGACAAGACTGTTGGAAGCGCCGACCGCACCGATCAACTGGTCGAGCTGCAGCCCGTAGGACGAAAGTTTCATCGGATCGATGACCACTTCGACGAGGTCGTCGCGCGCACCCTGCAATGAGCCCTCGAGCACGCCAGGCACTTCCTCGATGCGGTCGCGCAACTCGCGCGCCGCCGCCGTCAGCACGCGCTCGGGCACCTCGCCCGACAGCGTCACGACCAGGACGGGGAACTCGGAGATGTTGACCTCGGAGACCACGGGCTCCTCAGCCGCTTGCGGCAGGTCGGCCTTGCCGTCCTGCACCTTGCTGCGCGTGTCCTGCAGCGCGGTGGCGAGATCCGTCTGTGGTTGGAATTCGACCAGCACATAACCGCCGCCCTGGAAGGCGGCCGAGCGCATCTCCTTGAGGCCCTTCAGGCTCTTCAGCTTGGCTTCCATCGGCCGCAGCAGGAGGCGTTCGGAGTCTTCCGGCGAGATTCCCTGGTAGATCAGGCTGACATACATCATCGGAATCGGAACGTCGGGTTCCGCTTCCTTCGGCGTCGACTGGTAGGCGACCGCACCGGCAAGGATGAGAAAGACCAGGACCGCAATGGTCAGCCGGGCATTGCTGATTGCAAGTTTGACGATGTCCATGATTACTGCGTCCCGGTCGTCGCTTCGCCCAACAGCTTTTGAATGGTCGCCTGGTCGGCCTCGACCGGCTTGACCACTTCGCCTTCCTTCACCAGCTCCTGGCCAGCGACGATGATGCGGGCGTCGGCCGGAATGCCGCCGAGCACCAGGCCGGTCGGCGTGTCGTCGACCAGGTCGATCGGGAAGAACACGACCTTGTCATCCTTGTCGACGGCGCGGATGCCGAGGTCGCCCTTGTCGCCGAGCGTCACCACCGATCGCGGCAGCATCACGGCGTCGGTCGGCTGGGCGCTGAGCGCAATTTCTGCCGTCATGCCAGCCGGTACGGACCCATCGGCATTGGGGATAGCGACTTCAACCCGGAAGGTACGGGTTGCCGAAGATGCATCCCGGCTGATGTAGCGCACCGTACCCTTGACGATCTGGCCACTGACCAGGCGCACGTTGGCTTCGTCACCGATCTTCAGATAGCCGAGATCGCGTTCGCTGACTTCGCCGCGGGCGATCACCGGATCGAGCTTCAGAACGGTCGCCACCTCGCCGCCCTGCATGACGGAACTGCCAAGCTCCACCGGCACCCGGTCGATGACACCGTCGAAGGGCGCCTTCACCTCGTTGCGGTCGAGTTCGGCTTGCGCGGCGTCCAGTTGCGACTTGGCCAGCGACAGGTTGGAGCGGGCCGTATCGAGCTGCAGCGTCGGCAGATTGCCGGTTTTCATCAACCGCAAGGCCGCAGCCAGTTCCGCCTCACGCTGCACGACAAGTTGTTTGGCATTGTCGACCGCCGAGATTTTTTCCTCGGCGGCAAGCATCAGCACGAGGTCGCCTGTCTTGACGTGTTGACCCTGCTTGACCGGCAGCTTGTCGATGACGCCTGCTACGCGTGTCGCCAGGACGGCGCGTTTATCGGCTTCGGTCAGTCCGGAAATGCGGATAGCGCGTGCATAGGTACGCCGCGGCGGGGTTATGACCGCGACCGTGCGCAACGGCGCCTTGGGCTGTTCTGCCTCGGCAGTCCCCGGCTTGGCAGCTCCCTGTTCGCCAGTTTGGGGCTTGCCTGCGTCGGCTGCCTTGGGCTGCTCGACCTCTCCTGCCTTGGGCTTGTTGTCGGCGGACGCGCTACCGACGGACGAGAATTCGCCTGTCGCCATCCAGCCGGCGAACCCGATGAGCACAATAATGGCTGCAAGCTTGTGAAACCTGAATTTCGGCATCGTCATTTTTTCCAGTGCGCGGGGTTCGGCCAGGCCGCATCTTCTACTTGGGGCGCGTCGCCGATATGGGTGCGCGCGAGGCCGTATTCAAATTGCCGTGATCGGCGAAGCGCGCTTCTACCTCAAAGTTGCATCGCAATATAGTCAGAAAAGTTGATGGATTGTTGCTTTGTCCGCAAAGATGCGGCTGCAGCATCGGCTGTTGATCGCCAAAACAGCGGTATGGCAGCAAGTGTCAGGATGATTGGACAGATTGCGATGTCATCTGCTTTGCGGGGGAGCCAGAACAATTCCAGAAAAAGTGTGAAACGGTTTTCCGTCCGGAATTGCGTCAAAAAAGATAGAGCGGTTCGGCGTTTCCGAAAGGATGAATCGTTCTAGGCCGGACGGCGGGCGGCCTCGGGCTGCTTGCGCGCCGCAAGAAACTCCTTGACCCGCCGGCCCGGCGCCGGCCCGCGCACCGGCTTCAAGCCGTCGTCGAGCTCGCCGGACAGATCGATCGTCGGCCGCTTGCCGACGGCGTCGTAATTTTCTTCCAGCCAGTCACTGGCTGCGGTGCGGCCGAGGTCGCGCAGATAGGCAAGGAACGCCCATTCGGCATTGACCTTGGACGATGCCGATAGATCCTTGAACGCCTCGTCGGCATCGATGCGGTGCATGCGGATGTCGCGATATTCGCCGTGCGGCAATCGGCCGGCGGCGATCAGTTCCTTGACGAAGGCGATCGAGCGGAATTCGCGCAACAGCCCGGCATTGAAAGTGATCTCGTCGATGCGGTTCTGGATCTCATTGGCGCTCTTCGGCGTCCCCTCGCGGACCACCGGATTGATCTGCACCAAAAGCACGTCCTCGGTGGCCGCTGTCTTGAAGAACGGGAACAGTGCCGGGTTGCCGCCATAACCGCCATCCCAATAGGGCACGCCCTTGATCTCGACGGCACGGAACAATTGCGGCAAGCAGGCCGACGCCATCACCGTGTCGAGGTCGATCTCGCCGTCCGAGAAGACACGCAACTGGCCGGTCTCGACATTGGTCGCGGAAATGAACAGTTCCATCGACTTGCAGGCGCGCACATTGTCGAAATCAATCTCACGTTCGACCACGTCGCGCAGCGGATTGATGGCGAGCGGATTTGCGACATAGGGCGAAAATACCCGCGACATCGTGTCGAACAGGAAATAGCCGGGCGTGTTCTCGATCGACCAATTGCCCCAGGCGACGTCCCAAGGCATGCGCTGCACTGGGCTGAAGCGGCCCTTTGCCGCCACCGCACGCCAGAAATCGTCGAGCTTCCGCCGCGCGCCCTCGACGCCGCCGCGGACAAAGCCGTCGGCCAGCGCGACGGCATTCATGGCGCCGGCGCTGGTGCCCGAAACCGCCGTTATATCGAGGCGCCCGTCCTCGAGCAGCCGATCGAGCACGCCCCAGGAAAACGCCCCGTGCGAACCCCCGCCTTGCAGCGCGATGTTGATCTTCTTTGGCTCCTCCGCCTTGCCGTTTTTCGGCATGGCGTGACCCTTGACCGCTGGACGGCTCACTGAGCGGTCCAGCCGCCATCGACAGAGATGTGCGTGCCGTTGATCTGCGCTGCCGCATCCGAGCACAGGAACACTGCCGCCGCCGCAACCTGCTCGACGGTGACGAACTCCTTGGTCGGCTGCTTTTCGAGCATGACCTCGCGGACCACAGTCTCGCGGTCCATCTTGTTGGCCTTCATCTGGTCGGGGATCTGCGCCTCGACCAGCGGCGTCAGCACATAGCCGGGACAAATGGCATTGCAGGTGATCTTGTCGCGCGCCAGTTCCAGGGCGACCGTCTTGGTCAGGCCCATAATGCCGTGCTTGGCCGAGACATAGGCCGACTTGAACGGCGAGGCCACCAGCCCATGGGCCGAGGCGACGTTGACGATCCGGCCGCCACCGGCCTGTTTCATCAACGGGATGGCGGCGGCGATGGTGTGGAAGGCCGATGACAGGTTGATGGCGATGATCGCATCCCACTTCTCGATCGGGAAGCTTTCCACCGGCGCGACATGCTGGATGCCGGCATTGTTGACCAGGATGTCGACCGAGCCGAATGTCTCGGCTGCCTTCATGACCAGAGCCCGGCACTCGGCCGGCTTCGACATGTCAGCCTTGACATAGGCGGTCTGGACCTTGTGGTGTTTCGCAATTGCGTCGGCGATGGCGTGGTCGTCGGCGGTGTCGGAAAAGGAATTGACGACGATGTTGCAGCCTTCGGCCGCGAGCGCGTGGGCAATGGCCAGGCCGATGCCCGAGGTGGAACCGGTGACGATGGCGGTTTTTCTGGCGGTCAAGGCGGCTTATTCCTTTCGAGGCGGGCTCCCGCGGAACCATGCTGCACTGCAGCATATAGGCTCTCTGCCACCCAAGAACAGCGGATGTGTGGAGCAATGACATGAAATTTTTGTCATGAGGACCTCTCTCACCTTGACGAGAGAGTGTCTGGCACCGGCTGTAGCGGGGCCGGTTTCCGCAAAGCATGCGGGGGAAAATCCTTAGGCGACGAGGTCCGGCACCGGCCCGATATAGCACGACTGCGGCCGGATCAGCCGTCCGCTCGTCTGCTGCTCGCGGGCGTGGGCGATCCAGCCGGCGACGCGCCCGGCAGCAAAGACATTGGTGAACCCCTCTTTCGGAAAGCCCGCGGCCTCCAGCAGAAGTGCTGTGAAGAACTCGACATTGGTCTGGAGCGAGCGCGACGGCTTGGCGATGCGAAGCACTTCAAGCGCCGCTTGCTCCACGCTTTCGGCAAACGCCAGCCGGTGGCCGGCTTCGCCCTCGGCGCCGAGTTGCCGCACCACCGCTTTCAGCACGTCGGCACGCGGATCGCGCACACGGTAGATGCGATGCCCGAAGCCCATGATGCGGCGGCCGCGCGCGATCTCGTCGCGCAGCCAGATGGCGGCGTCGCCATGCGCCTCTATCGCATCCAGCATCTCGATCACCGGACCTGGCGCGCCGCCATGCAGCGGCCCCTTGAGCGCTCCGAGTCCGGCCAGCACCGCCGAAGTAAGCCCCGCCTGCGTCGAGGCGACCACGCGCGTGGCGAAGGTCGATGCGTTGAGGCCATGGTCGCAAACCGTCACAAGATAGGTATCGAGCGCTTTCGCCAACTTCGGCGAGGCCGCCATGCCGGTCAGCATCCGCAGCATGTCGGCGGCATGATCGGCCTTGCGATCAGGCGCAATTGGGCTTTCGCCGCGCTGCAAGCGCAGCAAGGCCGGCGTCAGCACGGCAGGTGCCGCAACCAGCCTGAGCGCGTCCGGCAATTTGTCGCCGTCCGGCAGTAGGGCAATGCCGGCGCGCATCGCGCTGTAAATATCGAGGGATGCGAGAAACGGCAGCAAGGGTTCGATCCGCTCGAACACTTCACTGCGCGCCCGGCCGATCGCTTTCGCCAGCTCCTTTTCGCCGGGAAGATCGTCGAAAGAGCCGTCGAACAGCAGCCGAACCACGTCGGCGTATTTCCAGCGGCCTGCCAGTTCCGGCAACGAATGGCCCCGGATGGTCAGGCGGCCGCCAAGACCGTCGACATCGGAGAGCACCGTTTCTGCCGCCACCACATCATCGAGCCCATTCGCCATTGGTTTTCTCCTTGACCCTTTCCGGGTCGTAGATAAGGGTTGGCGGCTGGACCATCAATCTTGATCAACCGAATCAACGTGCCAGGTTTACATGACTGAGTGGCTGACGCGGGACGAAGCCCTGGAGCGCCTCAAGGTGCGCGCCCAGACGCTCTATGCCTATGTCAGCCGCGGACGCATCGGCATGCGGCCGGATCGGGCCGACCCACGCCGCAGCCAGTATCGCGCCGACGACATCGCGGCGCTGGCGAGCCGCCGGGCGCGCGGCCGAAATCCCCAGGCAATCGCCGAAAGTGCAATTGCCTGGGGTGAGCCGGCGATCGCCACCACGATCTCGACCGTTTTGCACGGCCGCCTCGTCTATCGTGGCCAGGATGCGGTTGCACTCTGCGAGACTGCCACGCTGGAGCAGACGGCAAACCTGCTTTGGGCATCTGACGCACCAGTGTCGTTCGTGTCGGCGAGCCGCCATGGCAACGGCGCAACTGGCCGGCCGGCTGCCTTCGCGGAATTGGCCGCGTTGGCGGCCAAGGGCCGGCCTTCGCTCGGCCGCAGGGCGGCTTCGCTCAACCACGATGCGGCCGGCGCCATCGCCGCTCTGGCCCAGGCGCTCGGCGCGGTTCGCGGAATCGGTGCCGTGCACGAACGACTGGCGCAGGGCTGGTCCCTCGATGCAGCCGGCGCAGACTTGATCCGCCGCTCGCTGGTGCTGTTGGCCGATCACGAACTGAACGCATCGACCTTCGCCGCGCGGGTCGCCGCGTCCACCGGTGCACCTGTTTCGGCCTGCCTGCTTGCTGGCCTCGCCACGCTCTCCGGTCCGCGCCATGGCGGCGCCGCGGAGGCGGTCATGATGCTGGCGGAGGATGCGCAGAGATTGGGGTCGGATGCGGCTGTCGGACGCTGGCTCGGTCACGACAGGCCACTGCCCGGATTTGGCCATCCGCTTTATCCCGACGGCGATCCGCGTGCGGAACCGTTGCTGGCCGCGATCGATGTCGATGATGGGCTGTTACGGCTTTGCGATGCGGCCTTTGCGGCAACGGGCATGCGCCCGAACGTCGATTTCGCCTTGGCCGCGCTGACGCGCAGCCTCCGTTTGCCGTCCGATGCGCCGTTTCGCTTGTTTGCGCTCGGCCGCAGCATCGGCTGGGCCGCGCATGCCGTGGAGCAGGTGACAAGCAGCGGCCTGATCAGACCACGCGCCCGCTACCAGGGACCGCTGCCGGAGTTCCATTAGCTGGCGACGCAATCGCGGGCCCTTTTTTGGGTGCTGGCGGATTAAGCGTTAGATGGAATGGTCATCCGGCTCATGAAAAGTCGGAGAGCCCGCTGCGCGGCCAGGGCTGGCGGCTCGGACGGATGCCATTCCCGGAAATGACCATCGATCGCCATGCGTGCCAACCCATAAACGAGTGCACGCGCGGCAAGCACAAGATGATCAAAGTCGGTGCCGGGAGCAAGCCGACCCTGTTGTTGCGCTTGCGTCAGCAAGTCGATCATCGTCCGCCGAATAGCCTCATTCTGATCACGAAGGCTGTCCGACCCTTCAAAATCAATCAGGGTTCGGGAACTGATGATCTGGAAATGCGTGGGGTTGCTAATTGCCCATTCCAGATAGCCTTGTCCGATTGCTTCGAAGGCCTCAATGGGATCTGCGCTGTCGATTTTCGACCGCGCCTTGGCAACGGCCTTTGTCAGCCGATCCATGGCCTGTTCGGCGACCGCGGTGAGCAGCGCTGTTTTCGATCGAAAATGCCGGAATGGCGCGCCGGGCGAAACGCCGGCACGTTTTGCGGCCTCGCGTACGGACACATGCTCGGCTCCCCGCTCCTCGATGATCTCCACGGTTGCCGTGATCAAGGCCTCGACGAGATTGCCGTGATGGTATCGCTTGGCATCTCCGGCTTCGTCGGAATCAGTTGTCTTGGTCATCTCAGTCAAATAGCACGAGAGCGGAATGTAATCACTGATTATTTCCCTTGTGTTCGAGCGCTGCGTATGTAATCAATGTTTACATCGCAACGGAGGTTACCATGTTTCGCATCACCGCAACGACTGCCCTCGCTTTCTCCTTATTGTCGCTCGTATCTGCCGAGGCCGAGGATCGGCCCACCCTGGAAGTCGTCTGGCCGACGGCAGGTTCAGTTGTCGAACTGGGCAATTCTCCTGAGAAGGCGATAGGCGTTATCGTCAGGAGCAACTTCAGGCTGCTCACTGCGGGTGAGTGCGGGGAAATCAAGCAATGCGGCCACGTGCATATGAAGATCGATCCCAACGGAGACACCTGCAACATCCCCGGCAAGCCGTACAACAGCATGAACAGCGACTTTGGCGGTGATCTTATCAAGGCCCGTTTCGGCCATTGCCCGGATGCCGCCGGCAGACACGTGATCGGCGTGCTTCTTGCCGATGATCATCACCGGCCCATTCTAGTAGACGGCAAACCTGTTACCGCTCTGGTGACGGTGACCACGAAATAGGGCATGCCACGAAATAGAGCGTGCCACAAAATAGAGCGTGGATGACATCTTCACCTTCGAGGCGAAGATGTTTTCTGACACAGGCCTGCTGAGGGAAATTTTGGGCCGGCGCTTCGCCGGCCGGCAGTCACGACATCGTGTCGAGCTTGCGCTGCATCGCGGCGATCTGCTCCTTCAGCTCCTGAAGGTCGTCCGGTTTTTCCGGTGTTTCTTTCCTGGCCTGTTCGGCCGGTGCTGCTGCCGGCGCAGACCCCGCAGGCGGGAACGGCGTGAACAGCCGCATGGCGTTCTGGAACATTTCCATGTTACGCCGAGTCTGCTCCTCCAGCACCTTGATCGGCGTCGCGATCTTCATCATGTCCATCGGCGACTTGCCGAGGGCATCTTTCATCTGCTCGCGAAAGCGTTCCTGCTCCTTCGAGAAGGCCAGCATCGACTGTTCGAGAAAGCTTGGCACGATCATCTGCATCTGGTCGCCGTAGTAGGCGATGAGCTGACGCAGGAACGGGATCGGCAGCATGTTCTGCCCGTCCTTGTTCTCCAGCTCGAAGATGATCTGGGTCAGCACCGGATGCGTGATGTCGTCGCCGGTCTTGGCGTCCTGGACAGTAAAGTCCTCGCCTTTTTTGACCATTTCTGCGAGATCCTCGAGCGTCACATAGGTGCTGGTGCCCGTATTGTAGAGACGGCGATTGGCATATTTCTTGATAACAATAGGTTCGTCTTTCGCGGCCATCTGCATCCTCCCCGGACACCGGCCAGCTTAAGTAAGCCGCCGGTAACGATTGCGCCTTGTTAAAGGATATGCGCAAAAGCGTCATGAATCCAAGCTGTTTGTGCAGTGCGGGAACATTTTATGCTGCGCAGCACGGATGGGCCGTCATCGCAGCGACGCGCGGCCTGCTTGCCGCGGAGGAACGCCATGCCCATTTCGGGTTTGACTCGGGTTGTGGAAAGGGCAAGAAAAGTCCCCGACGGCACCCGAAATCGCTCCCCGAAAGTCTGGAGAAGAACATGTCCGCTTCCAACGCCATCGTTGTCGCCAGTGCGGCGCGCACGCCTGTCGGCTCCTTCAACGGCGCCTTCGCCAACACGCCAGCTCATGAACTGGGTGCCGTCGCCGTCAGGGAAGCGCTTGCCCGCGCCGGCGTCGACGGCAAGGAGGTGGACGAGGTCATTCTCGGCCAGATCCTGACCGCGGCTCAAGGGCAGAACCCGGCGCGGCAGGCGGCCATGGCCGCCGGCGTGCCGCAGGAGGCGACCTCATGGGGCCTGAACCAGCTCTGCGGCTCCGGCCTGCGCGCCATCGCGCTCGGCATGCAGCAGATCGCCCAGGGCGATGCAAAAATCATCGTTGCCGGCGGCCAGGAATCGATGTCGATGGCTCCGCATGCGCAGCATCTGCGCGGTGGCGTCAAGATGGGCGATTTCAAGCTGATCGACACCATGATCAAGGACGGCCTGACCGATGCCTTCTATGGTTATCATATGGGCAACACGGCGGAGAACGTCGCCCGCCAGTTCCAAATCACCCGCGACGACCAGGACCAGTTCGCACTGGCTTCCCAGAACAAGGCCGAGGCTGCGCAGAAAGGCGGAAAATTCAACGACGAGATCGTTGCCTTCACAGTCAAGGGCAGAAAGGGCGACACGATAGTCGACCAGGACGAGTACATCCGCCATGGCGCGACGATCGACGCCATGACCAAGCTCAAGCCCGCCTTCGACAAAGACGGCACGGTGACAGCAGCCAATGCTTCCGGCATCAATGACGGCGCCGCCGCCGTGGTGCTGATGACCGAAGCGGAAGCCGCAAGGCGCGGCATCACGCCGCTGGTGCGTATCGTTTCCTGGGCGACCGCCGGCGTTGACCCGCAGATCATGGGGACGGGACCGATCCCCTCCTCGCGCAAGGCGCTGGCCAAGGCCGGCTGGTCGGTCGGCGACCTCGATCTGGTCGAAGCCAACGAGGCCTTCGCCGCGCAGGCCTGCGCCGTCAACAAGGACATGGGCTGGGACCCGTCCATCGTCAACGTCAATGGCGGCGCCATCGCCATCGGCCATCCGGTCGGCGCCTCGGGCGCCCGCATCTTCAACACGCTGGTCTACGAAATGCGTCGCAGAAGTGCCAAGAAAGGTCTTGCCACGCTGTGCATCGGCGGCGGCATGGGCGTTGCCATGTGCGTGGAAGCATTGTGATGAGATAAGCGATACGAATAGGATACTGGCGCAAAGCGAGTAGGGAATAGAGGGCAAACCCTACCGCTTCAACGCTCAGTCATCTGCATTTCCCTGGAGGACACATGACAAAGGTTGCAATCGTCACAGGCGGGTCGCGCGGCATCGGCGCGGCGATATCGGTCGCCTTGAAAAGCGCCGGCTATTCGGTTGCCGCAAACTACGCCGGCAATGAGGAAGCGGCAGCAAAGTTCAAGGCAGCGACCGGCATCCCGGTCTACAAATGGTCGGTTGCCGACTACGAGGCCTGCGCTGCCGGCATCAAACAGGTAGAGGCCGATCTCGGTCCCGTATCGGTGCTGGTCAACAATGCAGGCATCACGCGCGACGCGATGTTCCACAAGATGACGCGCGAGCAATGGAAAGAGGTCCTCGACACCAACCTTTCCGGCGTCTTCAACATGACGCATCCGTTGTGGGGCGGCATGCGCGACCGCAAATTCGGCCGCGTCATCACCATCTCCTCGATCAATGGCCAGAAAGGGCAGGTCGGCCAGGTCAATTATTCGGCCTCGAAGGCCGGCGATATCGGCTTCACCAAGGCGTTGGCCCAGGAAGGCGCGCGCGCCGGCATCACCGTCAACGTCATCTGCCCCGGCTACATCGCCACCGAGATGGTCAAAGCGATGGACGAGAAGGTGCTCAACGAGCGTGTCCTTCCGCAGATCCCGGTCGGCCGTCTCGGCGAGCCGGAGGAGATCGCGCGCTGCGTCGTCTTCCTCGCTTCCGACGATGCCGGGTTCATCACCGGCTCGACCATATCAGCCAATGGCGGGCAGTACATCGCCTGACCGTTTATCTTTACGTTGAGATAGATACGCGCTTGGACGAACGGGCCTGCAAAACGGCCCGTTTCTATACTCTTCCCGTTGCAAGATCTCGATTCAGCACGCTGCCCCAATCCGGCACGCAAAGGTTAACGGCCGCTGCGCAGCCTGTGCAAAAACTGCCCGGCAGCCTGTGGATTCTCGGTGGAAAAGCTGTTCACAACACAACATGTTGCGGTGAACAAACCAAGAAACTTTGCCTATCGCTGATTCGTCGCCGATTCGTTCCGGCTTTGAGCGGAACGTTAACGGCGAGAGCCGAAAACACCCTCGAAATGATTAAAGCGCATTAGGAAACATCAATAATTTCATAATGTTGGGCGAAGCAGATTGGCCGGCCACGATCATTCACCGGCAAAGGTTAACGGTGGTGCTCGTTTGAATGCCGCCTGCATGAATCGGGCCAGTTTCTGTGATTCAGCATGTGGTGAGACTCGCCGGCAGAAATCCCAGATGTAGCCGTGAACAAAACCTGAATCAGCGCGAGTCAGTGATTCGTCGCTGATTCGTTCCAGACTCGTTCCAACTGTTAATCGGGAACAGATTTCTGGCTTCGAACCGACCAATCAGCCTGCCCTCGGCACATTCCGCTTTCGCTTCGCGCCCGAAATCCCTATGTGTCGCCTGTCATACGCGGCCAATATGGGCGCGCTCCCGACAATGCGAGGCAAAGAGCCTTATTTCCAGGCCGATGAACATCCATCCGAAACACACTGAACCGCTGATCCTGTCGGGTCGAGACGTGACGGCCGTGCTCGGCCCGACCAATACCGGCAAGACCCATCTCGCCATCGAACGCATGGTGGCGCATGAGAGCGGCGTCATCGGCCTACCGCTCAGGCTGCTTGCCCGCGAGGTCTATACGCGCGTCTGCGAGAAGGTCGGCGCCCATAAGGTTGCGCTCATCACCGGCGAGGAAAAGATCCAGCCGGCGGGCGCGAAATACTCGGTCTGCACGGTGGAAGCGATGCCGCGCGAGACCGACGCCGCCTTCGTTGCCATCGACGAGGTCCAGCTCGCTGGCGATCTCGAACGCGGCCACATCTTCACCGATCGCATCCTGCATCTGCGCGGCCGCCAGGAGACGCTGCTGCTGGGTGCGGCCACCATGCACGGCATTCTGCAGCGCCTGCTGCGGGGCGTGTCGGTGGTGACCCGGCCACGGCTGTCGCATCTTGCCTATGCCGGCTCGAAGAAGCTGACCCGCCTGCCGCGGCGCACCGCGATCGTCGCCTTCTCGGCCGACGAGGTCTATGCCATCGCCGAGCTGATCCGCCGCCAGCAGGGCGGTGCCGCCGTCGTGCTCGGCGCGCTCAGCCCGCGCACCCGCAACGCCCAGGTGGCGCTGTTCCAGTCGGGCGATGTCGACTACCTCGTCGCCACCGACGCCATCGGCATGGGCCTCAACCTCGACCTCGACCACGTCGCCTTCGCCCAGAATCGCAAATTCGACGGCTACCAGTACCGCAACCTGACCGCGGCCGAGCTCGGCCAGATTGCCGGCCGTGCCGGCCGGCATCTGCGCGACGGCACCTTCGGCGTCACCGGCCAGGTCGATCCGCTGGATGAGGAATTGGTCAAGAAGATCGAGGCGCATGATTTCGATCCGGTGAAAGTGCTGCAGTGGCGTACCGCGCATTTCGATTTCGCCAACCTCGATGCGCTGAAGCGCTCGATCGAGACCAACGCCCCGGTCGAAGGCCTGACGCGCGCACTGCCGGCCGTGGACGCGCAGGCGCTCGAGCATCTGTCGCGCGACGAGGACATCCGGGCACTCACCACCGACGCCAGGCGGGTGGCGCTGCTGTGGGAAGCCTGCGCGCTGCCCGACTACAGGAAGATCGCGCCGGCCCAGCACGCCGACTTGATCGCCTCCATCTACATGGACCTTGCCAGGCACGGCCATGTCGACGAGAACTACATGGCCGAGCAGGTGCGCCGCGCCGACACCACTGAAGGCGATATCGACACGCTATCGCACAGGATTGCCCAGATCCGCACATGGACCTTCGTTTCCAACCGGCCCGGCTGGCTGGCCGATCGGGCACACTGGCAGGAAAAGACGCGCGAAATCGAAGACAGATTGTCGGATGCGCTGCATGAGCGGTTGACGAAACGTTTTGTAGACCGCAGGACTTCCGTCCTCATGCGGCGCCTTAGAGAAAACACGATGCCTGAAGCCGAAATCAGCCCAACCGGAACCGTCCTCGTCGAAGGCCATCACGTCGGCGAGTTGCAGGGTTTCCGCTTCACCGCCGACCAGAGCGCCGGCGGCGAGGACGCCAAGGCGGTGCGGGCGGCGGCGCAGAAGGCGCTTGCCGCCGAGTTCGAGGCGCGTGCCGAACGCTTCGGCGCCTCGGCCAATGGCGACATCGCGCTGGGTTCGGATGGCACGCTGCGCTGGATCGGCGCGCCGATCGGCACGCTGGTCGCTGGCGAAGACGCTTTGAAGCCGCGTCTCGTTCTGCTCGCCGACGAGCAACTCACCGGCCCGGCCCGCGACAAGGTTGCGGCGCGCGCCGAGCGCTTCGTCAATTTCCAGATCGAATCCCTGCTGAAGCCGCTGGTCGATCTCAAGAATGCCGAGCAGATCACCGGCATCGGCCGCGGCATCGCTTTCCAGCTCGTCGAGCATTTCGGCCTCATCAACCGTCGCGACATCGCCGACGAGATGAAGTCGCTCGACCAGGAGGGCCGCGCGGCGCTTCGCCGTCTCGGCGTGCGCTTCGGCGCCTACCATGTCTTCGTGCCGGCGCTGATCAAGCCGGCGCCGGCCGGGTTGATAACGCTGCTGTGGGCGCTGAGAAACGACGGCAAGGACAAGCCCGGCTTCGGCGATGTCGTTCACGCACTGGCCTCCGGCCGCACCTCGGTGGTCATCGATCCAACCTTCGACAAGACTTTCTACAAGCTGGCGGGCTACCGCAATCTTGGCCGGCGTGCTGTACGCGTCGATATTCTCGAACGGCTGGCCGACCTGATCCGGCCGGCGACCAACTGGAAGCCGGGCCTCGGACCTCGCCCCGACGGCGCCTATGACGGTCAGTCCTTCATGGTGACGCCGCCGATGATGTCGATCCTCGGCGCCACCGCCGACGACATGGAAGAAATCCTGAAGGGGCTCGGCTATCGCGCCGATGCCAAGCCGGCGGCCGAGGTCAAGGCGCGGCTCGAAGCACAGGACAATGCCGCGCGTGAAGCGGCCGCTGCAAAGCAGGCGGCGGAAGAGGCAACGCGAGCCGAGCAGGCGAGGATGGCGGAAGCAGCTGCCGCGGCAGAGCCGCCGGCGGAGGTTTCGGCGGAGGCTTCGGAGCCTGTGTCGGATGCGGCTCCTGTTGCGGAGGCGGCCGAAGCCGTGACCGAAGCGGCGGCAGAGCCTGTCGCGGAAGACCAGCCGGAAGCTCCAGCCCCTGAAGCTGCGGCAGAAGTCACGCAAGAGACCCAGCCCGCCGCCGAAGCGGCTGCAGAACCAGCGGCTGAGCCAAGGACGGAACTTGGGGCGGAAACTGAGGCTACGGCACCGGCAGAGCCGCCGGTTTCCGACACTATGGAAGCATCGCCGGCCGAACCTGCAGCAACGGCGGAAGCCGTCGCCGGCGAAGCTGCCCCAGAAGCCGAGGAGCCAAAACCTGTGCTGTTGTGGCGGCAGGGTCGTTTCGACCAGCGCCCGCGTCATCGCCAGCATGACAACCGCCCCCGGGACAATCATCGGGACAGTCGCGCGCGCAATGGTCAAGCTGCGCCGGACGGCCGCAGCGATGCGCCGGTAGATGCCGGCGGGCAACCGACGCCGGGCGACCGGCCCGCCCGTCAAGGGCGCCACGATCAGCGCGACGGCGCCGGCAAGCCACGCTTCGACCGCAGCAAGTTCAAGCCCAAGCCGCAAGGCGAGGCGGCAGAGCAGCGCGCCGGCAAGCCGCAAGGCGACGCGGCAGAGCAGCGCGCCGGCAAGCCGCAAGGCGAACGCCTCGACCGGCGCGAAAACCGGCCCGACTGGAAGGCTGGACGGCAGGACGGCAAAGGCGGCGCCCAAGGCGCAAAGCCCGCCTTCCAGCCAAAGCCGCGTGAGGAACGCCCGGTCCGCTTCGATCCGGACTCGCCCTTTGCCAAGCTCGCCGCGTTACGCGACCAGCTGAAGAAGTAAGCTGTTCGTCCGATGGTCACTGATGCCCGCCAGCGCATCGACAAGTGGCTGTTCTTCTCGCGCGCGGTAAAATCACGCACGCTGGCAGCCAAGCTGGTCGTCACCGGACGCGTCCGCATCAATCGCGACAAAGCAGCGCAGGCATCCGATACGGTCCGGCCGGGTGACGTTTTGACCATCACGCTCGAGCGGCGGATCTTCGTCTGGAAAGTCCTTGGCACCGGCGCACGGCGCGGCCCGGCCGAAGAAGCCCGCCTGCTTTACGAGGACATGTCGCCGCCCCCCGCGCCCAAGGGCGAGGCGCTTCCGGATGCGGTGCCGCCGTTGCGCGAGGCCGGCAGCGGTCGCCCGACGAAGAAGGAACGCCGCCAGACCGACCACCTGCTCGGCGACGATTGAGCAAGGTCGAACTTCCGCTTTGCCGGGCCTCTGGAATTCCATTCCGGAAACCCCGGCACCGCTGGCAAGGGCTGCCCTTGCCAGCGGCGGACAAAGGCGTTACCTCACCAAAAAAGCCCAACAAAATGGGACGTCCCGGAGCCGACCAATGACCTATGTCGTGACCGACAATTGCATAAAATGCAAATACATGGACTGCATCGAGGTCTGTCCGGTCGACTGTTTCTACGAAGGTGAGAACATGCTCGTCATCCACCCGGACGAGTGCATCGACTGCGGCGTCTGCGAACCGGAATGCCCGGCCGACGCGATCAAGCCCGACACCGAGTCGGGCCTCGACAAATGGCTGCAGATCAACACCGAATATGCCGATAAATGGCCCAACATCACCGCCAAGAAGGAGCCCCCGGCCGACGCCAAATCCTTCGACGGGGAAGCTGGCAAATTCGAGAAATATTTCTCCCCGGAGCCCGGCGAAGGCGATTAACGAGAGCGCTGATTGCGGCAGCCTGACGCGGCGTAACAGACGTGATACATTAACGGCCTTGACAGGCGGCGATGGCGCATGGCCTTCGCGCGTGCAGCAAAACCTTGATTCTTCCGACTTTTTGTGTTATATCAGCCCAACATGCCGGTGACACAACGTCGATTTATGGCGCAAACGCCCCAAATCACTGAAAGGTGAATTTCTCAATCCGGACCAGAGCGATCTGGGGCAGGCGGTCGCAATGTTGCGATTTGCCGGTCCTGGCCTTCCGGTGAGTTCATCGTTGTGTGGCTAAGGACCGGTCACCCCGGTCGCACGAGTTCGGGCCGGCACGATGCCGGTACCACAACAAGGAGTTCAGGGCGTAATGGCAACGATCACCCCGCAGAAGAAGTCCACCGCAGCGCGCCACGGTTTCAAGACCGGCGAGTACATCGTCTATCCGGCGCATGGTGTCGGCCAGATCGTCTCGATCGATGAGCAGGAAGTCGCGGGCCACAAGCTGGAACTGTTCGTCATTGACTTCCAGAAGGACAAGATGCGCCTCAAGGTGCCAGTCGCCAAGGCGACCTCGATCGGCATGCGCAAGCTATCGGAAGAGGATTATGTCGAGCGCGCGCTGAAGGTCGTGCAGGGCCGCGCCCGCGTCAAGCGCACCATGTGGTCGCGCCGCGCCCAGGAATATGATGCCAAGATCAACTCCGGCGATCTGATCTCGATCTCGGAAGTGGTGCGCGACCTCTATCGCGCTGACAACCAGCCGGAGCAGTCCTATTCCGAGCGCCAGCTCTACGAGGCGGCCCTCGACCGCATGGCCCGCGAGATCGCGGCCGTCAACCGCATGTCGGAGACCGAAGCGGTGCGCCTTATCGAGGTGAACCTCAACAAGGGCCCGAAGCGCGGCGCCAAGGCCGACAACGAGGAAGCCGAGCAGGAAGAGGCTGCCTGAGCTTTTTCGCCTTCAAATTCAGAAAAACCCGGCCTCGCGCCGGGTTTTTTGTTTTGGCTGACCGGCGAATGCATTGCTAACCTTCGCCACCGCCCTCCCTTTCCGCCTCCTGCTTCAGCGTCGCGATGAACCGCTTGGTCCGCTGGCGCTCCGGGTTGCTGAACAGCACCGCGGCCGGCCCTTGTTCGACGATGTTGCCGGCATCGAGGAACACCACTTCCCGCGCGATCTTGGAGGCGAGCCTCAGATCATGCGTCGCCATCACCATGGTCGTGCCCTCGCTGGCGAGCTTGCCGAGCACGTCGACCACCTCTTGCGCCAGTTCCGGATCGAGTGCAGAGGTCGGCTCGTCGCAGAGCAGCACTTTCGGCGACGGCGCCAGCGCCCGGGCAATCGCCACGCGCTGCTGCTGGCCGCCTGACAGCGTCGCCGGCCAGGCGTCGGCCTTGTGCGCCATGCCGACCTTTTCGAGCAGGGCGAGCGCCCGTTCGCGCGCCCTTTCCTTGGGCCATTTCAGCACCGTCACCAGCCCCTCCATGATGTTCTCGATCGCGGTGCGATGCGGAAACAGCTGGAAATTCTGGAACACCATGCCGGTCTGCAGCCGCAGCCGCTGGATATCCCTGGTCGAGACCCTGCCGCCGGGGTGGAATTCGAGTGCATCGTCGCCGATTCGCACCGTGCCTGAAGTCGGCAGCTCGAGCAGGTTGATGCAGCGCAAAAGCGTACTTTTCCCGCCGCCCGATGGCCCGACAAGCGCGGTGACGCTACCTTCCTCGATGGTGACGGTCACACCCTTCAGCACCAAATTGTCGCCGAAACGCTTTTCGATGTTGGTGAGGCCGATCATGCGCGCGCCTCCAGGAAGCCACCATAGCGGTTAAGTCGCGTTTCCAATCGGGCCTGCAAGGCCGACAGCACGGAGCTCATGACCAGGTAGAGAGCCGCTGCCTCGACATAGAGGATCAGCGGCTCATAAGTGGTGGCGACAATGCGCTGCGCCGCCTGGAACATCTCGGGCACGGTAATGGCGGCGGCGAGCGATGTATCCTTGACCAGTGAGATGAAGGTGTTGGACAGCGGCGGCACGGCGACGCGCCCCGCCTGTGGAAGAATGGTGCGCCGCATTGCCTGGGCCCAGGTCATGCCGATCGAATAGGCCGCTTCCCACTGGCCCTTCGGCACCGAACCAATGACGGCGCGGATGATTTCCGACGAATATGCGCCGATGTTCAAGGTAAAGCCGATCAGTGCTGCCGGAAAAGCGTCGAGCAGGATGCCGACCGATGGCAGGCCGTAGAAGATAAGGAACAGTTGCACGAGAAGCGGCGTGCCGCGGAAGATCCAGACATAGAAGCGGACCACGGCGACCAGCGGTTTGGGACCGAACAGCCGAACAAGCGCCACGACCAGGCCGAAGACAAGACCGAATGCAAACGACAGCAGCGTCAACGGCACGGTGAAGATCAGTGCAGCCCACAGCAGCGTAGGCAGGGATTCCAGCATCAATTGCAGCCAGTGCGGCACGAAGCCTCCTCCTTGCCAGATTGCCGTCGCTCATATCACGCGAAAGCGGCGGGCCGTCAAAGACAGCTCGCCGCGACATGAACGACGCGGGCCGGCATTCGGCCCACGCGAGAAAAGCCGTTTACTTCGAAACGTCCTGGCCGAAATAGGTATCGGCGATTTTCTGGTAGGTACCGTCGGCCTTGATGTCGGCCAGCGCCTTATTGATGGCGGCCACCAGTTCCGGATCGCCCTTGCGCACGATGACGCCGGAATAGTCGGCGTTTTCTTCCTGCGCGGCAATCTTCACATTGGCGTCGGGCTTGTGCTTCTTGAAGTCGAGGAAGGACAGGCTGTCGTTGATGGTGGCGTCGGCGCGGCCGGTGAGAAGAAGCTGGATCGACTGGTCGAAGCCGTCGGTGCCGACGAGCTCGGCGCCATTGGTTTCAGCCAGCTTGCCGAAATTCGAGGTCAGCGACTGCGCCGCCTTCTTGCCCTTGAGATCGGCGAAACCCTTGATGTCGGTGTTGTCGCCGCGCACGATCAGCACCGCCTTGGAGGCGATGTAAGGATCGGAGAAATCATATTTGGCCTTGCGCGCCTCGGTGATGCCGACCTCGTTGATGACGGCATCGTAGCGGTTGGCGTCGAGACCGGCGATCAGCCCGTCCCATTTGCCTTCGAGGAACTGGGCTTTGACGCCGAGGCGCTCGGCGATGGCCCGGGCGATCTCGACGTCGAAGCCGACCAGCGCGCCGGAAGCATCATGATAGGTGAAGGGCGCATAGGTTCCTTCCGTGCCGACCTTGAAGACGCCGGACTGCTTGATCTGGTCGAGATTGGCGCCGGCATGACCGGCGGCGATTGCCAGAACCTGCAGCGTTCCGGCGATAATGAGCGATTTGAGCCATTTCATTTTTCTGTGATCCCGTCCTTGGCCGATGTCCGGCGTCGTTGCGAGTGCCGGAAAATGACAGATGCGCGATGCCAAAATAAGAAACTAAATTTCAAAAATCTCGCGCCCTTGAAATCCCATTCTCAACCAACACCTCCCGGCGGCACCCGGCTGAGTCAAAGCCGATGGCGAATCGCCTGGAACAGCGCAATCGGCATGACAGTCCGGGGGAACATTCCCCCGCATCGCACGTTCTTGGCTGTTGTAGGGCGCGGCGCCGCCATTTCAACCATCGGCGCCAACTCACGATTCAGCGATCGCACCGCAACGCCTGAAGCAGGAGCGCGGCATGATGCAAGACAGTGCAGGACGGACCATGGTTCGCGCGGCGATGAAAGCCCCTTACCTGGAGCGCGACGAAGAGCATCTCCTGGCGCTGCGCTGGAAGGAGAACAATGACCAACACGCGCTGCACCGCATCACCGTCGCCCATATGCGGCTGGTCATTTCTATGGCGTCGCGGTTCCGCCACTACGGCCTTCCCCTGGGCGATCTGATCCAGGAAGGCCATGTCGGGCTGCTGGAGGCCGCGGCCCGTTTCGAGCCCGAGCGCGAGGTGCGGTTCTCGACCTATGCGACATGGTGGATCCGCGCCTCGATGCAGGATTATATCCTGCGCAACTGGTCGATCGTGCGCGGCGGCACCAGCTCGGCGCAAAAGGCGCTGTTCTTCAACCTGCGGCGCCTACGCGCCCGCCTGGCAAACGGCGCCGAGCAGACGTCGAATGCCACGCTTTACCGCGAAGTGTCGGCGGCTCTCGGCGTTTCCGAGGCCGATGTGGCGATGATGGATTCCCGCCTTTCGGCACCCGACAGCTCGCTCAACACGCCGCTTGCCGACGATGCGGGCGCAACCGAGCGGATGGAGTTCCTGGTTTCGGATGACCCGCTGCCCGACGAGGTCGTCGGCGACACGATCGATGTCGAACGCCGCTCTGTCTGGCTGAAGACGGCGCTCGGCGCGCTCAATGCGCGAGAACTCAGGATTATCGAGGAGCGCCGGCTGAGCGACGAGGGCGCGACGCTCGAAGCGCTCGGCGAGACGCTCGGCATCTCCAAGGAACGTGTCCGGCAGATCGAGGCGCGCGCCATGGAAAAGCTCAAGGCAGCTCTGGTGAAGCAGAACCCGGAATTTCTCGCAGCCTAACGTGCCACGTCCTGGCTGATTATTTCTTGCCCGCTGCCCGGTTGATGCTGTTTGACATATGTCAGGCCCACCGCCAGTGAAATCGAAAGCAGGCAGCAGACCACCACAAAGAACCTTGGAAACCTGCTGCGCTCCGCTTTAGCGACCAGCGTTTTCATCATGAAATTGAAGAAAGTGTACAAAACTGCCTCGTTGCATGGCGCGCAGCTTGCCGCGGTATTCAGGCTCTGGCCCTTACACAAGCAGCGTCGCGATTACTTGTCGGTGACGATCTTGACCTTGTCGCCGGCCGAAACGGCGGCGCCCGGCGACAGCGCGTTGAGCACCCTGAACAAATCCAGCTTGCGGTCGACGCCGACCATCTGTGCGGCCAGGGAGCCCATTGTCTGGCCGGGCTGCACCGTGACGATGCGGATACGCAGCGGCTTCAACGCCGCCTTCTCGGCAGCACTCAGGATGCGGAACGAGCCGCTGACCGAGCGCGCCACCGTGCTCAGCGAGGTGCTGGCCGAAGGCGCCGCGGTCAGCAAGCGGTAGACCTGGCCGCCGGCGCGGATCACCGCAATATCGAATTGCCAGCCATCGGCGCCAGCATGCGCGGTTGCCGCTTCGTTGCCGTTGATCGTCTCCTGGCGCACGCTGCTGTCGTCGAGGCCGGCAACCCAGCCGCTGCGGATGTAGTCGGTCAGCGAGCGGCCCTTGTCGATCGAAACGCCGTCGAAGCGGATGGCGATGTCGCCCGGGCCTGTCGCCGTCACCGCCGCTGCCGAATTGTCGATGATGAAGCCATTGGGCACCGAGAACGACACGCCGAGGCCAGGATGCAGGAAAGTTTCGCCGCGCACATAGCCTTCCTCCGGTGTATCGCCGTAAAGCAGCCCGTCTACGCCGGAAAGGAATGAATCGCGGTCGCGCGATCCGACACCGGGCGCGCCGAATTGGCGGGCGTGGCGCTGCGCGAGGTCGATACGTTGCGGCGTGTTGGGGTGCGTCGCCAGGAAGTCGAGGCTGGCGTCGGTGGCGCCGCTGATCGAGCGGAAATCGGTATAGGCCGACATCGACTGCAGGAAGCGGCCGGCGGCGTAGGGATCGAAACCGGCTTCGCCGATCGATTTGATGCCGATGGCGTCGGCCTCTAGCTCCTGATTGCGCGAGAACTGGGCCAGCCTCAGCTTGCCGCGGATCAGCGCCGCCTTGGCCGTCGGGTTGTCGCCGAGCACATCCGAAACGACCTTGGTCGCCAACCCCTCTTCGGCTTCCAGCTGCTGGCGCTGCAGGCCGTGATTGGCCGTAACGTGGCCCATCTCATGCGCAATGACGGCGGCAAGCTCGGCTGAATCGTTGGCCAAGGCCAGCAGGCCCCGGGTGATGTAGAGATAGCCGCCCGGCAGCGCGAAGGCATTGACGTTGGGCGAGTTGAGGATGGTGATGCGGTAGGTCTGGGTCGGGTTGGCCGACACTACGGTCAGTCTGCCGACGATCTTGGCCACCATGCGCTCGAGCTTGGGGTCGGAATATTCTCCGCCATAGGTGGCGAGGATGCGCGGGTGCTGCGCCTTCGCCAGTTGGGCGAGCTTGCCGTTGGCGGCGACATTGTCGACCGTGATCGGCTTGTCTGAGGGCTGAAAGCCTGATTCCTGCACGTCGGGAGGCGTGAACATCTGGCAGCTTGCCAGCGCCACGGCAAGACCGGCCAGCGCCAGAAAGCGCGCCAGCGGTTTCACCCTCCGATGGTCGATGCCGGTCGGCAGATCGGCTTCCTTTCAAGTCCTGGCACGTGACCGCGAAAATCGGGCGCGATTTCCGGAAAGCATCACGCGCAAAATCAAGTGCTACGGCGTCCGACAGATACGAGGCAGCAAGGGCAAATCACGGTCTAAGCCGGACCAGCTCCTGGCGGACCTAGCCACACTACCTCGACCATGGCAAGCAAGCGCCGCTTCGCCTTCCGCCGGTTTGACCATAAATTATGTCCGCTTCCGGGCAACATCTCGTGATCCAGCCGCAAACGGACCCGAGCCGATATAGCGTCGGAATGCCTCCGGTCCAGCCCCGACGAAAAAATCGGCCGCAGTGCCCGTCGCGGCAACCGTGCCACCATCCAGGAAAACCATGTTTTGCCCGATACGGCGCGCATCGTCCGGCTGGTGCGTGACGAATAGCACCGTCATGCGCTGCTCCGAATGGACGTCGGCGACCAGGTCGAGCATGTCGTCGCGCAGTGCCGGTCCGAGCGAAGCGAACGGCTCGTCGAGCAACAACACCGGCCGGTCGCGCACCAGGACCCGAGCGAGCGCGACGCGCTGCCGCTCACCGCCGGAGAGTTCGCGCGGCAGCCGGCTTTCCTTGCCGGCAAGGCCGACGCGCTTCAGCGCTGCGGCGATTGCGGCGCGGTCAGCCTCGCTCAGCATGAGCGAAGGCGAGCGGCCGAGCCCGACATTCTGCTCGAGGGACAGATGGGCAAACAGGTTGTTTTCCTGGAACACCATCGATACCGGCCGCGCTGATGGCGGCGCAGTGCTGACGTCGGCGCCGCCGATGAGCACGCGGCCTGACCGCGGCGCTTCGAAACCGGCCACCAGATTGAGCAGCGTCGACTTTCCCGAACCGCTCGGCCCCATGATGGCGGTGATTTCCGACGCCGGGAAATCGACATCGAATATAAGCGGCGTTTCACCATAGCTGAACGAGACATTATCGAGCCGCACGGCCGCGCCTTTTTCGACCGAAATCGACCGTTCCGGGCTGATCGGCATCATGATTTCTCCCTCCTTCCCAGCCAGTCCGCGGTCAGCACAAGCGCCAGGCAGACAAGGCCGAGCAGCAGCGCCAGGCCGGCCGCATCCTCGGTGCGGTAGCTGCCCATGCGCGCCAGCAACAGATAGGGCAATGTCTGCACGGAATCGCTGCCGAACAGCGCAATGACGCCGAGATCACCGAGCGACAGCGCCATGGCGAAGGCGAAGCCGGTGGCGAGCGGCCGCCGCGACGGCCAGTCGACCAGACGCAACCGGTTCCAGCCCGAGATGCCAAGCTGTGCACAGAGCCGTTCGTGGCGTTCGCTCGCCGCGTCATAGGCGGGGCGGATGGCGCGGATGGCGAACGGCATCGCCATCACCGCATTGACCACAACCACCATGACAGGGGCGATCGCAAAGACATCGCTGACGCTGCGCAGGAGCAGGAACCAGCCGGCACCGATGACGATGGGCGGCACCACCAGGACGAACCCCGCACCGGTGTCGGCCAGGTGTTCGAGCAGCGTCCGCCTGCCGGTCCGCCGGGTGAGCGCCAGCGCCCGGCGCGCCATAACCAGCGACAGCGACAACGCCAAGGAGAGCAGCGCGGATAGGAGGGAGAGCACGGCACTGGTCGCCGTCGCTTGCCGCACCGCGCTCTCGCCGGCCAGGCGGCCGAGATCGGCGCCAAGCCCGGCCGACAGCGTAGCCGCCATCGGTCCGGCGACAAACAGCAGTGCCAGCCCGATCACCAGTGCGTTCAGCACGGTCTCGGCCGCACCGGCTGAAAAATACCGGCGCGGGGCTACCGGCAGATTGGCGTCGCCGGTCATATTGGCGCCAAGCCGCGTTAGTGCCAGCACGACGACGAAGGTCAGGGCAATCTGCAACAAGGTCAGCGTCACCGCCCGCGCCGGGTCGAAGTCGAAACGCAGCGCCTGGTATATGGCAACCTCCAGCGTCGTCGCGCGCGGCCCGCCGCCGAGCGTAAGCACGATGGTGAAGGAGGTGATGCACAGCATGAAAACGAGCCCGGCAACGCCCGGCAGGGCCGCACGCAACGCCGGCCATTCGATCAGCCGGAAGGCGGGCGCAGCACCCATGCCAAGCTGGCTCGCCAGCCGCCATTGGTTAGCCGGCACCGTCTGCAACGCTTCCAGGAACAGTCGCGTTGCCAGCGGCAGGTTGAAAAAGACGTGGGCGACGAGAATACCCGATAGGCCATAGATGCCGGGCCAGTTCTGGCCGCCAATCGCACCGAGCAAGCCGGCGAAATACCCGGCGCGGCCATAGAGTGCCAAGACACCGAGTGCGGCAACAATGGCCGGCAGCGCCAGCGGCACGGCGAAAAGCTGCAGGACAAAGCCTCGCCCGAAAAACTGTGGATGCCGCGACAGCGCGCGCGCGACGAACAGCGCCGGTGCGACGGAGAGCAGGGTCGACAACAGAGCCTGCCAGAGCGTGAAGCGGGCAACACGGAGGAGATAGGAATCAAAGGCGGAGGCGGCGCCCGACAGGTCGCGCATGGCTTCGACGACGAGCCCGGCGAATGCCCCGCCGATCAGCAGCGCGATGGCGGCGAGCGCGACGATGCCGGCAGCGACGCGGGTATCCGATGATGGCGCGCGTTGCACGCTAGACCACCAGATTCGAGATTCTTAGCGAGGATTGCGTTCCTTCGCGCGCCCCTCTGTCCTGCCGGACATCTCCCCCACATGGGGAGAGATTGGCAGGTTCAGCGCTCCGCTCATTCCGGCAATGTCGGAGATTGGCGAAAGCCGGCATGACGGCCAATCTCCCTCCTTGTGGGGGAGATGTCCGGCAGGACAGAGGGGGGCGCCGTAGGGCGATCATCTTTCTATCCGAGCTACTTGCTCATCACCGCCAGCCACTCGTCGACCCAGGCCTTGCGATTTGCGGCGACCTCTTCCGAGCTGAACAGCAAGGTTTTGGTCGGTTTGACGAGCTTGTCGAACGCCGGATTGAGCGGCTTGTCGGTTTTGCCGGCCGGGAACATCCAGTTGGTTTCGGGAATGACGTCCTGGAATTTCGGCCCGGTCATAAAGGCGATGAACTTTTCCGCCAGCGGGTTCTTCGCGCCCTTGGTGGTGATCCCAGCGACCTCGATCTGCAGATATTCGCCTTCCTCGAAGGACGCCGCCTGGTAGCGCGAGGTGTTTTCGGCAACCATGTGGTAGGCTGGCGAAGTGGTATAGGACAGCACCATCGGCGCCTCACCCTTGGTGAACAGGCCGTAGGCCTCGCTCCAGCCCGGCGTCACCGTCAGCACCTTTGCCTTGAGTTTGGCCCAGGCTTCCGGCGCCTTGTCGCCATAGACCGACTTGACCCACAACAGCAGGCCAAGGCCCGGCGTCGAGGTGCGTGGATCCTGGATGACGATTTTGTCGCCGGCATCGCCCTCGACCAATTCCCTGAGGCTCTTCGGCGGGCTCTTCAGTTTTTCGCTATCGTAGACGATAGCGAAATAGCCATAGTCGAACGGCACGAAGATATCGTCGCTCCAGCCACCCGGCACACTGACGTCCGTCACGGCGCCATGCGGCGAAAACAGGCCGGTTGCCTTGGCGTCCGCCGTCAAATTGGTATCGAGGCCAAGCACGATATCGGCCTTGGTCGCGGCCCCTTCCAGCTTCACACGGTTGAGCAGTGCCACGCCGTCGGCGACCGAGACGAATTCGACGACGCAGGTGCACTCGGCCTCGAAGGCCTTCTTCACCGCCGGTCCCGGACCCCAATCGGCGGTGAAGCTTTCATAGGTATAGACGGTCAGCTTATCCTGTGCCGATGCCTGCCCCGGTAGGGCAAGCGCGGATGCCGCAAGCAGGATAATCGAGGCAAGAGAGTGGAAAAAACTGCGCATCGGCGCCTCCTTCGTTCGCGTTGAAAGGAATTGAGGCGTCGGGCTGTCCGAAACGTCTAATCCCTCCGCCGGTACAAACCGGATCAGGTTCAGCGGGTTGGCAGTCTTGCCTCTCAGCCGGTCCGCGAAGATCGCGTCCGGCACCCCGTTAGAGCGATGCGACACATAGGCCCGGCCGAAGTGCTGCGCAAGCGGAAGTTTGCCGGGCATCCAAAGCCCAGCCTTCCGTTTCGTCTGCCGTTTCATCTTCCGTTTCCGGGGCAGGGCTGGTAAGGGCCACGAGATATGAGCACATTCACCATCCTGCTTGGCGGCGATCTTATCCGCACGCCGCTGCTCGACCGCCAGGTCGAAGGCTCCCGCGTCATCGCTGCCGATGCCGGTATCGGCCATGCCCGTATGCTGGGCCTGATGCCGGAACTCTGGGTCGGCGATTTCGATTCCGTGCCTGCCGATTTGCCGGAGGATCTGGCCGCCGTGCCACGGCAGGTGTTTCCCGCCGAAAAGGACAAGACCGACGGTGAACTCGCTATCGCCGCCGCGCTCGAACGCGGTGCGACCAGACTTGTGCTGGCAGGCGCCTTCGGCGGCAAACGCACCGACCACATCTTCCTGCATCTGGCGCTGAGCGTCCGGCTGGCGGAAGGCGGAACGGAAGTGCTTTTGACCAGCGGCGCACAGGAAGGCATTCCTTTGCTGCCTGGAAAGACTGGCTTCGATTATGTCGACGGTACGCTGTTTTCGGTGCTCGGCTTTTCGGATCTCGCCGGCCTGACAGTCACCGGCGCCAAATGGCCGCTCGCCCATGTCGAGGTTGCCTTCGGCTCGTCGCTGACCATTTCCAACGAGGTCAAGGGCCGGCTGGAAATCGCGCTGGCCAGCGGCCGCGCGCTGCTGCTCGCGCATCCTTTTCCCCTACCTGAAAGCTGACATGGCGCCGCCACTTCTCAATCTCGACGGGATAAAGCTGACCTTTGGCGGCGCGCCGCTGCTCGACGGTGCCGCCCTGACGGCGTCAGCTGGCGACAAGATCGCCCTGGTCGGCCGCAACGGCTCTGGCAAGTCGACGCTCCTCAAGATCGCTGCCGGGCTGATCGAACCGCAGGACGGCGAAGTCTTCCGCCAGCCCTCGGCGACCGTGCGCTATTTGCCGCAAATGCCCGACATGGACGGTTTTGCGACCGTTCGCGCCTATGTCGAGGCAGGCCTCGGGCCCGCCGACGATCCCTACCGCGCGACCTATCTGATGGAGCATCTCGGCCTATCCGGCGAAGAACGGCCGAACGACCTCTCCGGCGGCGAAGCGCGGCGCGCGGCACTCGCCCGCGTCATGGCGCCCGAGCCCGACATTCTTCTCCTCGATGAGCCGACCAATCATCTTGACCTTTCGGTTATCGAATGGCTGGAGGAGGAGCTTGCCCGCACCTCCTCGGCCCTGGTCGTCATCTCGCATGACCGCCGTTTTCTCGAACGCGTGTCACGCGCCACAATTTGGCTCGACCGCGGCCAGACCCGCCGTCTCGATAAGGGCTTTGCCTATTTCGAGGAATGGCGCGACACGGTGTTGGAGGAGGAAGAGCGCGAGCAGCACAAGCTCGGCCGCCAGATCGTGCGCGAGGAGCACTGGCTGCGCTATGGCGTGACGGCAAGGCGCAAGCGCAACATGCGCCGGCTCGGTGAGTTGCAGACCATGCGCCAGCGCTTTCGCGGTCATCGTGGCGCCGAGGGTGCGGCGACGATGACAGCCAGCGACGCCGCCGAATCCGGCAAGCTGGTGATTGAGGCCAAGAACATCGAGAAGAGCTTTGGCGATCTGACCGTGGTCAAGGGATTCTCGACACGCATCCAGCGCGGCGATCGCGTCGGTCTGGTCGGGCCGAACGGCGCCGGCAAGACGACGCTATTGAAGATGCTGACCGGCGAATTGAAGCCGGACGCAGGCACGGTGCGGCTCGGCACCAACCTGGAGATCGCCACGCTCGACCAGAAGCGCGAGGCCGTCGATCCGCAGGAGACACTGGCGCAGTATCTCACCGACGGACGCGGCGAGAACCTTGTCATCAATGGCGAGCAGCGCCACGTCGTGTCCTACATGAAGGACTTCCTGTTCAAGCCGGAACAGGCGCGCACGCCGGTGCGCGAGCTTTCGGGCGGCGAGCGGGCACGGCTGATCCTCGCCCGCGTTTTGGCGCGGCCGGCAAACCTGCTTGTGCTCGACGAGCCGACCAACGATCTCGACATGGAGACGCTGGAGCTGCTGCAGGAACTGGTCGCCGGCTTTGCCGGCACGGTGATCCTGGTCAGCCACGATCGCGATTTCCTCGACCGCACGGTGACCAGCATCATCGCGCCGGATGGCGACGGCCGCTGGATCGAATATGCCGGCGGCTATTCCGATATGCTGGCGCAGCGCGGCGGCACCAGGCTGGACGACCGCAAGGCGCGGCCGAAGGCAGAGACCGGCGAGGCGACGGCGGCAAACAGGAGCGAAGCGGCCGCTCCCAAGGGCCCGGCCAAGAAACTGTCGTTCAAGCAGAAATTCGCGCTGGAAACCTTGCCAAAAAAGATCGAGGCGGTGTCGGCCTCGATCTCGCGGCTGGAGAACAACATCGCCGATCCGGCCTATTACGAGCGCGACCCGGCCTCGTTCCAGAAGACGATTGCCGCGCTCGACAAGGAGCGCGTCACGCTGGCAGCGCTCGAGGAGGAATGGCTGGAACTCGAGATGCTGCGGGAAGAGATGGAGGGGTGAGAGGTTGCATGCACGCTCATATGCGCCTACATTATGCGCATAAATGGGAGCGGCTCCATGCTTCGATCGAATCCAAAAACCCAAAGAAAGTCGGTTAATACATCGATCGACTCCGGATTGATCGAGGACGCCAAGGCGTTGGGCATCAATATATCCCGCGCTGCAGAAGAGGGTATCGCCAAGGCGATTTCGGCCGAAAAAACCCGGCGATGGCAGGAGGAAAACAAGGAAGCGATCGAAAGTTCCAATGACTATGTCAGGCGCAACGGCTTGCCTCTGGCCAAGCACCGGCTGTTTTGATGGCGCGTTATGATTTCTACCAGAGTGCCGAAGGCGACGGTTATCTTCTCGATCTCCAGTCCGACCTTCTGGGACGGCTCGACACCAAGGTAGTCGTCCCGCTGATGCCAGCCAATAAGGCTCCGGTGCCGGGCCGCCGGCTAAATCCTATCTTCACCATCAACGGTAAGGACCATGTCATGGTCACTCAATTCATGTCAGCCTTGATGACATCTGAATTGCCCATTGCCGAAGGAAATCTTTCTCGCCATCACGACGACATCGTGAGCGCAATCGACATGTTGTTCCAAGGCTTCTGAGCCAAGGAGGGGTTGGGCTGGTGAGCCGGCCTCAACCCGCCGTCTTGGTTTGCCAGGCCTTCAGCGCCTCATCGAACACCTTCTCGCCCGGAATGCCCTTTTCCATCGTGAGCAGCGCCCGCCGCCCGGTCTTGTAGACGACCGGCACGTCGATCCAGTCCTGGCCCCTGAGCAAGGTCAGATTGGCGTCTTCATCCGCCTTGGTATCGTTGAGCGCAACCAGGAAGAAACCGTCGGCGATCTTAGCCGGGATACCGATCAGCGGACTGCCGGCATCCTGCTCGGAGCCCTTCATGGCGACTCGCAGGATGTTGTCGACACCGCCGCCCTCGAAGCCGTCAGGCGTCAGGAAGATCATCTCGATGATATGGCTGGCCGGCAGCGTCTGGTCGGTGTTGCGGCGGATCGTCATGCGCAACTGGATATCCTTGCCTGGAATGGTCGCCTCGGCGCGGATCGCCGGCTCGGGCGGCAGGTCGCCGCCGGGCGATTCCTGCACCAGCGACCAGACGATATTGCCGGGCTCGGCCGAGCCTTGAGCGGTGCTGGTGCGCTCCTCGTAGAAGATCGCTTTCTGGCCGACGGCCAGCGCGGCTTCCGGCGGAACTACCGTCGGTGCCGCTGCCGTCACGGGCGGTGGGGCGGCCGCTGCAGGCGCTGGCGGGGCAGCTGCAGCATCGGCCGGCGCTACCGCTCCGTTGGCGGGCGGCGTTGCGGGAGTTGGTGCACCGGACTCGTCGACTGCTGGAGCATTGGCCGTGGCTTGCGCGTCTGCGGGCGCGGCCGGTGCCGGCGCGGCGGGTACCGGGCTGGTCGGCGTATGTGCAGCCGACGGCGGCGTGGTCAGCGCGGCGACGGATTCGCCTTCGCCGATGCCCGCCTGCCCGGCCGCGGGGCCGGGATCGACCTCGTGGCCTTCGGGCGTCAGGCGCTGCGTGAACTTCGCGCCTTCGCCGGCCTCCGTCGGAGGCGCGGCGGCCGGTACGGCCGCATCGGCCACCGGCTTGGCCGGGGCTGGTTTTACCAGCGGTTCGGTGGTGACGGTTTTGGTCCCGTCGAGGCCGAGCATGCTGCCGAACGCATCCTTGTTCAGCCACATGCCGTAACCGCCACCGGCAATGACCAGCAAGGCGACGGCAGCGGCAATCACACCGCCATAGCTGCGCCTGCGCTCGGCAGGATGGAGCCGCTGGAACCTGTCCTCCGCGGGGTCGCCGTCGTTGGAAAAGTCATCGCCCCGAAAAACCCCGTCTTGGTCATCGGCTGTCGGAAGATCCATGTCGGACGGCGGCGGACCAGCGCGCTCCTGAGAAAGAGCGACGGGCTGCGGCTTTTGCCAGTTCGGCGCCGCCTTGGCGGGCGTGGGCTGCCATGCCGGCCCAGTCTGTGCCGGCCCGGTCTTTGCCGGCTCGGTCTTGGCCGGCTCGGTTTTGGCCGGCTGGCGGACATGGCTGGGCTGGTTCTTGTTGCGGTCGATGGAGGAGAAGATGTCCTCCAGCTCCGCCAGCGGATCGGATGCCGGCGCCGGTTTGCCATACTCTCGCTCAATGCTTGCGATGGCATCTTCGAGTGCACGCTTCTGCCTGGCGACGTCCGACGGCGCAAGCGGTGGATCGCGTTCGGCAATCTTCTTCGCAATCGTCGAACGGGCCTTGTCGTAGACCCTGGCGCGCACCTCCGCCGACGGCTCGCCGAGATTGTCGAGCGTCTTTTTCAGAACAGAAACAAAATCTACCATGCTTCAGTCGACCTGCATTTTGTTTCTGGGCCGGCCCCCGCAAATCAGCCGCAATGCCCGGAAAGGCTGAGAAACTAGTCTTGAAACGGATCGGTCACAAGTATCGTGTCGTCCCGTTCAGGGCTGGTGGAAAGGAGTGCGACCGGCGCGCCGATCAGCTCCTCGATGTAGCGGACGTACTTCACCGCCTGGGCCGGCAGGTCGTTCCAGCTGCGCGCGCCGGCGGTGGTGCCTTTCCACCCCTCCAGCGTCTCGTAGACCGGTTCGACGCGCGCCTGCGCGCCCTGGCTGGCCGGCAGGTAATCGATCGCCTCGCCGTCGAGGCGGTAGCCGGTGCAGACCTTGATCTCGTCCAGCCCATCGAGCACATCGAGCTTGGTCAGCGCAATGCCCTTGATGCCGTTGACGGCGACAGCCTGGCGGACCAGCACGGCATCGAACCAGCCGCAGCGGCGCTTGCGGCCGGTGACGACGCCGAATTCATGGCCGCGCGTGCCCAGGAACTCGCCGATCTCGTTCTTCTGTTCGGTCGGAAACGGGCCTTCGCCAACGCGCGTCGTATAGGCCTTGGTGATGCCGAGCACATAGCCGATGGCGCCCGGGCCGACACCGGATCCAGCAGCGGCCTGGCCGGCAACCGTATTGGAGGAGGTGACGAACGGATAGGTGCCATGGTCGATATCGAGCAGCGTGCCTTGCGCGCCCTCGAACAGGATGCGCTCGCCGGCGCGGCGCTTGTCGTCGAGGATTTTCCAGACCCGGTCCATATAGGGCAGAATCTCGTCGGCGACCGAGATCAGCTCGCTCATGATCGCCTCATGCGTGACCTCGGCATGGCCGAGCCCACGGCGCAGCGCATTGTGGTGCGTCAGCAGCCTGTCGACCTTCAAGGGCAGCGTTTCCAAATCCGCCAAATCCATCACCCTGACCGCGCGTCGGCCCACCTTGTCTTCGTAGGCCGGACCGATGCCGCGACGGGTCGTGCCAATCTTCGTTCCGGAATTGGAAGCGGCGTCCTCGCGAAATCCGTCCAGCTCCCGGTGCAGCGACAGGATAAGCGCGGTGTTTTCGGCTATTTTCAGGCGGTCCGGCGTCACCTCGACGCCCTGTGCCTTCAATTTCGCCACCTCCGCGACGAAAGCGTGCGGATCGAAGACGACGCCATTGCCGATGATCGACAGCTTGCCTTGCCGCACCACGCCGGACGGCAGCAGCGACAGCTTGTAGACCTTGCCATCGACGACCAGCGTATGGCCGGCATTGTGGCCGCCCTGGAAGCGCACGACAACGTCGGCGCGCTCGGACAACCAGTCGACGATCTTGCCTTTGCCCTCATCGCCCCATTGCGAGCCGACGACCACCACATTGGCCATGCTTCTTTTCCCTTGAGATGCCGCGCCAGGCAGCTTGAAACGGTTCGAAACGACAGGCCTCTATAGCGTCAAGACCGGGCGAGCGCGACCATTCTTTGCCGCCCAAAACGCTCCGAGGCACAACAATTTTCGCCTTTGACATCATTTACTTGCGCGAGCTGCCGCAATAGGCCCGCAACGACCGCGCATTTCTCTCCGCCTGGCCGGGACTTCACGATGCATCGAGCCGCCTATCTGTTCCTGCTGTTCACCACCTTGCTGTGGGGCGGCAACTCCGTGGCGGGGAAGCTGGCGGTCGGTCATATCTCGCCGATGACGCTGGTCTTCCTGCGTTGGCTGCTGGCGGTTCTGATCTTGCTGCCGATCGGCTGGGCAACGCTGCGCCAAGATTGGCCGGTGGTGCGCAGGCACTGGTTGCTGCTTGGCGGGCTCGGCGCTTGCGGCTTCGCCTTCTTCAACACGATCTTCTACACGGCGCTCAACTACACCACGGCGATCAACGTCTCGATCGAGCAGGCGGCGATCCCGATCGTCATCATCATCGCCAATTTTGTGCTCTTTCGCCTGCGCGTCAATGGCGTGCAGGTCATCGGCGTCGTGCTGACCATCGCCGGTGTCGCGGTGACGGCGAGCCATGGCGATCCACGCCAGCTTCTCAGGCTGGATCTCAACTTCGGCGACGCCATCATGCTGGTCGCCGTGCTTTGCTACTCGTTCTATTCGGTGGGGTTGCGGCTGAAGCCAGTCATCCGCTGGCAGAGCCTGATGCTGGCGCTGTCGGTTGCCGCACTCATCACATCGCTGCCTTTCTTCCTGTGGGAGATTGCCGCCGGCAAGGTCATCGTCCCCGATGCACGCGGCTGGGCGGTCGCGTTCTATACCGCCATCGGTGCCTCGGTCATTTCGCAGATCTTCTATATCAGGGGCAACGAGCTGATCGGCGCCAACCGGGCCGGCCTGTTCATCAACCTGGTGCCGATCTTCGGTACGCTGCTGTCGGTGCTGATCGTCGGCGAGACATTCCAGCTCTATCAGGCGCTGGCGCTCGCGCTGGTGCTCGGCGGCATCGGCCTCGCCGAATACAGCGGACGGAAGACGGCGATATCCGCCGCTGAATGAAGTCGCTTGCCGCGACGTTTCACTGCGGTCCATCAACGACCGTGGAAGCGCCCCGCGTGCTGCTGCACACGGGGCGACCGAATTTCAGGCCGCGCCGACGTCGAAGTGCAGCCGCTTGGCGGAGTCGATCGACTTGTGCGAGCGCACCTGCGCCAACACCTTTTCCGGGAACGGCGCATCGAGATAGAGCAATGCGATGGCATCGCCGCCCGGCCGGTTGCGGCCGAGCTGGAAATTGGCGATGTTGACGCCGTTCTCGCCGCAGACCGTGCCGAGCAGGCCGATGATCCCAGGCGCATCGGCATTCGTCGTGTAGAGCATGTGCTGGCCGACCTCGGCGTCGAGATTGATGCCCTTGATCTGGATGAAGCGCGGTTTGCCATCCGAGAAGCAGGTGCCGGCGATCGAGCGTGTCCTATGCTCGGTCTTGACCGTGAGCTTGATATAGCCGTCGAACACGCCGGATTTGTCGCGCTTGACCTCGGCGACGATGATGCCGCGCTCCTTCACCATGATCGGCGCCGACACCATGTTGACGTCGGAGACCTGCGGCCGGATCAGCCCGGCAAGGGTGGCGCTGATCAGCGCGCGCGTGTTCATCGTCGCGGTCGAGCCGTCGAACAGTATCTCGACCTCCTTGATTGGATCCTCGGTGACCTGGCCGACAAAGGCGCCGAGCACTTCGGCAAGCTTGACGAAAGGTTTCAGCCGCGGCGCCTCTTCGGCGGTGATCGACGGCATGTTGATGGCGTTGGAAACGGCGCCCTTGATCAGATAGTCGGACATCTGCTCGGCGACATGAAGGGCGACATTCTCCTGCGCTTCGGTGGTCGACGCGCCGAGATGCGGCGTCGCCACGACATTCTCCATGCCGAACAGTTCATTATACTCCGCCGGTTCGACCTCGAACACGTCGATGCCGGCGCCTGCCACCTTGCCGCTTTTCAGTGCCGCGATCAGGTCGGCCTCGACGACCAGCCCGCCACGCGCGCAATTGATGATGCGCACACCGGTCTTCATTTTGGCGATCGCCGCGGCATCGATGATGTTGCGCGTCTTGTCGGTGAGCGGTGTGTGCAGCGTGATGAAGTCGGCGCGGGCGAACAGCTCGTCGAGTTCGACCTTTTCGACGCCGAGCTCCTCGGCGCGGCTGTCCGACAGGAACGGATCGAAGGCGATGACATGCATCTTCAGGCCGACGCCGCGCGTAGCGACGATCGAGCCAATATTGCCGCAGCCGATGATGCCCAGCGTCTTGCCGGTGATCTCGACACCCATGAAGCGGTTCTTTTCCCATTTGCCGGCATGGGTCGAGGCGTTGGCCTCCGGTATCTGGCGGGCCAGCGCGAAGACCATGGCGATCGCATGCTCGGCAGTGGTGATCGAATTGCCGAAGGGCGTGTTCATCACGATGATGCCCTTGCGGCTCGCCGCCGGGATGTCGACATTGTCGACGCCGATGCCGGCGCGGCCCACGACCTTCAGCCTGGTCGCGGCGTTGATCAGCTTCTCCGTGACCTTTGTCGCCGAGCGGATGGCCAGCCCATCATACTGGTCGATCACCTCGAGCAGTTTTTCCTTATCCTTGCCGAGATCCGGCAAATAGTCGACGTCAATGCCGCGATCCCTGAAGATCTGCACGGCGGTGGTGGAAAGTTTATCCGAGACGAGAACGCGAGGCATTGGCTTGGTCCTTTGCGATTGGCGTCCCTCCTTGAGGGGAGGGTCGGCGCGAAGCGCCGGGGTGGGGTCGGTGCGGCCGGATCTTTCTGGATGGTGGATCGTTGAGCTCGTGTCGTTGAGCGGGTGGAGGCGACCCCACCCGGCCCTTCGGGCCACCCTCCCCTCGAGGGGAAGGGATCAGGCCGCCGCTTTGAGCGACGCCTTTTGCGCGGCAAAGGCCCAGTCCAGCCAAGGCAGCAGCGCCTCGAGGTCGGAGGCCTCGACCGTCGCGCCGCACCAGATGCGCAGGCCGGGCGGGGCGTCGCGATAGGCGCCGATGTCATAGGCGACGCCTTCCTTGTCGAGCACCGAGACAATTGCCTTGGCGAACGCGGCCTGTCCGTCGGCGTCGAGTGCCGCGACATCCGGATCGGTGAAGGAAAGGCATACCGATGTGTTCGAGCGCGTCGCCGGGTCGGCTGCAAGATGGCCGAGCCAGGAAGATTTCCGGACAAAGCCATCGAGCACGGCGGCATTGGCGTCGGCACGGGCGATCAGCGCATCGAGGCCGCCGATCGACTTCGCCCAATGCAGCGCATCGAGATAGTCCTCGACGCACAGCATCGACGGCGTGTTGATAGTCTCGCCCTTGAAGATGCCCTCGATCAGCTTACCGCCGGAAGTGAGGCGGAAGATCTTCGGCAGTGGCCAGGCCGGCTTGTAGCTTTCCAGGCGTTCGACGGCGCGCGGGCTGAGGATCAGCATGCCATGCGCGCCCTCACCGCCCAGCACCTTCTGCCAGGAGAAGGTGACGACGTCGAGTTTCTGAAAATCGAGCTTTTGCGCAAAGGCCGCCGAAGTGGCGTCGCAAATGGTCAGGCCCTTGCGGGTGGCCGGGATGAAATCGCCGTTCGGCACGCGCACGCCCGACGTCGTGCCGTTCCAGGTGAAGACCACGTCGCGGTCGAAGTCTATTTTGGTCAGGTCGGGCAGTGCCCCGTAGTCGGCCTCTAACCTGCGCACATCGGCAAGCCTCAGCTGCTTGACCACATCGGTGACCCAGCCGGAGCCGAAGCTCTCCCAGGCGACCATGTCGACGCCGCGTTCGCCGAGCAGCGACCACAGCGCCATTTCGACCGCGCCGGTGTCCGAGGCCGGCACGATGCCGATGCGATAGTCTGCCGGAACCTGGAGGATTTCCCGCGTCAGCTCGATCGCTTGTTCGAGCTTGGTCTTGCCGATCTTGGCACGGTGCGAGCGCCCGAGCGCGGCATTTTTGAGCGCCTCGACCGACCAGCCGGGGCGTTTTGCACAGGGACCTGAGGAAAAATTGGGATTTGCCGGACGGAATCCGGGCTTCGTATGCGTCGTCATCGTGGTCTATCCTTCCAGATAGTGGCCCCTCGTTGGGGAGGGGTGGCCCACGAACGGCGATATGCGTTCAGGCTTTCGGCGTCAAGGGGAAAGTTTTTGTCGCTGTCAGGATATTGCCAGCGCCCGGGGCAAAAATGCGAACGGCGGGCCTACGACCCGCCATTGTTAACGCCTCGGCTTCGATCGAGCCTACCAGAGGTCGTAGCGTAGTCCGACTTTGACTTGATGATTGTTGATTCCTTTGCGGATCGGAAAAGAAGTCAGGCTCTCCGCAGTCACATATTCGGCGTCTGGCGCGGAAAAATACTGATAGCCCAGATCGACTGAGACGTTCTTGGACACTTGGTACGCAAGGCCGGCATTCAGCGTGTAGGCGAAGGAGTATTGGGTCTTGTTGTCACGCAGGACGAAATCGTCGGCGGGGTTGGCGTTGTCCGTGAAGTAGCTCGCCGAGAGGCGACGCTTGCTCTGGACGACACCGATACCAGCGCCGAGATAAGGTGTGATTCCGACATAGGTGCCAAGGTCGACATAGCCATTGAGTATGCCTGAGAAGGCATAGTTCTTCAGGGTCGCCGATGCCACCGTCGTTCCGTCGTTATAGCCGACGTCGATCTTGTTGCCGGGAAGATAGCCGACATTGAGATCGGCCCGCAGATAGTCGTTGAAATGGTAGCCGAAGCCTATGCTGGCGAAGATGGGATCTTCCTTTTCGTCGAAGCTCGCGGGCGTGAAGGCGAAATCCTCATCCTTGAAGCTCTTCTGCACCAGATAGGAGACATCGCCGCGCAGATACCATCCCGAGCCAACCTCGACCGGTACATAGTCGGGCGCCTGGTCGACATAGACCGGCGGATCGTAATCGGCGCCAAGCGCCGGCGTGAGCGGCATCAGGACGACTGCTGCAAGCGCCAGCACTACAGGCGATTTGAATGTCATTGTCCTCGGCTCCCGAACTTGGCGCATTCGCGATCGCGCGCGCCGTTTCAGGGAGCATTGTTAACCATAGTGGTTAAGTGCGGGTTAAGGATAATAAGGCGTTAGCAATTGATTTAATCCGTTTGCACCCCTCGAGCTGGACGGTGTCACAGAGCGTCGCAGCATCTTCAGGTAGCCAAACGAAACCGCCCGGCATCAGCCGGGCGGTCGAAAAATTCCTCGATTTCGAAGTGACTACTTGGTGTAGACGGGCTCGGGTTCCGGAACATAAGGTTCCGGTTCAACGCAGTCCGATCTGCCGAACTGATAGCGCAGGCCGCCGCGCACCTCATGAACATTGATGCCGTCGTCATAGCCGGGGCCGACGCCGCTGCCGAAGTCGAACATCTTCCCACCGTTTATATGGCTGTAGCGGTAGCCGACGTCGAGCTTGACGCGATCGGTCAAACAGTAGGATGCGCCAACCATGGCAGCATAGGCAAAACGCCAGCCCTTGCCGCCGCGGTGGAAGAATTCACCGTCTTCATCGCTGTTGTGGAGTGTATCCCACTTAACCCAGGCACCGCCGATGCCGGCACCGACATAGGGCGTGATACCGTGCCATGTGCCGATATCGACATAGGCGTTGGCGAGCAGCAGCAGCGCCGTATAGGACGAGGTATCGACGGAAGTACAGGGATCTCCATCGAGGCAGATGCCGCTGGTCGAGCCGCGGAAGGTGGATTTGCTCATCCAGTCCGCGGTCAAGTCGGTGCGGAAGTGCCGGTCGATTTGATAGCCGATGCCGGCACCGGCCGAGAAGGCACTCTTCAGCTTGCCGCTGTCAAAAGTGCCGGTTCCGGGAGGCGGTCCATAGGTGATATAGTCGCCGCCACGAAACTTCGACCAGTGATAGTCGATATCGCCGCGGATATACCAGCCGCCATACTCGGCCGGCGGCTCGTAGGCGATCGGTGGCGGCGCCTCCTCGACCACGGGCGGCTCGACGAAATCGGCGGCGAATGCCGGCCCGACGCCGGCAAACAGCGCGGCCAGGAGAGCCATTCTTGCTGTGTTGAACATTCTTATCACCCCTGAGAACCCTCGAACGGCGAACGCGCCCGAAATGTGATTGACCTCAGTTGTGGATAATGAATCGGAAAGGTTAAAAGGCGTTTAACCGTATCGATTAACCAAGAATCTCTAAAATTCGAGGATTCTGGCGACCGTTGCTGTTGCAGGACTGACAGGCGATCCAACAAAAAGCCCGCCGGCAAGGCGGGCTTTTGAACTGATGTTGGAGGAGATCAGGCGGCGCTGCGCGTTTCCGAAATGACCTCGACTATGTCGTTGACCACGGACTCGACAAGCTGCGGGTCGTCGCCCTCCGCCATGACACGGATGAGCGGCTCCGTTCCGGATGGCCGGATGACCAAGCGCCCGGCCTTGCCGAGGCGATGGCGCGCATCTTCGATCGCCGCCTTGACCGGCGCCTCCTCCAGCGGCTTGCCGCCGGAAATATGCACGTTCTTCAACAGCTGCGGCACCGGCTCGAACTTCTTCGACAATTCGCTGACCGGCCGGTTCTGCCGCTTGATGCAGGCGAGCACCTGGAGCGCCGAGACGAGGCCGTCGCCGGTAGTCGAGAAATCGGACAGCACGATGTGGCCCGACTGTTCGCCACCGACATTGAGCCCATGGGCACGCATGTGCTCGACGACATAGCGGTCGCCGACCTTGGTGCGATGCAACTGCAGGTTCATGTCGCCGAGGAAGCGTTCGAGGCCGAGATTGGACATCACCGTCGAGACGACCCCGCCGCCGGCCAGCCGCCCGCTCTGGTGCCAGGATTCGGCGATCAGCGCCATGATCTGGTCGCCATCGACGATCGCGCCGTTCTCGTCGACAATGACGACGCGGTCGGCATCGCCGTCGAGCGCTATGCCGATATCGGCGCGCACCTCGTGCACCTTCTTTTGCAGGCCGGCCGGATGGGTCGAGCCGCATTCCTTGTTGATGTTGAAGCCGTTGGGCTCGACATTGATGGCAACGACCTCGGCGCCGAGTTCCCACAGCGCGTCGGGCGCCACCTTGTAGGCGGCGCCATTGGCGCAATCGACGACGATGCGCAGGCCCGACAGCGACATCGAGCGCGGCAGCGTGCGCTTGGCGAATTCGATATAGCGGTCATGCACGCCGTCGACGCGTTTGGCGCGGCCGAGCCCATCGGAATCGGCAAGCGCCAGTTCGATATCCTTGTCGAGCATCCCCTCGATACGCTCCTCGATCTCATCGGACAGCTTGTAGCCATCGGGGCCGAACAGCTTGATGCCATTGTCGTAATAGGGGTTGTGCGAGGCAGAGATCATCACCCCTATATCGGCGCGCAGCGAGCGCACCAGCATTGCAACCGCCGGCGTCGGGATCGGGCCGAGCAGGAAGACATCCATGCCGGCGGCGCACAGGCCGGACACCATCGCGTTCTCGATCATGTAGCCGGAAAGCCTGGTATCCTTGCCGAGCACGACGCGGTGGCGGTGGCTGCCGCGCTGGAACGAGAGGCCGGCGGCCATGCCGACCCTCATGGCGACCTCCGCCGTCATTGGAAATTTGTTGGCGCGCCCACGAATGCCGTCCGTACCGAAATAATGTCCTGCCATGCTAGCCAGCTTCCCGATGGTTCTTTCCGAGCATCTCATGCCATAAAATCGGCCGAGCTCTGTCATCACATTGTATGATTATGGACGACCAATCCTTAGAAAATTGTTGTCTTGTGTGTTTTGCGTCACGCTAATGTGTTGATTTTCAAGTTTCGAGCCCTTGTTGCGGCAGCAGCATCAGAAACGTCAACCTCAAACCTCATCTGGATCCTTTGGTTTGTGACAGTGTGGCCTTGAACCCGAATCCGCATCGCGCTGCTTCAGACAGAGATAGGCTCAGGTCCGTCGCACCCGCCGATTTGACTGGCTGTCATGCGACGCAGTGTACTCGCTGGGAACGAGCCATATGCGCGCTCTCCGTGCAATGCACCCGGACGAACTTGGCTGGGAAACAGTCCCGGCAACGAATTCATCACCTTAAAGAAAAGAATGCACTTCTAAATTGTCTCTACGCTACTTAGCATCTGGCGCAACCAGCCGTTGAGCGCTATTGCTGCACTGGGACATATCATGAACCGCCATAGGGAGAAAACGCATGCTCATCCATCGACTTGCCACTTTGACGGGCCTTGCCGTCGCGACCTTATTCCTGGCGGCGCCTGCCAATGCGCTGACCATGGCCGAGTGCAGCACCAAGTATAACGCGGCCAAGGATGCGGGAACGCTTGGCGGGCAGAACTGGAACCAGTTCCGCAAGGCCCAATGCGGCACCGATGCCACCGCCGCTACGACCGATCCCGCCCCAGCCAAAGCCACGGCCAAGGCCGCCGACACCACCAAGGCAGCCGCCGGCGACGATGCGGCGCCTGGGCTGACGGCGAAGGAGTGCAGCACCAAGTACCAGGCGGCAAAAGCCGCCGGCACGCTGAACGGCATGAAGTGGAACGATTTCCGCAAGACCCAGTGCGCCGCCGACGCGACGGCAGCCGCACAACCCGCCGCCACGACCAAGGCTGCGGCAGCCACCGCCGACGACGCTGCGCCGGGCCTGACGGCCAAGGAATGCAGCACCAAATACCAGGCCGCCAAGGCTGCCGGCACGCTCAACGGCATGAAATGGAACGATTTCCGCAAGAGTGAATGCGCCGCCGGCGCAACTGCAGCGGCACAACCTGCCGCGGCACCTGCCAAGGCGACGACAGCTGCCGCGACCGATACCGGCAAAGGCCTCAGCATGGCTGATTGCAGCGCCAAATATCAGGCCGCCAAGTCCGGCAATACTTTGAACGGCATGAAGTGGAACGACTTCCGCAAGAGCCAATGCGGCGCCGGCGCAGCCGACGACGACGACACCCTGCCGGCTCCCGATGCGAAGTACACCGGCGATCCGCAAGCGCCGACCATCACCGCCCCCCAGGGCGTGAAATTCCCGACGGCGATCTCCAAGAAATACGCTACCGAGACCCCGGCCAAGGGCCGCATGCACACCTGCCTCGACCTGTATTACGCCAACAAGGACGCCAACACGCTGGGCGGCCTCAGGTGGATCCAGAAGGGCGGCGGCTTCTACAGCCTCTGCAACGCCAAGCTGAAGAGCTGACCAGCGCCATCATCCGACGACATGAGCCCGCGAGCCGCAAGGTTCGCGGGCTTTTTTGTTGCTGCATGCTGCCGCGCGTTCCGAAGAGGCGGCATCCGCGCGCAGTCGGCCGCCGCTCTAGCGATCTCCCCCCTCGTGGGGGGAGATGTCCGGCAGGACCCGGCAGGACAGAGAGGGGCGCTGTCCCGCCGACATCGATGGTCGGCAGCACGCGCCACGTTTGGTCGAAGGAGCCTGAAACAAAAAACCCGCCTCGGCGGGCGGGTCGTCGGAGCCAATTGGCACCATACGCGAGTTAGTAGCATAGCTGCCGGCACAAAGCAAGAACAAAATGTGGCGCCGTCGGCAAAAAACTGCGAATTTCCTTCACCGGCGCGCCTTGTCGATCTTCCCGAAGTCGTCAACGAGGACGATAGAAGGCCGCGTTCCTTCGCGCCCCTCTCTGTCCTGCCGGACATCTCCCCCGCGAGGGGGGAGATTGGCCGTCATCGTCACTTTCGCCAATTTCCAGCGATGCAGGGAGGGTCGCATTCCCCAAAGAAAAACGCCGCGGTCAGAGCCGCGGCGTTTCGAAGTCGATCTCTCCTGGGCCGGAGCCTAGCTTGACGGCTGGGGTTCCATACCGCCTTCGGGCTCGGGGCCCTTCTTGCGGCGGCCGGACTTCGGCACGGCCGAGCCGCGGCTCGGCGGTGTGTCGTCGCCGAGGTCGCGTGCGGGCTTATTGCCGGCGATCAGCTGCTTGATCTCCTCGCCGGACAGCGTCTCGTATTCGAGCAGGCCTTGCGCCAGCGCGATCCATTCCTTCTTCTTCTTGGTCAGGATGGACCTTGCCGTCGAATAGGCCTCGTCGATCAGCCGGCGCACTTCGGCGTCGATGATCTGCGCCGTCTCTTCCGAGATATTCTGCGTGCGCGCCACCGAATGGCCGAGGAACACCTCCTCCTGGTTGTCGCCATAGGCGACATGGCCGAGCTTGTCGGAGAAGCCCCAGCGCGTCACCATGGCGCGCGCCAGCTTGGTCGCCTGCTCGATATCGGAGGAGGCGCCTGAGGTGATGTTCTCCTTGCCGAACTTGAACTCCTCGGCGACACGGCCGCCCATCATGATGGCGAGGCGCGAGATCATGTATTTGTAGCTCATCGAATAGCGGTCGCCTTCCGGCAGCTGCATGACCATGCCGAGTGCCCGGCCGCGCGGGATGATGGTCGCCTTGTGCAGCGGATCGGCCGACGGCACATTGAGCGCCAGGATGGCGTGGCCGGCCTCGTGATAGGCTGTCAGCTCCTTCTCAGCCTGCGTCATCGCCGACGAGCGGCGCTCGGCGCCCATCATGATCTTGTCCTTGGCGTCCTCGAATTCGGCCATGGTGACGAGGCGTTTGTTGCGCCGCGCCGCCATCAGGGCGGACTCGTTGACCAGGTTCATCAGGTCGGCGCCGGAAAAGCCCGGCGTGCCGCGTGCGATCACCTTGAGGTCGACATTGGGCGCCAGCGGCACGTTGCGCACATGCACCTTCAGGATCTTCTCGCGGCCGACGATGTCGGGATTCGGCACCACCACCTGGCGATCGAAGCGGCCCGGCCTGAGCAGCGCCGGATCGAGCACGTCGGGCCGGTTGGTGGCGGCGATCAGGATGATGCTTTCGTTGGATTCGAAGCCATCCATCTCGACCAGCAGCTGGTTCAGCGTCTGCTCGCGCTCGTCATTGCCGCCGCCGAGGCCGGCACCGCGATGGCGGCCGACGGCGTCGATTTCGTCGATGAAGATGATGCAAGGGGCGTTCTTCTTGGCCTGGTCGAACATGTCGCGGACGCGGCTTGCGCCGACGCCGACGAACATCTCGACGAAGTCCGAGCCGGAAATGGTGAAGAACGGCACGTTGGCTTCACCGGCGACCGAGCGGGCGAGCAGCGTCTTGCCGGTTCCGGGAGGACCGACGAGCAGCACGCCGCGCGGGATCTTGCCGCCGAGCCGCTGGAATTTCTGCGGGTCGCGCAGGAACTCGACGATCTCTTCCAGATCTTCCTTGGCTTCGTCGACCCCGGCGACGTCCTGGAAGGTGACGCGGCCATGCGCTTCGGTCAACAGCTTCGCCTTCGACTTGCCGAAGCCCATGGCGCGGCCGGAACCGGACTGCATCTGGCGCATGAAGAATATCCAGACGCCGAGGATGAGGATCATCGGCAGCCAGGAGATCAGGGTGCCGAACAGCGAATTGGAGCCGTCGGATTCAGGACGCGCATTAATGGTGACGTTCTTGTCCTGCAACCGCGAAACCAGCGACGGGTCCCCAGGCGAATAGGTCTGGAAGCCGTTGGAGCTGTCCGTGTAGTTGCCGGAGATACGGGCGCCGGCGATGGTCACCGACTTGATCCGTCCCGCCGCGACCTCCTGTAGGAACTGCGAATAGGGGACATCGCTCGAGGCTCCACGCGTCTGCGGCGTCTGGAAAAGATTGAAGAGAGCGATGAGCAGGACCGCTATGATCGCCCAGAGCGCGAGGTTGCGATAATTTGGATTCATCAATTGTCCCGTTGGCGCCCGCTGGGCGGACGCACGTCGTGAGAGGAAACTTGGCCCTAACATAGGGAGAGCGTCTCCCCTTGCCAAGCATAACAGCAGGTCTCGGTTAAGCTTTCGCCCGTGGTAGGCCGGCACTGTGGCCGCCGAATGGCGCGGCTGGAACCGGCGCCGCGCCAAGCAACGCGGCGACGGCATCGGCCGGCGCCAGATCGAAGGACGGCAGGAAACGGGCGAAGGGCGCGACTGCCGGATATGCGGCGACCGCCGCCGGCATCGGGCTTTCCTCAGGCAAACCCGGGCCTTGCCCAGGCAGACCAAGGCATTCGCCATCCCGCCATAGCGCTGGTTCGGCAGCCAAGGCGGCACGCACAAGGCTTGCCGGCGTGCCATGCCCGGCAATTGCCCGCTTTGCGGCAAGAGCCACCCCGAGCGGGGCAACCAACAGCGGCGCGATCAACAATGCACCTGAACTGTCGCTCAATGTGATCCGTCTGCGGCCGTCCCAAAGGGCATTGTCGGAAACCGCAACAGCGGGCGGCAGATCGCGCAACTCACGATGCAGAAAGATGCCGGTACGCCGGGCATCGACCACGCTCCGCGACAATGTGGCACAAAGCGGCCCGGCCCGGAGCCGGCCGAAAAGGGCTTCGCCGCGGGCCTGGTCGGGAAGGAAGGTGGTACCGCCGGTCGCCGCCAGCAGGATGCGCAGCGCATAAATAGCCGCCCGGCGGTCGGCGACCGTCGCAAAATCCTGATCGAGGCGGACGAGGCCGGCGGCCGGCCTGGAGGCCAAGCCGCGGATCAGCATGGCCGCGCGCTGTCCTAACTGCTCACGCTCGACCGCCGCCTTTCTGGCCAGCGCCATCGTTTCAGCCATGCGAAGCGCATCGTTGCCTTCAACAAGTGCCGCGCGGACGCGCGGCCGCTCGAAAGCAGTGTCGGCATTGGTCGGATCTTCGATCCAGGCGACCTGTTCGCGCCGGAGGAATTTGCGCAGCTCCGCACGCCGCACGCCGAGCAGTGGCCGCACGATCCAGTACCGCCAGTCGTAGAGGGTTGCCGGCGCCATGCCGGCAAGGCCCCGCGGCCTCTCCTCACTTGGCACCTCGTCACGCGCTTGCCGCATCAGCACGGTCTCGGCCTGGTCGTCGGCGGTGTGGCCGGTCAGGATCAGCCCGACGCCTGCCGCTTCGGCGGCCTCGGCGAGCAGCCGGTATCGGGCTTCGCGCGCGGCGGCGGGCAGGCCGGTCGCTGGTTTGTGCCCCGACCAGACGACGATGCGATGGGCAATGCCGCGCGCCGCGCACAGCCTGGCCACGGCTTGCGCTTCCGCTGCCGCTTGCGGCCGCAATTGGTGATCGATCGTCACCGCCAGCAATTTCGTTGCCGGTGCGGTACGGTCGAGATGGGCTTTGAGGAGGAGGAGAAGGGCGGTCGAGTCGCTGCCGCCGGACACGGCCACAACAGCGCCGTTGGAAAAGTCGATCCGCGAAAAATCCGAAAGATCAGGCTCGGTGTCGAGCGTCATGCATGTCGCCCAAAAGTGGGCCCGGTTTTGGGGCAACGACGTGCAACAGAAAAACTAGCACGCCGCGAGTGCCCTTTCCTGCTTGACCCGCTCCTTGAGCGCGCCGGAAATATCGGGGTAGCGCTTGCCGATCTCGCTGAAGGTGGCACAGGCCACGTCGCGCTGCTTCAGCCCGACCAGTGAAACGCCGAGCTTCAGCAGCATGTCTGGCGCTTTCTTGGCCTTGGGATAGTCCTTGCTGGCTGCGAGGAAAGTCTCGGCCGCATCGCGGTATTTCTGCTGGCCGAGCAGCGATTCACCGAGCCAGTAATGCGCGTCCGCCGCTTTGGCGTCCCGGGGAAACCGAGCGATATGGTCGCGGAAGCCCTGTTCGGCGGTGCTGTAGTCGCCCGACAGGATGAACTGGTAAGAGTTGCGGTAAAGCTCCTCCGGGTCGTTGGTCGAGGGGAGTGCCGCGACCACCGTATCGTCGGATTTGCCGGCCTTGTTGCGGGCTGCGTTGGCGCCGTTGGCTGGGGCCGTATTCTGCTCCGGCGCGTTCGCCTGCGCATTGCCGTCGGCTTCGACGACATTGCCGTTTTTGTCGACGGTGATGGTGCCGAACGTCTTGGGCGGCGCGCCGGGGATCAGCTTGCCGGGATCGCCGTTGGGCGATTCGACGATGACGTCCTCGACGCTCTTGTCGCCGGCTGGCGGCGTGTCGGCAGCGGCCGGAGCCTGCGTTGCAGGCGCCTCCGCCACGTTACTGTCGCCGTTGGGGTTGTCGCTGTTGGGCGCCGCCTCGGACTTCTTCTGCTCGGCCGGCTGCTGCGCGCCTTGCGGACCGCCTTCCAACTGCTGGAAGCGGAATTCGTTGTCTTCCTGCTGCTTGCGGATCTGCTCCTGCATCTGCAGGACCTGGAAGTTGAGTTCCTCGATCTTGCCGTTCATCTGCCGGAGCTGTTCCTCCAGCGCCGGAGTGCCGGTGCCATCCTGTTGCGCGAGTTGAACCTGATCCGGCTTTTTCTTTTCACCGAAAATGCCGGGCAGTTTGATCGTCGGCAGATGGAAGGAAAAGCCGCTTTCCGATGACTGCTCGGTGCCGCTTGCCCCGTCAGCAAGTGCCGCGATACTTGATACGAGCAGCAGCGCAAGCGTGCCGCTCAAGACCGATCTGAAATGCATGTGCCTCTCGCCGTGAAACCGTTGTTGCGCGCCTCTCACTCGAAGTAGACCAGCCAACTGGGACTAGCCAGACGCTCTCGGCTCTTAACAGGACGTGAGACTTCGGCCAAATTTTGTTTGGAGCGGGCAGATATGAAAAAGGCGGCCCTTTGGCCGCCTTTCGCACCAAGTGTTGCATTTATGCCGATCAGGAGCCGGCGCCGCCCAGCGTGGTGACGGCGCGGCGGTTCTGCGACCAGCAGGAGATGTCGTCGCAAACCGCGACCGGACGCTCCTTGCCGTAGGAAATGGTCTTCAGGCGCTGCGCCGAAACGCCCTTGGCGACCAGGAAGTCGCGGGTGGCGGCAGCACGGCGGGCGCCGAGCGCCAGATTGTATTCGCGCGTGCCGCGCTCGTCGGCATGGCCTTCGATGACGATCGCATACTGCTTGTACTGGTTCAGCCATTGCGCCTGGCGCGCCAGCGTCGTCTGCGCGTCAGCGCGGATCGAGGACGAATCGGTATCGAAGAAGATGCGGTCGCCGACGTTGACGGTAAAGTCCTGGGCCGACCCGGGCGTTGCCGCGCCAGCGCCGTTGAGGCCGAGATCGGCGGCGTTGTTCGGCGTCTTCTTCGAGGCGCAACCGGTGATCGCGAGCATCGCGACCAGCGCGATCATGACCGGGTTTGTGGTAAGTGCTGCGATACGGCCCATGCCGCCTCTCCTTCGCAATTCGAGTGATTTCATTGATCGTCCAGTAACCACGTTTGGGTTAACCGGCGCTCAAGAAACACGGTTAAAATTTGGTTTCGGCTGCCGTCCGCAGCCCTATGCAGGGGATACCCTGAGGAGCCACCCTATGAGCCACAATGAGCGCGGACCGTAGGCGGAAATGCGGCCAAAACGCGACCATCGGGTGAAAACAAGGCCGGAAACGGCGCTTTTCGGCGACCGTTGCCGGCGTGCAACTGGGAGCAAAGGACGCTCGAGTTGAACATCCTCTTCCAGCCTATTCCAGCAGCGGCGACCAGGCCGGATCCGAGGCGAAGTTCGCTGTCGGGATCGACTGTTCATTGCGGCCGGTGAGGTCGACCGAAACAAGTTTTGGTCCGCCATTGGAATCGCGGAAGAACATCAGCACCCGGCCGTTGGGTGCCCAGGTCGGCCCTTCCTGCTGAAAGCCGGTGGACAGGATGCGCTCACCCGAACCGTCGGTGCGCATGACGCCGATCTGGAATTCGCCGCCGGTCTGCTTGGTGAAGGCGATGAGATCGCCGCGCGGCGACCACACCGGCGTCGAATAGACGCCGTCGCCGAACGAGATGCGGGTCTGGCCCGAGCCGTCGGCGCCCATCACATAGATCTGCGCGCGGCCGCCGCGGTCCGAGGTGAACACCACCTTGCTGCCGTCGGGCGAGTAGGATGGCGACGTATCGATGGCGGTCGAGTTGGTAAGCCTGGTCGTCGAGCGGCTTCTCAGGTCCATGGCGAAGATGTTGGAATTTCCGTCGTCGCGCAGAAGGCTCATGATTACTTTCTGGCCGTCCGGCGAAAAGCGCGGCGCAAACGTCATGCCGGGGAAATTGCCGACCAGCTCGCGCTGCCCCGTCTCGATCTGCAGCAGGTACACCCGCGGCTGACCGCTCTCGTAGGACATATAGGTGATTTCCTGCCGGTTCGGCGAGAAGCGCGGCGTCAGCACGATCGACTTGCCGTTCGAGAGATAGCGGACGTTGGCGCCGTCCTGGTCCATGATGGCAAGCCGCTTCTTGCGCGCATTCTTGGCACCGGACTCGTCGATGAAGACGACGCGCGTGTCGAAATAGCCCTTCTCGCCGGTCAGCCGTTCGTAGATGGCGTCGGCGATGATGTGGGCGACGCGCCTGGTATTGGCGTCGTTGGCGAAGAACTGTTCGCCCGACATCTGCTGGCCGGCAAAGGTGTCCCACAGCCGGTACTGGGCGCGGACACGGCCGTCAGCCTCCTTGCCGACACTGCCGGTGACCAGCGCCTGCGCATTGATCACCTTCCAGTCCTCGAAGCGCGGCGTGGCATCCGGGTTCGAGATCTTTTCGATGAAAGCGCTTTTGTCGATCGGCGCGAACAGGCCGGAGCGTTTCAGGTCGGCACTGACGATGCCGGAAATCTCGGCGCCGAGTGCATCGCCACCCTGGAAATCGGTAATGGCGATCGGCAACGGCTCGACATTACCCTTGTTGACGTTGAGCTCAACGAGCGCCCGCGCCGGCAAGGTGGCGGCGGCAGTCATGCCCAGCGCCATCGCTACGATCATCAGGAGCGGCTTGAGGATGGATTTCATGTCTTCTCGCTTTTCTTCGCTGACTCTGTGGGCGCCGGGCCTAAAGGCCGAGCATCTCCCTGGGGTCGAAAGTGACCCGAACGTCGGACCAGATGTCTTGCTTGCCCGCGGGAACTTGCAAGCCGGCCACATCGCATTTCTGAACCGCGCGCACTGCACTTTCGTCAAACGGGCGGTTTCCGCTCGACTTTTCAACGCTCGGCCGGCCATCCAACTTGCCGGAGGCGTCCAGATTAAACCGGACCACGACGACGAAATTTTCCGAGCCCTCGAGCCCTGCCGGAAGCGTCCAGCAACCACCAAGCTGGGCTTCCAATGCCCCCTGCTCCGATTTCGAAAGCTTCTGGCCCTGATCCTTGTCGCCGCCGAGCGAAGACTGTTGGGTCGAGCGCTTGGCGCCGCCACCGGCCGGCTTCCGCTTGTCGAGCAGAGCCGAAATCTCGTCGGCGTTGAACTGCTTGTCGTCCGATTTCGGCTTGGACGAGGCTTCCTTGACCGGCTTGTCGGCGTCCTTGCGCTCCGGCGCCTTGGCGCTTTCGGCCTGGGCCGGCTGCGGCTTCGGCCGAGCCTCGGGTGCTGGCGCCGAGTCCGGAAGCTGCGCCTCCTCGGTTGGCGGTTGCTTGGCAATCGCCTCGGCGACGGCATCCGGCTTGACCTCGGGCTGCGGATCGATCGCGGCAGTCTTGTCCTGCGGCGGGGTGGGCGTCGGCTCTTTGGCGGGCGTCGGCTTGGGCTCGGTCTGCTTGACCGGTTCGGGCTTGACCTCCTCCTTCGGCTGCGGCACGGGCGCTACCTCCGTAGCGGGAATAGGCTTCGGCTGCTCCTTTGGCTTCGGCACGTCCTCAGGCTTGGGCTTTTCGACTGGCGTCGGCGCGGGTGGCGGAGCCGCCGTCATATCGACTGGCTGGGGCTTGGGCTCAGGTGTCGGCGGCTTGTCGGTGTCGACGCTGTTATCGCCGATTTTCTGGGCATCGGGAACGATGTCGGGACGCTGCGTCGGCAGCGGGGCCGGCTTGTCGTGCATCACAGCCTTCTTGTCGCCTTGCAGGATCTGCGCCGTCGCTTCCATCGGCACGATCTCGACCGACACCGATTCCGCATCAGACGCGGGCATCGCGGGCGGCGAGGACAACGTGAACAGGCCGAAGGCCAGCGCCACCGTATGCAAGATCACCGATGTGGTGAGGCCGGTCCGCATGTTCTTGTCTACTGATCCTGTTCCTGCAGTGACAGGAGACTCATGTTCTTGTAGCCAGCGGCTTGGACATAGCCCATGACCTTCAGAGCCGCTCCATAATTGGTTGCCTTGTCGGCGCGAACGAAAATGCGCTCGTCATAGCCGGTCTTCGAAATCGCCTGCAGCTTTGCCACCAGTTCCTCGATCGGGATCTCGGTTTCCTGAATGAAAATCTGGCCGGCGGCATTGATTGATAGGGTAATCGGTTGCGTGTCGGCCGCAATCGGCTTGGCCTGAGTTTCCGGCAGATCGACCGGAACGCCGACCGTCAGCAACGGCGCCGCGACCATGAAGATGATCAGCAGCACCAGCATCACGTCGACCATCGGCGTGACGTTGATCTCCGATATCAGGGCGTGATGGCGGCCGCGCCGCCTGTGGCCGCGCCCGCCGCGTCCTCCGCCACCTGCGCTTACGGACATTCCCATGATCGTTCCTCAGGCCTTCTGCACGACTTTTTCATCGATTTGGCGCGAGAGTATGGCGGAGAACTCATCCGCGAACCCTTCCATGCGCACCGCGATCTTGCTCGCGTCGGACGACAGCTTGTTGTAGGCGATGACGGCAGGGATGGCGGCGAGCAGGCCGATGGCCGTCGCCAGCAGCGCCTCGGCGATGCCGGGCGCGACCACCGACAGGCTGGTGTTCTTCGACGCGGCGATCGCCTGGAACGAGGTCATGATGCCGATAACCGTGCCGAACAGGCCGATAAAGGGCGCCGCCGAGCCGGTGGTGGCGAGAAAGCCGAGCCGCCCTTCCAGCTTTTCCATCTCGCGGGTCAGCGCCAGATCCATGGCCTTGTCGATGCGGGTCTGCAGGCCGAGCGGCGATTTCGCGCCCTTCTCGAAGCTCTTCTTCCATTCGCGCATGGCGGCGACGAAGATCGCGCTCATGCCGGTCGTCTTGCGGTCGGCGAGCGTGCGGTAAAGTTCTTCCAGCGACTGTCCCGACCAGAACACCTGTTCGAAGCGGTTGAGCGCCAGCCGCATGCGGGCATAGGCGACGAGCTTGTCGACGATGATCGCCCAGGTCCAGATCGAGGCGCAGAGCAAGCCGATCATGACCAGCTTGACCACCCAACCGGCCTGCATGAACAAGGCCCAAATCGATAAATGCGCGCCCGGTTCGGCGAGAGCGATGTTTTCCATGTTACGTCCTTAAAGATTTTCCGGGCGTGGCTGGCGGCTGGCCCATGGGCATCCCTTGTGGTCCGTTCGCGTTAGGCTGGCGGAATAACCCCAAATGCACCGTTGGCGGCCTTTTCGGGGCAAATATTGGTGAAAGGAAGGCGCTTGGATTCTTCCAATCTTAACCAATCCCTTCATGGACCGTTATGGTTAAGGATGGGTTAGGACGTACAGCGCGGCGCATTGCCGCGCCCTGATAGGTCGCCCGGCGATTCTGGCGTGGACCGGAAGTTCCGGGATCGTCCGCTCTGAATCATTATTTGCGCGTTCTTGGCATGAAAGCTGCGATCCAGTCCTTGGGAAAGCGCCGCGGCCGTCCGTTGTCGCCGACGATCGCCGCTTCGACCCGCGCCTCGACCAGCACTTCGCTGCCGCGCTTCAATTGCTGCGCCATGACGATCCGCGCACCGGAAATCTCGTCGGTGCGCGTATCGATGGTCAGGATGTCGTCCATGCGGGCCGAACCGCGGAAATCGATTTCCATGCGCCGCACCACCCAGACTATTTTCTCGCCATGTTTGCCCTCGGCAAGCTCGGTGTGGTGGACGCCGGCCAAGCGCAGATAATCGGAACGGCCGCGCTCGAAGAACTCGAGATAGCGCGCGTGGTAGACGACGCCGGAAAAATCGGTGTCTGCATAATAGACCCGCGCCATCAATCGATGGCCGAATTCCGTCAGCGCGCCGGAAAGCCCGGCGGACAATGCCGATTCACGGTGATCGTCCATTGCTGTCCTTTTGGCCCGACGGGCCCTGTTTTAAGCAACACCTGTTTTGCGCATAGACCGGCGATGATCAAGACCTGGAGGGCGGGGCCGGGAACTGCCAGCACCGAAGCCATAAGCAGCGGAACTTACGGCTCTTCCTGGAATAGGCTGATCTGCTGCTGCGCCAGGTCCTTCGGCGCGTCGAGGCCGAGATGCCGCCAGGCATTGGCCGCCAGCACGCGGCCGCGCGGCGTGCGCATGATAAAGCCTTGCTGGATCAGAAACGGTTCGATGATGTCCTCGATGGCATCGCGCGGCTCGGAAAGCCCAGCGGCGATGGTTTCGATGCCGACTGGCCCGCCGCCGAAATTCCGGGCGATCATCGACAGATAACGGCGGTCGAGCGCGTCGAGGCCGAGCCCGTCGACCTCCAGCCGCGTCAGCGCCTCGTCGGCGATCTTGCGGTCGACATGGCCGTCGCCGGCAACGCTGGCGAAGTCGCGCACCCGGCGCAACAGCCGGCCCGCGATGCGCGGCGTGCCGCGCGCCCGCCGGGCGATCTCCAAAGCACCGTCGTCACCGAGCGGCATGGCAAGGATGCGGGCGCCGCGCCGCACGATCTGCTCGAGTTCCTCGACGGAATAGAAATTGAGCCTGACCGGGATGCCGAAGCGGTCGCGCAGCGGGTTGGTCAACAGGCCGAGCCGGGTGGTGGCGGCGACGAGGGTGAAGCGGGCCAGGTCGATCTTGACCGAGCGCGCCGCCGGCCCCTCGCCGATGATCAGGTCGAGCTGGAAATCCTCCATCGCCGGATAGAGGATTTCCTCGACCGCCGGGTTGAGCCGGTGGATCTCGTCGATGAACAGCACGTCGCGGTCTTCGAGGTTGGTGAGCAGCGCCGCGAGATCGCCGGCCTTGGCGATGACCGGACCGGAGGTCGAGCGGAAATTGACGCCGAGCTCGCGCGCCATGATCTGCGCCAGCGTCGTCTTGCCGAGGCCGGGCGGGCCGACGAACAGCACATGATCGAGCGCTTCGCTGCGGCCCTTGGCGGCCTCGATGAAGACTTTGAGATTGGCCCGCACCGCCGCCTGGCCGACGAAGTCGCCGAGCGTCTGCGGCCGCAAGGTCTGCTCGGCATCCTCGCCGCGTTTGTCGGGAGCAATGAGGCGTGGCGAAAGGCTCATGCGCATACCGCTCGAAGGAAAAAGTTCGTATCGACACGGATTAACGTCACCCGGCACCCTCTCGTTCGGCGTCTTGCTGCTCGCCAACAACCTGGCGGCCCACTGCATCCCTTACCACCGCGTCGATCTGTTCCAGCGTAGCGGGCCCGTTAGGTGGATCACCCAGAAATCCAGCGAGGTCGGCAAATTCGAGATTGCGCGGCGTTCCTATCAGGAGACCATCCACGACCGTCCAGGCAACAGTATCGCCTGACTTGAGCGACAACTCGTTCCGGACTTTCTTTGGAATCGTAAGCTGCCCCCTGGAGGTCAAGCCCGCATATCCGACCATGCTCTTGTTCCTAGTCGGAATTTATTTGTCGGGCAACATCTCACCGTGCCAGCTCCTTCAGCCCGAAGCGGATCAGCTTCGATGCGTCCGCTTCCTCGCCTGCCGTCTTCAGCGCCGCCGCCACCGCATTGGCGGCAGTGTCGCGCGAATAGCCGAGATTGACCAGCGCCGAGACGGCGTCTGTAATCGGCGCCGAAGCAACGCCCTCGCCGAGCTCCTGCCTCAGGCCGATGGTGCCGGAGGCAGTGCCCGTATAGGCCGGCGCCTTGTTCTTCAACTCGGTGACGATGCGCTCCGCCACCTTCTTGCCGACACCCGGCGCGCGGCTGACCATGGCGATATCGCGCAACGCAATCGCATTGGCGAGGTCGGCCGGCGCCAGCGTCGACAGGATTGCCAGCGCCACCTTGGCGCCGACGCCCTGCACATTGTTCATCAACAACCGGAACCATTCGCGCTCCAGCACCGACTGGAACCCATAGAGCCGCAGCATATCCTCGCGCACATAGGTCTCGATGAACAATATCACCGCCTCGCCGGGCGGCGGCAATGCGGCAAGCGTGCGCGCCGAGCAATAGGCGACATAGCCGACGCCATGCACGTCGACGATGCAGAAATCCTCGTCGATCTCGTCCAACGTGCCTTTTAGCTTGCCGATCATTTGAGCGTGCCGATCATGCCGGGTGGGTTTCCGGAGAGATGATATCGAGGTCCGGGAAATAGCTGCGATAGCGCGCGGCATCGCGCGTCAGCAGGCGATGCGCAGCGACAACCGCATGGGCTCCAATAAAGAAATCCGGCAGCGCTCGTTCGCGGAGGCCGCCGGCGCGGCGATAGCGGGAGTGCGTGACACCAGCGAGGAAGGCCGCTTCCCACGGCAGGAGTTCACGCTCGATCTTGAGCATGTCGGCTGCTTGGCGAAGGGCCTGCTCCGTTGCAATCAGCGGCGCGAGTTCGGACCAGACGATTGTGTTGATGACAAGCGCGCCGTCGCGCCGGCATGCGGTGATCGCCGACGCCGACCATTTCCTCTCCTGTCCGGCAGGACCCCAAACGTCGATCAGGACATTTGTGTCAATCAATGTCGAGGTCTTCACGCGGGCCCCTCAGCCATTCCACATATTCGTCCGCCGTCATGCCCCCCAGATCCAGCGTACCAGCCATACGGCCGAGCATCTGGCTGAATCTGCGCGAGGCTTCCTCCTTCGACATGTTTTCGTCGACCGCAATGACACGAGCACCGTCCTCGGTGGGGACGAACTCCACCTCCGAGCCCGGGCCGATACCCAGATGATCCCGTATTTCCTTCGGGATGGTCACTTGGCCCTTGGTGGTAACGCGCATGGTAATACCTCGTTGGTATTACTTATTGTTCACTGGAGAACAAGTCAAGAACAAACTTATTCGGCCAGCATCGCCATCCTGTAGGCGATGCTCTGCCTGTGATGCGCGTGACAGATGGCGATGGCCAGCGCATCGGCGGCGTCGTCGGTGTCGAAAGTCGCCTTCGGCATCAGCACCTTGACCATCATATGGATCTGCTTCTTGTCGCCATGGCCGACGCCGATCACCGCCTTCTTGACGGCGTTGGGCGCATATTCGGCAACGGCAAGGCCGGCGCGCGCCGGCACCAGCATGGCGATGCCGCGTGCCTGGCCGAGTTTCAGCGTCGCCGCGGCATCCTTGTTGACGAAGGTCTGCTCGACCGCCGCCTCGTGCGGCATCGTGGCATGCAGGATCTCGGCAAGCCCGTCATGCAATTGGCAAAGACGCACCGCCAGCGCCGCCTTGTCGTCGGACCGTACTGTGCCGGAAGCGACGAAGCGCAGCGAATTGCCAAGGCTTTCGACGATGCCCCAGCCGGTGCGCCTAAGCCCCGGATCGATGCCGATGATGCGAATCGCTTCCCCCATCCGCCAAGTCTACCTTCGGCGGGCAGCGATGCCAGCGAAATGTGAACAAACCAGAAACGGGGCTCGTGATGTCCACAAAGCCTCTGAGACCGTTTCGAAAGTCGCTCCGGGGAGTCATATGGTGGTGGTTTCGAGAACCGGAGCGCAGCGGACATTTGGTCCGTGAGCCCACGCGTGATCCCGAGGGGATCATGCGCGATCAAAGTGCTGCAGTGTCCTTTGCGCGTCCAAAAGGACGCGGCGCTGCAGGTAAGCGGAGAAAACGCCGCCAGATGGCCGCTGGAGTAGAGTTTCCAAACGGTCTCTCAGCCGCGGGCGAAAGCCGTGTTGAGCAACGTGATCTGGTCGGAGACCGGATTGAGGCGACGGCTCGACTGAGGCACCTCGGCGAGGCCGCCATAGATCTCCTCGTCCATGCGGCGCACCAGCGCCTGCAGGCGCAGCGAGCGGTTGACGAGGTCGACGAAATCCGTCGGCAGCTCGGCCCAGCCGGGCGCCTCGTCATGCGCGGAGGCGGTGTCGAGACGCACCTTGGATTTTTCGGAAGCCACCTGATCGCGGGTCATCTCGCCGGAATTCGCCGCCCGCTGCAAAAGCAGCCACGAGGCGACCTGCATCAGCCTGGTGGTCAGCCGCATCGACTCGGCCGCATAAAGCGTCGCCGCCAGCCTCGACAGCTTCTTGGCCTCGGCGCGGCCCTTGCCGTCGAGATATTCGGCCGCCTGCTCGACCAAGCCCATGCCTTCCTGATAGAGCGGCTTGAAGGATTGGGAGAAAACCCGGCGCTCCGCCAGCTTGATGGTGTTCGCGCTCGCCTTCGAAGGCTCGTTCATCGCTGCGCCCCTGCACTTGCCTGACAGCCGGCCGATTCGGCTCTTGGCCGCCATATCCGGCAGCCTAAACGACTGAAGCTTGAAAATGCGCTTCGCTGCCGGCGAAGGCAAGCACATGTTTAACAAACGGTTAACGGCCGCATTTGGCCCAAGGGGCTCCATGCCGGCGAACAAAAAAAGAGCCGCGGATAAGGCGGCTCTCAGGAGTTTAACAGGGAGGCGTCAAACAAAGTGGCTCCAACCACTCGGTAAGAATCCAGATCACTGGATGGACATAGTAAACGCCTGTAAAGCTTAACAAAGCCTTAACGCAGGGCATATTTTTCGATCAAGCGCCCAGCATCTGTGCCGTAACAGCACAGATGGCCGGCTAAGCCGCCGCTCTCACCACCGGCTGGAAAGTGGGGGCGACGCGCTTGCGCCACGGTTCCTCCAGATCGTGACCGACATACCGAAACAGATCCGCTCGCCGCGCGACATCGTTCCGAAACAGGCGCCGCGCTAAACGCCCGCTCCTCGCAACGAGGCGGAGCAAAATTGCGCTCCGGCAATCATGAAAATTTCTCAAGGAGCGAACAATGGACTGGTACTCGGCCGTTAAATTTCTGCACATCGTCTCGGCGATCCTTTGGGTCGGCGGCGGCTTCACCCTGATGCTGCTTGCGGTACGCGCCGACCGCGCTGGAAACGTCGAAGGCATGTTGCAGGCGATGCGCGCCACTGGCGAGCTCGGTAACCGGTTCTTCGCGCCGATGTCGATGTTGACATTGCTCTTCGGCCTCATCATGTGCGGCTTCTGGGTCGGCTTTTCCGATTTGTGGGTGCTGATCGGCCTTGCCGGTTATGCGACGACCTTCTGCATCGGCATGTTCGTCTTCAAGCCGACTGCCGACCGCATGGCAGGCATGATCGCCAAGGATGGCGTGACGCCGGCGGTGCTTGCCCAGGGCCAGCGCGTCCTCAATGCCGCGCGCTTCGACTATTCGGTGATGCTGATGATCATCGCGGACATGGTGCTGAAGCCGACACTGCACGACATCACCATTCTTGGCTGCATGGCGTTCGTGCTGGCAACCGGCGCTGCTCTCGCGCTTGGCAGGACGCGGCCGCTGCTGCCGAGTGCCGCCTGAGGTTTAAGGAATCCGGCGGCGGCCGCCTGGGGCCGCCGTCTTACAGAAGGCCGGCGATGCCGTCCCACAGAAGCTTGACCGCGACGACCGCCACGGTCGCATAGGTGAAGGGATAGAACAGCTCCGGCCGCATCCGCCGCACCAGCCAGGCGCCGGCGATTGTCGACAGCGGCGCCAGCGGCATCAGCACCGCCGACGCGGTCAAATTGGTGGTGTCGAACTGGCCGAGCGCGAAATAGGGGATGAGCTTCAGTGCATTGGTGACGGCGAAGAAGATCGCCGCGGTGCCGGACAGCACCTTCGGATCCAGCCTGATCGGCAACGCATAGACCTGAAAAGGCGGGCCGCCGACATGGGCGACGAAGCTGGTGAACCCGGCAACGGTACCCCAGAAGCCGGCGGCAACGCGGTTGGGCTCCGCCGCGTGGCCGGCACCGTGGCGGAGTTGCAAATAGAGCCAGCGCAGCACGAAGATCAGGGCGACCGCGCCGACGATCAGCCGGACCATCTCTTCGGTTACAAGTGCCGCCGTCAGCCAGCCAAGGGCAATGCCGATCACGGCACCCGGCATCATGTCGGCCAGCATCTTGCGGTCGAAGATACCCCACCATGTCCACACCGAGACAATGTCCATCAGGCACAGAATTGGCAGAAGAATTGCGGCAGCCTGAACCGGCGGCATGGTCAGCGCCATCAATGGCACGCCGACAAAGCCGACGGCGCCGCCGAAGCCGCCTTTCGACAGGCCGACGAGGATGACGGCCGGCATGGCCGCGGCATAGAACCAGGGATCGATGAGCAGGCCTGACATGGGGAAAGGAGGCTGGAGGGAAAGTTGAACTCTGGAATAGACCAGAAATGGCCAGACCGCGACCGCAAATACGTGGGCCACGCCACCGGAGCCCGTCACATGTTTGGCATGTCGAGCGGCGGCGGGCGTCTCCGGATCGGCTGCGCCTTGATGATGGCGGTGCTGGTTTCGGCCTTGTCGGCGATGCGGTCGAGAATCCCGTCGAGCTCGCCGATCGAGCGGACGAACAGCCGGGCAACGAAGCAGTCATCGCCCGTCACCTTGTCGCATTCGCCGAATTCCGGGATTTCCTCGATCAGCTTCTGGACGATGTGCAGCTTACCGGGCAACGGCCGGATGCGAACGATCGCCTGCAAGGCGTAGCCGAGCGCCTGCGGATCGATGTCGATGGTGAACGCGCGAATGACGCCGCGATCCTCAAGCCGCCGAAGCCGCTCCGAAACGCTTGGTGACGACAACCCGACCTGCAGCGCCAGTTCCTTCAGCGAGGTCCGTGAATCCCTGACCAGGATATCGAGGAGCTTTCTATCGAGCTCGTCCAGCATTTTACAATTCCAAGAAAAAGCCGATGTTTACCTAATTAAATTAGGTTCGTTCTGCATATCACCAGCTACAAGTCATGGAAAGGCCCGATCCGCCGTGGGATTATAAAATCTCAACGGGTTTCAGGAGCATCCATGGACAACACGGTACGCGGCACGATCGAAATGACTGCGGCGATGGCGATCCTCGGCACGATCGGCTGGTTCGTCGTCCTGTCCGGCCAACCCATCATGGACGTGGTGTTCTGGCGCTGCGCCTTCGGTGCGGTAACGCTGCTGGTTATCTGCACGGCGCTGGGACTGCTGCGCGGCAGGCTGTCGCTTCGCATTGTCGCGATCGCGGCTCTCGGCGGTGCTGCCATCGTTATCAACTGGCTGCTGCTGTTCAGCGCGTTTTCCCGCGCGTCGATCTCGATCGCCACGGCTGTCTACAATACGCAGCCCTTCATGCTGGTCGGTTTTGGCGCGCTCTTCTTCTCCGAACGGCTGACGGTGACCAAGCTGACCTGGCTCGGCATCGCCTTCGCCGGCATGCTGCTGATCGTGCAGGCCGCGCCCGATGCAGGCGATCATGGTACGGATTACTTTACCGGCATTGCGATGGCGCTGGCCGCGGCTTTCTTCTGGGCCGTTGCGGCTATCGTCACCAAGAAGCTCAAAGGCACGCCACCACACCTGATCGCCCTGATCCAGGTCTGCGTCGGCGTTCTCATGCTGGCACCCTTCGCCAATCTCACGCACCTTCCCGTCGATGCGCGGAGCTGGGTCATGCTGGCGACGCTCGGCATCGTCCACACCGGCCTGATGTACATCCTCATGTACGGCGCCATCCAGAAGCTGCCGACGCATCTGCAGGGATCGCTCTCCTTCATCTATCCAGTCGTCGCCATCCTCGTCGACGTCGTCGCCTTCGGCCACCGGCTGCATCCGGCGCAGATCGCCGGCGCCGCCGCCATCCTGGTCGCCGCCGCCGGCATGAACCTCGGCTGGTCGCTGTGGAAATCGAAGGTGCCTGCGTAGGGCCGCAAGCGACCAGGCGAGGAGAATTTCGGCCAACGGCAGCCATGCTGCCGAGCCCGATAGAATCTTGACGGCAATCGTGATCCCGCTGCCGCCTGTTCAATCCCCGCACTTTGCTCTATGCCGCAATGCAACCATCTTCGCCCGGCATAGGCGATAACCGGGACCGAACACCAATGAATGACGCAACGCCCCCCAACCGCTGCCGTATCGTGCTGATCGCGCCGCCGAACGTGCCGGCCGAGCGCATCGCCGCAGCCTTCGACGGCGGTGACGTCGCCTCGCTGATCCTGCCGGAAAACGGCATGGACGAGGCCGCCTTCCAGGCCTTTGCCGAGCAGATCGTGCCGGTGGCGCAAGCGGCCGGCATTGCCGTCATCATTGCTGGCGACACCCGCATCGCCGGCCGCGTCCAGGCCGACGGCATCCATGTCGAGGTCGGCAAGGACGAGCTCGCCGAAGCGATCGAACACTTCCAGGCCAGGATGATGGTCGGCACCGGCGGCGCCAAGACCCGCGACGACGCGCTGGAACTTGGCGAGGTCAGGCCCGATTATATTTTCTTCGGTCGCTTCGGCTACGACAACAAGCCGGAGCCGCATCCCCGCAACCTGTCGCTCGGGCAATGGTGGGCGGACGTGATCCAGATCCCTTGCATCGTCATGGCCGGATCCGATCTTGCCTCGGTGGAAGCTGTCGCCGCCACCGGTGCCGAATTCGTGGCGCTTTCCAGCGCGGTTTTCGCCGGCGACGTCGATCCGAAGACGGCGGTTGCCACCGCCAACGCGCTGCTCGACGAAACCGCACCGCGCTTCGAGGACTGACGTGCTCTCTCGGACGATCCTTTTCAGCGCTTTTCTCGCAACGGCCGTAACCCAGGCGATAGCGGCGGAACCCGTTCCGCTGCCGCAGCCGAGGCCGGATTCCAGCGAGCCTGCCGACAAGCCGTTTCTCCCACCATTGCCGCAGCCCGCCACCACGGCCCCTTTGCCGTCGGCCGATGCCATCAACCCCGACCGCTTCGGCGCAAAACCGTCCGACGCCGCCTACGGCGCCTTTCAGCGCGGCCTCTACAAGACGGCCTACAACCTTGCGATTTCCCGTGCTCAAAACGGCGATCCGGCGGCACAGACGCTGGTGGCCGAGATATTGTCGCGCGGCCTCGGCGTGCCGGTCGACGCGGCAGGGGCGGCGAAGTGGTATGCGCTTGCCGCCGAGCAGGGCATCCCGGAATCGCAATTCCAGTATGCGCTGATGCTGCTCGATGGCCGCTACGTCAAAAAGGACGAGAAGGAGGCCTATGCGCTGATGCAGGCCGCCGCCGAAGCCGGCAACCGCCTGGCGCAGTTTAATTTTGCCCAGCTGATGGTCGAACAGGAGCCCGGCGATGCCGGTATTGCCAAAGCCGTATCCTATTACGAGCGCGCCGCCGCGACCGGGCTTGCCGACGCACAATATGCGATGGCACAGGTCTACGCCAATGGCGCCGGCGGCAAGCCGCGCGACGATGTCCGCGCCCGCGGCCTGCTGGCACAGGCTGCGCGGCAGAACTACGACACGGCGCAGATCGATCTCGCCACCTGGATGATCGAGGGGCGCGGCGGCGCCCGCGACCTGAAATCGGGCTTTAACTGGATGAAGCAGGCCGCAGAAGGCGGCAACGTCGCCGCCCAGAACCGTCTCGCCAAGCTCTACATGAACGGCATCGGCACCGATCCGGATCTGATCCTCGCCGGCGCCTGGTATGTTGTCGCCCGCCGCGCTGGGCTCATCGACCAAGAGATGGACGATTTCCTGCAGGGCCTGACCGACGAGCAGACGCAGCAGGCGCTGCAACGGGCCAATCGCCTGCCCTGACTGTGATCTCGCGACTCATTGCACCCGGACTCGCAAGCGCGAGGCTCATTGCGTATGATCGAGCACGACCTTGCCGAAGGGCGAGCCGTGTTCAAGGTACCGAAAGGCTTCGGCGGCCTGGGTCCACGGTACGACCCGGTCGATCACCGGTCTCAATCGGTTGACGACAATGGCGCGGTTCATCGCCTCGAAGGATTCGCGTGAGCCCACCGGTATGCCTCGCGCCCTGACCTGCCGGCGGAAGATGTCGAGCGGGTTGATGGCGCCGTCACTGCCGCCGAGATAGCCGATGACGTTGATCTGGGCGCCGCGCGCCGCTGCCCTCAGCGATTGTGTAAAACTCTGCGGTCCGCCAACCTCGATGATATGGTCGGCGCCGCGCCCATCCGTCAATCCCAACACGGCCGATGCCCAGTCGGGGACGCTGCGATAGTTCACGCCATCATGCGCGCCCAGTTGCTTTGCCCGTGCAAGTTTCTCGTCGCTGCTCGACGTCACGATGACGCGCGCCCCGGCAGCGGCGGCGAATTGCATCGCAAACAAGGAAACGCCGCCGGTGCCGAGACAAAGTACGGTGTCGCCGGGCTTGACGCTGCCCTCTGTAAACAGCGCGTGCCATGCCGTCACGCCGGCGCAGGGCAGCGTCGCCGCCTCGAAGTCGCTCAGATTGGCCGGCGCCAGCACCGCCGCCTGTTCATCGAGCCGAGCAAATTCGCTGAGCAGCCCGTCGATCGGGCCGCCACGTTGATAGGAGGGCTCGGCCATCGCGAAACTGCCGCCGACCCAGCGCTGCCAGAACGTGCCGCAGACCCGGTCGCCGATCTGGAACCTGCTGACCTCGGCGCCGACGGCTACGACTTCGCCGACGCCGTCCGACAGCGGCACCAGCGGCAATGCAAACTTCGTGTGATAGCTGCCGCGGACGATCTCGGCATCGCGGTAGTTCAGCGCCGTCGCCTTCACCTTCACAATCATCTCTTGGCGCCCTGGTTCAGGCATCGGCCGCTCGACCATTCTGAGATTCTCGAGGCCGCCCGGGCTCTGCAATTCGATCGCTTTCATCGTGTTCCTTCTCTGCTGGTCCTGCCGGAGGAAAATCGCTTGCCATCCATCGGATTTCAAATTCATAATGTTCAGCATAATTATGCCTCTCTGACATGTTCAGGTGTCTCGTGCTCGAAGAACTGAAAACACTGGCCCTCTTTGCCGAGGAGGGTTCGATTCAGAAGGTGGCTCGACGCCTGCCGTTGACGCAGCCGGCCGTCACCCGCCAGATCCAGCGGCTGGAGGAGATGCTCGGCACGGAATTGCTCGACCGCCGGCTAAAGCCGTCGCGACTGACCCCGGCCGGCGTAGAGGTGCTGGCACGCGGCAAGGACATTCTCGCCGCCGTCGACGCGCTGCGATCATTCGCCAGGGGCAACGAGCCGGAGGGTCTGCTGCGGCTCGGCCTCGCCCATGGACTTTGCGACAAAGCCGTGGCCGCCGCCATTGCTGATGCCGTGGCGCGGTTTCCGAAGGTTTCGCTGCGTCTGAAGAGCGGTTGGAGCCTTGAGCTGGCCGACCAGCACAAGCGCGGACAGCTCGACCTCGCCTTCATCCTGGACGGCGGCAATTCCAAAACTGGCGACGGCGTTGTCGGAACCGAGCCCCTCGCCATCATCGCCGCCGAAAACACCGGCCGGCAAGCCGACGTCAAGACCATGCCCTGGGTTCTCAGTCCTGAACCTTGCGACGCGCGCCGACGGCTGGCGGCTGCCCTTGCCGAGGGCGGCCACAGGTTGATGGTCGGCGCCGAGATTCAGGACAGCGCGCTGCAGATCGACTGGGTTCGTCGAGGCCAAGGCCTTGGCCTGCTGCCCAAGCGGCTGCTGCAGGAAAAGCTGCCGGAGGGCATTGCCCTGGTCGACGCTCCCGGCCTCGAGCTGTCGCTGCGAATTGTCGTCTTGCGTTCGCCGCACCTGCATCTTTTAACAGAGGTAGCCGACGCCATGAGCGCGGCCGTAACCGCCATCGTCAGGACGGACTGAGGCTGCCGCGCCGCGCTGCCGGGCGAGCTTCGTTCCCGCTTCATCGGAAGGCGCTCCTTGCCTCTGCTAGCGATTTGTGGTCTTGGAGGCGCCAAATTGCCCTTTGCGGCGATCATCTCATTTCCGGATCACCTCACCATGGCCAAGATCAATGGCAACGAAATCCGTCCCGGCAACGTCATCGAGCATGATGGCGGCCTTTGGGTGGCGGTCAGGACCAACACCGTCAAGCCCGGCAAGGGCGGCGCCTACAACCAGGTCGAACTCAAGAACCTGATCAACGGCACCAAGCTCAACGAGCGCTTCCGTTCGGCCGAGACGGTCGAGCAGATCCGGCTCGATCTGAAGGATTTTTCCTTCCTCTACGAGCAGGGCGACGCGCTGGTGTTCATGGACACCGAAAGCTACGAGCAGCTCGAATTGCAAAAGGAGTTCGTCGGCGATCGCGCCGCCTTCCTGCAGGACGGCATGATGGTGACGGTCCAGCTCTATGACGAAAGGCCGATCGGCATTTCGCTGCCCGACCAGGTGACGCTGACCATCACCGAGGCCGACCCGGTGGTGAGGGGCCAGACGGCAGCCTCGTCCTACAAGCCGGCGATACTCGAAAACGGCATCCGTGTGCTGGTGCCGCCGTTCATCGGCTCGGGCGAGCGTATCATCGTCGATACCAACGAAATCACTTACGTACGCCGCGCCGACTAAGGCGTGATCCCGAAAAGTGGCAGACTTTTTGGATAGGATCACGCGTCAAAGCAGATAGGCGCAGCGACAGGAAGAAGAGCAATGGCGCGTTCCGCGATCCTCAATGTCATGGTCCAGGCCGCAATGAAGGCCGGCCGCTCGCTGTCGCGCGACTTCGGCGAAGTGCAGAACCTGCAGGTCTCGATGAAGGGGCCGGGCGACTATGTCAGCCAGGCCGACCGCAAGGCCGAAGACATCGTCTTTGCCGAACTGTCCAAGGCGCGGCCCGGCTACGCCTTCCTGATGGAGGAACGCGGCGTGATCGAGGGCGACGACGGCCAGCACCGCTGGATCGTCGATCCGCTCGACGGCACCACCAATTTCCTGCACGGCATCCCGCTGTTCGCGATCTCGATCGCGCTGGAGCGCCAAGGCCAGATCGTCGCCGGCGTCATCTACAATCCGGCGATGGACGAGCTCTACACCGCCGAGCGTGGCGGCGGCGCCTTCATGAACGATCGACGGTTGCGCGTCGCCGGCCGCACCAAGCTGGTCGATGCGGTGATCGGCTGCGGCGTGCCGCATCTCGGGCGTGGCCAGCACGGCAATTTCCTTGTCGAGTTGCGCAATGTCATGGCCGAGGTCTCGGGCGTGCGCAGCCTCGGCTCCGCCTCGCTCGATCTCGCCTACGTCGCCGCCGGCCGCATGGACGGTTTTTGGGAAATCGGCCTGTCGGCCTGGGATATTGCCGCCGGCATGTTGCTGATCCGCGAGGCGGGCGGCTTCGTCTCCGATTTTGCCGGCGGCCAGGACATGCTGACCGCCGGTTCGGTCGTTGCCGGCAACGAACTCATGCAACGCGCGCTGTTGAAGACGGTGAAGAAGCCGCTCCCAGCGCGCTGATGTAGTCGCGCCGCGCTGAAGCGCCGCAGTCGCAAAACCGCAACCAAAGCTTGAAATACTGTCCCGCGGCCGCCCAGATAAGGCGACGCAGGATCATCGATGACGAACAGCCGGCCCACATCCCAGAGCGAATTATCCCAGCTCGACATCCCCTTCATGGGGCGCTGGCATTACTCGCGCGCCGAGATCATCGCCGACGGTATCGTCCACGCCGTGGGCATCGTGCTGGCGATCGCTGCCGGCTCGACGTTGCTGGCACTGGCCGCCTATCGGACCGGCCCCGGCGAATATGTCGCCGCCGCCTTCTATGTGGTCTCGCTGCTCACGGTGCTGTCGGTTTCGCTGGCCTATAATCTGTGGCCGGTATCGTCGCCGGCGAAATGGATATTGCGGCGCTTCGACCATGCGGCGATCTACCTGCTGATCGCTGCGACCTACACGCCGTTCCTTGCCCAGCTCGGCGGCTCGCCGCTGGCTGTTTCGATGATCGTCCTGGTCTGGATCGCCGCGACGGTCGGCATCGCCATCAAGGTCTTTCTCCCCGGCCGTTTCGACCGGCTGGCAATCGTGTTCTATCTCGCCATCGGCTGGAGCGGCATCGTTCTGGTGGAGCCGCTCCTACGGACGCTGCCGGCGACATCGATCGCCCTCATCGTTGCCGGCGGCATCGTCTATTCCTGTGGCGTGATCTTCTTCGCCTGGAAAGGCCTGCGCTTCCACAATGCGCTGTGGCACGGCTTTGTCGTCACCGGCGCCGGCCTGCATCTGGCCGCCATGGTCGACTGCCTGGTCATCAACCGGCTTTGACCTCCGGTCGCGGACAGTGGCAATATTGCCAAGCGCCATTCAATTTCGTCACAATTCCGTTTAGAGTCGCAAACACAATGTGATCGGCGGCGATGGCATCGGAAACGGGGCACGGATGACTTTACTCAGATCCTTCGGCATGGGCAGGCGCTCCGACGTTCTGATCTACGACCCGCACAAATTGTCGAGCCCGCAGGTCTTTCTGCTGACCATGGTGATCTTTCTGTTCATCGTGGCCTTTATCGCCGCCATCCTGACCCGCCAGATCTCGACCGCCTTCGTCACCAATCCCGGCCTCAACGGCCTGATCATCGGCGTGCTGGCGGTCGGCATCCTGCTGGCCTTCGTCCAGGTCGGCCGGTTGTTCCGCGAGGTGCGCTGGGTCAATTCGTTCCGCGCCGGTTCCGAAACCACCGAACCCGTGCTGCTGGCGCCGATGAAGGCGATGATCGGCCGCTCCTCGACGATTGCCTTCTCGACCAGTTCGATGCGCACCATGCTGGATTCGATCGCCACCCGCCTCGACGAAAGCCGCGACACCTCGCGCTACCTTGTCGGGCTGCTGGTGTTCCTCGGCCTGCTCGGCACCTTCTGGGGCCTGCTCAACACGATCGGCTCGATCCGCGAAACCATCGAGTCGCTCGATCCCGGCACTGGCGACGCAGCGGCCGTGCTCGAATCCCTGAAGCAGGGGCTTTCCGCCCCTTTGGCCGGCATGGGCACCGCTTTCTCGTCGTCTCTGTTCGGCCTGTCCGGCTCGCTGGTGCTCGGCTTCCTCGACCTGCAGGCCGGCCGCGCCCAGACGCGCTTCTATACCGAGCTCGAGAACTGGCTGTCCTCGGTCACCGACCTGTCCTCCGACATCGTCGTTGCCGACGCGGCCAAGAGCGAACCCTCCGATGAAATCCGTCTGTTGTCGGAAAAGCTGCGCACCCTGCAGGAGAATGGCGGCGGCTCCAATCCGCGCGTCGCCACCGCCATGGCCAATCTCGCCGACGGCATTTCTGGCCTGGTCAAGAACATGCGCTCGGAACAGCAGATCATGCGCGACTGGGTCGAGGCCCAGTCCGACGAGCAGAAGGCGATGCGCAACACCCTGGAGAAGATCGCCGACGCCTTGAAGAAACCTGGAGTGCATTGACGTGGCGTTGGCACGAGGCCGGCGCTCCGACCGCCGCATCGATTACTGGCCGGGCTTCGTCGATGCGCTGTCGACGCTGCTGTTGGCGATCATGTTCCTGCTCACGGTTTTCGTGCTGGCGCAGTTCCTGCTCGGCCGCGAGATCTCCGGCAAGGACACGGTGCTCAACCGCCTCAACTCCCAGATCAATGAGTTGACCCAGCTCCTGGCGCTGGAGCGCTCGACGACGCAGGACAAGGAGGACACCCTTGCCAATTTGCAGGCCTCGCTGTCTGCATCGGAGGCGGAAAAGAGCCGGCTCGAACAATTGCTGGCGCAAGGCGCTGGCGCCGGCGACGCCGCCAACCAGCGCGCAACGGCACTTTCCGGCGAGCTCGACAGCCAGCGCCAGATCAGTCAACAGGCACTGAGCCAGGTTGAAATCCTCAACCAGCAGATCGCGGCGCTACGCAGGCAGATCGGAGCGCTCGAAGAAGCGCTCAACGTGTCCGAAACGCGCGATCGCGAGTCCAACACCAAGATTGCCGATCTCGGCCGCCGCCTCAACGTCGCGCTGGCGCAACGCGTGCAGGAACTGAACCGCTACCGCTCCGATTTCTTCGGCCGCTTACGTGAAATTCTCGCCGACCGCGAGAACATCCGCATCGTCGGCGACCGCTTCGTCTTCCAGTCGGAAGTGCTTTTCCCGACCGGCTCCGAAGTGATCAACGATGCCGGCAAGGTCGAAATGAAGAAGCTCGCCGATGCCATCATCGAATTGCAGAAGGAGATCCCGCCGGAGATCAACTGGGTGCTGCGCGTCGACGGCCACACCGACAACAAGCCGCTCTCCGGCACCGGCCGCTACCGCGACAATTGGGAATTGTCGACGGCGCGCTCGACATCGGTGGTCAAGTTCCTGATCGAGAACGGCGTCCCGGCCAACCGGCTGGTCGCCGCCGGCTTCGGCGAATTCCAGCCGCTCGACCCCGCCGATACCGAAGAGGCGCGCAACAAGAACCGCCGCATCGAGCTGAAGCTGACCGAGCGGTGATCTGCAGCCTCTGGCTCGTTACATGCACCGGATCGAGCCGGCTCAAGTCGGCGGCATCTAGGGCACTGGTGCGGCAGCCGCAAGAGCTGAAAAAATTACCTTTTTTTAATTACACTTTGCCGCCACCGCCTTTTAGCCTTGGTCTGGGCCGAGAACCGCCGGCGGTGGAACCGCTCATCGCGACGCGACGGAACCTGACGGCCCGCGGCCGGAAGGCAGGAAAACCCAACCATCGCCTTCCCCAGTAAAGGAGACGCAACCATGCGCTTCTTCGCTCCCAGGAACCTCAGGACTGCTACGCTCGCCACACTTCTCCTCGCCGTTCCGTTTGCTGGCGCTTACGCCGGCCCGCGTGAGACGGCCTTGATCAATCAGATCCAGAGCGTGGAGACGGGTATCCAGGGCGCCATCCGGGCGAACAAGCTCGAGCCGGGGCGAGGCGCGTGACTTGCGCACGCAGGTCGCTCAACTCGACCGGGCCGCCCAGAGGGCCGCGCGCGATGCAACGATGCCGAGCACGCAATATCAGCAGTTGCTGGCGCAGCTCGACGATGTCAGCCAAAAGCTACGCGCTGATACCGGCAGTGCCTTCCTCATCGGCAACGGCGGCGATGGCGGATACTATCCTAACGGCTACGGCCCAAACTATCCAGGCGGCTGAGATCGGCCGCAGCGCCCGGCGCTGTGGCAATTGATTTTGCGTATGATCCTTTTCCAGTTTTCGGTTCAGGGATCATGCGCTAGCCCAACGCCAGCCCAATCAGCGCCAGCATTGCCGGCACTGTCTGGATGAACAGGATTTTACGGCCCGCCGTCGCTGCGCCGTAAAGGCCGGCGATGGCGACGGCGAGCAGGAAGAAGACTTTGAACTGGAAACCGGCTTCGCCGAGGTAAAGCCCCCAGATCAGTCCGGCTGCGAGAAAGCCGTTGTAAAGCCCCTGATTGGCCGCGAGCACTTTCGAGGCACTGGCGAATTCCGGCGTCAGCTTGAATACCATGTGGCCGCGCGGCGTGTCCCACAGCACCATCTCCAGATAGACGATGCAGAGGTGGATCACGGCCACCAGCCCGACCAGCACATTGGCGATCATATCTCGTCTCCCCCATTGCGGTCTGCCGCCGCCGACGACATTGATCACGCACGCCACGCTTCCGCAAGATGCCGTTCGGCCGTTGCGGCCGGCAGTCAATGCATCGGTCGCAGACGGTCTTCAGGGGTTGCCAACACTTTTGCATTGGTATCTTTTCCCGCCGTCAAATCAGCGGAACCCACCATGTCCTTTCAAAAACTCGACGACCTCGGCCACAAGCTCGAAGCGCTGGAACATGCCCTCGCCATTCTCGGCGCCGACGAGGCGACCCATATGGCGGTCGGCGGCGGCGAGAAGCGCGCCGAGGCGATGTCGGCGCTTGCCGGCATGCACCACACCCAGGCGACTGCGCCGGAGATTGCCGACTGGATCGCGGCGGCCGAGCAGGAGGCGTTGAACGAAGAGCAGCAGGCCGCGGTCAGGGAATTCCGCCGGCAGTACACCAACCTGACCTGCCTGCCGGTCGAGTTCGTCGAGCGCCAGACGACTGTACGCATGCGCTCCGAGCAGCTCTGGCGCGACCTGCGCCCCAAGAACGACTGGGCCGGCTTCCTGCCGGCACTCGAAGGCGTCGTGGCGCTGGTCCGCGAGGAGGCGACACTTCGCGCCGAGGTGCTCGGGCTCGAGCCTTACGACGCGCTGATGGAGCAATATGACCCGGGCAATCGCACCGCCGACATCACGCCGGTGTTTGCCGAGTTGAAGGCCTTCCTGAAAGGCTTCGTACCGGAGGCACTGGCCGTGCAGGAAGAGCGGCTGGCGAAGCATCCGCTGAAGCCGCTTTCCGGCAGCTACCCCTTGGACAAGCAGCGCGAACTCGGTCTCGCCATGATGGCGGCAGTCGGCTTCGACCTCACCCACGGCTCGCTGTCGGTTTCGCACCATCCCTTCTGCGGCGGCGTGCCGAGCGACGTGCGCATCACCACCCGCTACAAGACCTCGGATTTCCTGTCGGCGTTGATGGGCGTGCTGCACGAGACCGGCCATGCGCTGTACGAGCAGAACCTGCCGAAGGCGTGGGCACACTGGCCGCTCGGCAGAGCGCGCGGCATGGCGGTGCATGAAAGCCAGAGCCTGTTCGTCGAAAAGCAGATCGGCCGCAATCCAGAATTCTGGCGCTGGGCGCTGCCGGTGGTCGAAAGGCACCTCGGCGAGAGCTGGACGATCGACGACATCCTGCCGCATGTGCACCGGGTCGAGCGCGGCCTGATCCGCGTCGATGCCGACGAGGTCACCTATCCGCTGCACGTCATCCTGCGCTACGAGCTGGAGCAGGAGCTTGTCTCGGGGCGGCTTGAGGCAGCCGACCTGCCCGAGGCCTGGGATGCCAAGATGCGCGATTATCTCGGCCTGCCGACATCAGACAATCCGGCTGATGGTCCGATGCAGGACGTCCACTGGCCGGGTGCCGCCTTCGGCTATTTCCCCTCCTACACGCTGGGCGCCATGATGGCGGCGCAGCAATGGGCGGCGCTGACCAGAGATCATCCTTCAGCCGACGAAGACCTCGCCAAGGGAGATTTCGCCGCGATCAACGACTGGCGCCGCAAAAGGATCTGGTCGCAAGGCTCGCGCTGGTCGACGCCGGAACTGCTCGAACGCGCCACCGGCGAAAAGCTCAATGCCGTGCATTTCACCGATCACCTGAAGAAGCGGTACGGTAACTGAGTCGCTTCGTCTGTTCCTGGTTCTTGCTGCGGTGACCGCAGAAATCCGCGAAACTGGCCTTTACTTTGGTGGGAAAGCCTCTGAAAAAGGAGTTCTTCCAAGTTGGGCGAGCGTAGATGTCTGCCTGTTACAGTTTTCATGGGATGAAGTCTTTCTGGCCCCGCTTGGTATTTTTCATCTTGTTGATCGGCCTGAGTTCTCCGGCCATGACCGACGACATGGTTCTCAAGGGCCCCGCGGAAAGCTGGGTAACGCAGGTTGATATTCCGGCTGCCGATCCCACCCGCTCGGATCAAATCAAGAATGGCGTTTCATGGCTGCTCTCGGACGACCAGATCAAGCATCGCGCCGGCGGCTATGTCGAGTACTCGCGCACAGTCTATAGAATCGTTGACCGTCCCGGGCTGGATCGGGGCGCGAGTATCGATCTGCAATTCGATCCGTCCCGGCACAAGGTCACGCTCAACCATCTTCACATCATCCGCGACGGCGCCGTTTTGGACCGGCTGGAAGACGTCGAATTCGACATCTTCCGCAGGGAAAGAGATGCCGAGAAAGGCGTCTTCGACGGCTGGCTGACAGCACATGTCAACATCGATGACGTGCGCGCCGGCGACATCATTGATTACGGATCGACCTATGAGATAACGCCGCTCGTCGGCAAGGATCTCTTCTTCAAGAATTTCTCCACCGAATGGGAAGAGCCGGTAGCGCTTATCCGCACGAGCATCATTTGGCCTTCGGGCCAGCCGCTCGAGACCAAGACAAGGGGGACCCAACTCAAGCCTTCGATCTCGTCGACAGGGCCGGACACGACCTATCTGTGGGAAATTCCAAACCCGAAACCGGTCAATGTCGAGGACAACCTGCCCGTGACATATCCAGGCTGGGGCTCTATCGATGTCGCATCGACCGCGAATTGGCAAAGTGTGGTCGATGCTGTTGCGCCCTATTACAAGCCAGCGACCGTTTTTCCCTCGGCTTTTGCCGCAAAGCTCGACGACATCGCACTGCGGCATCCCGTTCCCGAAGACCGGATGGTCGAGGCAATGCGGTTGGTGCAGGACCAGATCCGCTATGTAAGCCTGTCGATGGGTGCCGGTTCCTACATTCCGCGTGATCCCGCGACCGTCATCCTGAGCGGGTTTGGTGACTGCAAGGACAAGGCACTGCTGCTGGTTTCTTCGCTTGTGCGGCTTGGCATTGCTGCCGAGGTTGCCCTGGCCGATCTCGACGAAGGGCGGGCCCTGGACCAGCATCTGCCGGCGCTTCGCGATTTCGACCATGCCATCGTCAAGGCGAGGATCGGAACAAAGACATATTGGCTGGATGCTACCGACTATCTTCAGGGCGGCAAGGCGCCCAATCTCGCACAGTCGGACTACGGCTTCGCGCTGCCGCTTTCCAGCACCGGCGGATTGGAGAAGATGCCGAGTCCTGTGCTTACCAGCCCATCGATCCAGATCGCCGAGGACTTCGATTTTCCGCGGAAACCGGGTGATCCCCTCGCGCTGACGGTCTTCTCGACATATCAGGACGCCGATGCCGATTGGATGCGCGGCAATTTGGCCAGCCGGTCGCTGAGCGAGGTGTCGGACGCCTACCTGAAATACTACAACAAGCAATATCCGGGCATCCAAACCGTCGCCAAGCCGGAAATCGTGGATCGCCGCGACGACAACATAGTGAGCGTGAAGGAAAGTTATCGCTTGCCGGCAGAGGCGCTGGCGGCCAACGATCTGGCAAAGAATTTCCCGATCCGCGCGGCCGATCTCGGCAACAACTCTCTTCCAACCCCGACAATCGTCGACCGAACCGGGCCCGTCTCCATCGGCCCCCAGTTCTACCGGCGTCACAAGATAACGGTGCGCAACCTCAAGGCGAGGTTTTCCGGCGAGTCGATGAAAAACGTCGTGACGCCCTATCTGTCTCTCAAGGCGTCCTGGTCCAACACGCCCACCGAATTTCAAGTCGAATGGAACTTTCAGAGCCTGGCAACTGAAGTGCCGGCCAAGGCGATTGCCGACTATCTGAAAACCGTCGATGACGTCGCGGACGAAATCCGGTGGCAGTACGATTTTACCTATGAAGAGCCGCCTGCCGATGTGCAGCTCAGCGATCCGGCAAAGGAGCAGCGACAGACCGTCGCCAACATGCTTTTGTTGTCGTTGCTTGTCGGCGTTCCCCTGTTCATCGCCTATCGACGCGGCAAACGCCGAGCTTTCGGTAGCTGAAGAATCCCAGCGGTCGCTGGGGGACCTACTCGGCCGCGCCCCTGAAGGCATTCGCCCCGGTTTCGAACTGCAGCTTGGCCAGCCGCGCATAGATGCCGCCCTTGGCGACCAGGCTCTGATGCGTGCCTTCCTCGACGATGCGGCCGCCATCCATGACCAGGATGCGATCGGCCTTCAGCACGGTTGCCAGCCGATGGGCGATGACGATCGTGGTACGCCCCTGCATCAGCCGGTCGAGCGCCGTCTGCACCAGCGTCTCGCTTTCGGCATCGAGTGCCGAGGTCGCCTCGTCGAGCAGAAGGATCGGCGCATCGCGCAAAATGGCGCGGGCGATCGCCACGCGCTGGCGCTGGCCGCCCGACAGCGTCACCCCGCGCTCGCCGACCTGGCTGTCATAGCCCTTTTCGAGTTTCAGGATGAACTCGTCGGCAAGCGCGTCTTTCGCCGCCGCCTCGATCTCGGCCTGGCTGGCGCCAGGCCGGCCAAAGCCGATATTGTCGCGCGCGCTTGCGGCAAAGATGGTGACATCCTGCGGCACGATGGCTATGCGCGCGCGGATCGCGGCCGGATCGGCCTCGCGCAGATCGACTCCGTCGATGACGATCCTGCCGGCTTCCGGATCGTAGAAGCGCAGAAGCAGCGAAAACACCGTGCTCTTGCCGGCGCCGGATGGTCCGACGATCGCCACCGTCTCGCCGGGTTTGACCTGAAAGCTGAGGCCATGGACGGCGGCGCGGTCGGGCCGGGCCGGATAGGAGAAGGAGACATCGTCGAAGCTGATCGCGCCTCTCGCCTTTGCCGGCAGCGGCTTCGGATCGGCGGGCGCCTGGATCGCGGGTTTCTCGGCCAGGATCTCGGTCAGCCGTTCGGCAGCGCCTGCTGCCTGGGACAGTTCGCCCCAGACCTCCGACAAGGCGCCGAGCGCGCCAGCAGCGAACACCGAATAGAGCAGGAATTGGCCAAGCGTACCTGGCGACAGCGTGCCGTCGAGCACATCGCGCGAACCGAACCACAGCACCGCCACCACCGAGGAAAAGATCATGAAGATGGCGAAGAAGGTGAGAAAGGAGCGGGCAAAGATCGAGGCCCGCGCCGCTTCGAACGCTACTTCCACGGCGGATGAAAAATACCCGGTGACAAGCTTCTCGTTGGTGAAGGCCTGCAGGGTGCGGACCGCGCCGATCTGCTCGCTGGCATAGGCGGTGGCATTGGCCAGAGTATCCTGCGCCAGCCGTGACTTGCGCCGCACCGAGCGGCCGAAGGCGACCAGCGGCAGCACGATTAACGGAATGGCCGCGATGACCAGGCCGGACAGTTTTGGGCTGGTGAAGACCATCATCGCCAGGGCTCCAAGGCCGAGGATGACGTTGCGCAAAGCCACCGAGGCGGTAGCACCCACGGCCGATTTGACCTGTGTCGTGTCGGCGGCGAGCCGCGAGACGATCTCGCCCGACTGGGCCGTGTCGAAGAAGGAGGGCGACAGCGTCGTGACGTGGGCAAAGACATCGCGGCGGATATCGGCAACGACGCGCTCGCCCAGCGTGATGACGAAATAGTAGCGGCTGGCAGACGCCGCCGCCAGCACGGCGGCCATCACCACCAGCATGGCGAAATATTCGGCAATGAAGCTGGAATCGGAAGCGGAAAAGCCGTGGTCGATCATCCGCCGCACGGCCAGCGGCAGCGCCAGCGTCGTCGCCGCGGCGACGGCCAGCGAGACGATCGCGCCGATGACCATTTTGCGGTAATGGGTGATGTAGGGAAACAGGCGCTGCAGCGGCCTCAGCGAGCGCCTGCGCTCGTCTGCATCGCCGCTGATGTTCGCCATGACCGTGTCCTTTGGCCTTTTGAGGTTTGCGCCATCAATATGCGCTTGCCGCGGCCTTGTGATTCAATTCCGGCTGATGTATAGGCTCGCCGACCGTTTTAGAAGCCGTGGCTCCTCAATAGCTGCGGCTTCGAGTTTTAAAAAGGGGCGCATCGACGCAGGCTTCAGCCCGTCGGCAGCACCCGGCAGCCAGGAACAGAACCATGAAGACCGACATCCATCCCGACTACCACACCATCAAGGTCGTCATGACCGACGGCACCGAATACATGACCCGTTCGACCTGGGGCAAGGAAGGCGATACGATGAACCTCGATATCGACCCGACCACCCATCCGGCCTGGACTGGCGGCCAGCAGACCCTGCTCGACCGCGGTGGCCGCCTGTCGAAGTTCAAGAAGCGCTTCGAAGGTTTCGGCCTGTAAGCCCCAGGCCTTTCGCATCAGAAAAAACCCGCCCTTGAGGCGGGTTTTTTCTTGACCTTAAATGCGTTGCGGAACGCATCCGCTAGGGAGGACGACATGTCTATTCTCGAAGATAAGCGATGTTCTAACCTCATAGGCGGATACAAGACCATTTATGATCCGCGACCGGCCTTGCGAGCGCTCGCCCTTCAGTACGGCAACAAGTCTATCTGGGATGAACTCTGGAATGAATTGCATCACCAGGGAGATGTCGGAGACGCATCTTACGCAGCAGTTGTTGAAATCGCTCACATCTCCGAAGGCCACGCCCCCGCCTATTGGGGAGCCTACGGTCTGGCTGCCACCATCGAAGAGGCTCGATTGGTCGACGGTCGAAACCCGCCAATCCCGGATTGGATCGAACCGCACTACAAAATTGCCTGGCAGACTCTTTTCCAGTTGGCTTTGCGGGATCTGGCAGTTTCGGCGGATGACGAGACCATTAACTGCGCATTGGCTGTTGTCGCCCTTCATCGAGGCCGGTTCAACCTCGGCCGAATGGCGATGTGCACGGAGGATGAACGCGCGGAAATGCTGCGGGATTACTTCGGCCGCTAGCGTACAGCTTTACCCGCCGATCAGCTCTCTCAGAGCCATCCGCTTGTAGGCCGCAACCAGCCTGTCGCCTTCCTGCCGCCCGACCGAGATCGCCAGCCGCATTGCGGCCTCGCCCATCTGCCAGACGAGAAATGCCGTCGTTTCCAGCGCTTCCGGATCGGCGGACGGCCGCAACCGCTTCAGCACCGTGGTGAGGAATTCGGCGTTGGCCCGGCTGTCGGCAAGCTCAAGCTCGCGCAATGCTTTGTCGGCCTGTGTCCCCGACCAGATGTCGCGCATCACCGGCTCGGCCAGGAATAACCGGTAGTAGATATCCACCAGCTCCGAAAACGCCTGGCGCAAGCCGTCGGCGTCACTGACGTCGGCAAGTGCCGCCGCGATGCAGGCCTGGCTTTCGGCGGTGTAGCGTTCGGCCAGCGCCCAAATGATTGCCCGCTTGTCCGGGAAGAACTGGTAGAGCGAGCCGATCGACACGCCAGCCCTCTCGGCCACCTCGCCCATGCGCATCGCATCGCTGCCTTGCTCGGCGATCAGCGCCGACGCTGCGGCCAACATGCGCTCGACGCGCTCGCGGCTGCGCTGCTGGCTCGGCGCTCGGCGCGGCGATGCGATCTGGCCATCCTGTGAATCCGAGCCTTCCATCACTGTCTCCAGGCGAACAATCAACAAATTGGCTTGACTCGCAAAATACGAGGGTTTATCACGTTTTGCAAATGTGAGGATCACTCACATTTGCGAACTGAGGAAAATCGACATGAACCCTACTGTAACGAAACCAACTTTGATCCTCGGCGGCACCGGCAAGACCGGCCGCCGTCTCGCTGAGCGGCTGACGGCGCGGGGCCTGCCGGTGCAGATCGGCTCGCGCTCGGGTACGCCGCCCTTCGACTGGGAAAATAGCACGACCTGGGAACCCGCGCTTGATGGTGTCGGCGCCGTCTACGTCAGCTACTATCCTGATCTTGCGGTGCCCGGCGCGGCCGACACGGTCGGCGCCTTCTCTCGTCTTGCCGTGGAGTGTGGTGTGCGTCGGCTGGTACTGCTGTCGGGGCGCGGCGAAACGGAAGCACAGCGCGCCGAAGAGATGCTCAAAGGTTCAGGCGCCGATTGGACGATCCTGCGCTGCGCCTGGTTTTCCCAGAACTTCAGTGAAGGCTTCCTCGTCGAATCTTTGCAGGAGGGCGAGGTGGCGTTGCCGGTCGGCAGTGTGGGCGAACCATTTGTGGATGCCGACGATATCGCGGAGGCCGCCTTTACCGTACTAACCCGGCAAGGACATGTCGGAGAGCTCTATGAGCTGACCGGGCCGCGGCTGCTGAGCTTTGCCGACGCGGTCGCCGAGATCGGCAGGGCCGCCGGCCGCGACATTCGTTTCAAACGGGTTTCCCATGCCGAGTTCACCGCGGCCATCGCCGAGCACGAGTTGCCGGCCGAATTCGCCTGGCTGCTCAACGAGCTGTTCACCGAAGTGCTCGACGGCCGCAACGAGTCGCTGACCGACGGCGTCCAGCGCGTGCTCGGCCGCGCCCCAAAAGACTTTTCCACCTACGCAACCGAAACCGCCGCCACGGGCATCTGGAGGAACTGACATGATCATGAAACTGCTTCCCACCCTCACCTTCGTCGCTGCCATTGGCTCAGGCGTTGTCGGCGGCGTTTTCTTCGCCTTCTCCAACTTTATCATGCCGGCGCTCGCCCGCTTGCCTGCCGGAGGCGGCATCGCCGCCATGAATTCGATCAACATCACCGTGATTACGCCGGCATTCATGACCGCGCTATTCGGCACCGGGCTGGTCTGTCTTGTGCTTGCCGCCGGCGCTCTTATCGGCTGGAGCCAGCCGGGCGCGTTCTGGCTTCTCGCCGGCGCCCTGATCTATCTCGTCGGCAACCCGATCGTGACGATGATGTTCAACGTGCCGCTCAACAACGCCCTGGCCGCCGTCGATCCGGCAAGCGCCAACGGCGCCGCGGTATGGGCCACTTATCTCAAGGACTGGGTGATGTGGAACCATGTCCGCACCATCACCGCCATCGTGGCGCTGGGCTGTTTTATCTTCGCGTGGCGGTGAATGCCGGGGCAAGAAGACCCTCAGGCAGGGTCCTTCGACTTATGACCCTTGCGATCGGCATGGCCGAGATCGCGATCCGGATCGATGACGTCGCGAACCAGTTGCTTGAGCTTTGCGGCGTCGGGAAAACCGCCGTCACGTTTGCGGTCCCAGACCAGCGTGTCATTGCAGGAAATGGTGAAGATGCCGCCGGTACCGGGCACCAGCGTCACTTCGCCGAGATCGGTGCCGAAGGTGGACAGCAGCTCCTGCGCCATCCAGCCGGCCCTGAGCAGCCACAGGCACTGCGTGCAATAGGTGATGCGGACTGTAGGCAGCGCGTGTTGGGTCATGCCGCGCTGAGCTTCGCCAAGGTCTCCTCGTCGACCTCGAAATTGGCGTAGACGCTCTGCACGTCGTCGTCATCTTCAAGCGTCGCGACCAGCTTCATCAGCGATTGTGCCCGCTCCTCGTCGACCGCGATATTGGTCTGCGGCTTCCAGATCGGCTTCACCGATTCAGCCTCGCCGAGCGCGCCTTCCAGCGCCTTCGACACCTCGCCGAGATTCTCGAAGGCGCAGTAGACCGTGTGGCCTTCCTCGTCCGACTGGACGTCGTCGGCGCCGGCCTCGATCGCCGCGTCCATCACCTTTTCGGCGCTGCCGGCCGATGCCGGATAGTAGATCTCGCCGACGCGGTCCCACATGAACGACACCGAGCCGGTCTCGCCCATCGCCCCGCCGGCCTTGGTGAAGGCAGCGCGCACATTCGACGCCGAGCGGTTGCGGTTATCGGTCAGCGCCTCGACGATCAGCGCGACGCCGCCCGGCCCATAACCCTCGTAGCGCACGGCCTCGTAGGTCTCGGCATCGCCCATCGACGCCTTGTTGATGGCGCGCTGGATGTTGTCCTTCGGCATCGACACCGCCTTGGCGTTCTGCACCGCAAGGCGCAGGCGAGGGTTCATCGATGGATCGGGCGTGCCGCTCTTGGCGGCGACGGTGATTTCGCGCGCCAGCTTGGAAAACATTTTCGATCGCACCGCATCCTGACGGCCCTTGCGGTGCATGATGTTCTTGAACTGTGAATGGCCAGCCATGGCACCCCTGTCGTCTTCTCGGCTAGAGCATCCGCGGCCTGGTGAACCACCCGGCGCCTTGCAAAATGCTCGAATTCAAAATCTCAGAACGTCCTGCTGCGTCCGGACGGACGTACGGCGCTCTCTGTCGGAATGGCCGGCTTATAGATAAATCGGCTCAATTCGTCCAGCCGCGCCGTGGCAGACGACACGCAAGGGCTTGAGACCCGAAAAAGGCAGGCTTCGGCGGCCGTTCACCCCTCCAGATCGGACTTCAGCCGGTCGACAATGCTGATCGCGTGCGTGGCATATTGGCTGATCCAGCGGTCGTGGATGTGCTTGATCGGCAGCGCGTTGAGATGGTTCCAACGCTCGCGGCCCTCGCGCCGCGCCACGACCAGGTCGGCCTCCTCCAGCACTTTCAGATGCAGCATGATCGTGCAGCGGTCCATGTCGGGGAAGGCTTCGCACAACATGCCGGTGGTCTGCGGCGCATCCTTCAGCCGGTCCAGCAACTCACGCCGGCGCGGATGCGCCAGCGCCTTGAAAACATTGTCGTCCTGCGAATGGCTTGACATGTTATGTTTCTATAACATATCGTTGAGCCATTCAAGGAAGGAGCTGTGGATATGTCTCTTGGATTCAGGGTTTCGGGCCGCATCGGCAAACCTGTCGCCGAAGTCTTCGACGCGGTCGTCAATCCGAAGAAGCTTAGCGGCTATTTCACTACGATCGGCGGCGCCAGCGCGCCGCTGGTGGCTGGTGCCGGTGTTGTCTGGTGGGGCAAGGTCCCCGTCGAGGTCGACGAAGTGATCAAGGACAGCCGCATCGTGCTGCACTGGGACGCCTCCGATGCCGACGGCAAGCCAGCCTACAAGACCCGCATCGAGATGAATTTCGAACCGCTCGATGATGGCGGCACCTTTGTCACCATCGCCGAGACCGGCTGGCGCGAGGACGCGGTCGGCCTGAAGAAGTCCTATCTCAATTGCGAGGGCTGGTCGCAGATGCTGGCCTGCATGAAGGCCTATGTCGAATACGGCATCAATCTGCGCGACGGCTATTACCGCAGCGAGATGAAGGGCGAGCCGGCCAACGAGAACAACATCTGAAAAACCACCAAGATGACGGAGGCCTGCGATGAAGCAAGTGACGCCATTTCTGATGTTCGAGGGCAAGGCCGAAGAGGCAATGACCTTCTATTGCGAGACGATCCCCGACAGGCAGCGTCCTTGACGTCACACGTTACGGCTCCGGCGAAGACGGCCCGGAAGGGACGGTCAAGCTGGCGCGCGTGTCCATAAGCGGTCTGGAAGTGATGGTCTACAACAGCCCCGTGCACCATGCCTTCACATTCACGCCGTCGGTCTCGCTGTATGTGGATTGCTCCACGGAGGCAGAGCTGAACGGCATTGTCGAGGCCCTGGCCAAGGACGGCAAATTTCTGATGCCGCTGGACAATTATGGTTTCAGCCGCCGGTTTGCATGGCTCAACGACAGGTTCGGAGTCTCCTGGCAAATCAATTTGGCATAGCGGGTTCTGGACCGAACCGGCCAATCGAACCTGAACACGGGAATGGAGCCAGCAAATGACCGCGAAGATCAGCGGCGGCATCAACATCGCCATGAAAGTGCCGCCACATCAATACCAGGCAACGATCGCCTTCTATCGCGACGTCATCGGCCTGAAGCCATTCACGGCCAAGGCGCCCGCTATCGGCTTTGAACTCGGTCCCAATCGCCTGTGGATCGACGAGGCGCCGATGATGAGCCAGGCCGAGGTCTGGCTGGAACTGTTCACCGATGATTTTCCAGGCGCGGCGGACCATCTCGCCAAGGCCGGCGTCGTGCGCTGCGACGCCATCGAGGCACTGGGTGAAGGCTTTCGCGGCGGCTGGATCACCAACCCGGCCAACATCATTCACCTCGTGCGCGAACCCGATGCTTGGTGAACCGGGGCGGCGCCGTGGAAAGGAGGACGCTATGGAAATCCGTGAAACACCGACCGCCGAAGCCGGCATGCTGATAAGGCGGCCGGTCGCCGACGTATTCCAAGCCTTCATCGATCCGGCGATCACGACAAAATTCTGGTTCACCCATGGCAGCGACAGGCTGGACAGCGGCAACAAAGTTCGCTGGGAATGGCGCATGTATGGCGCCTCGACGACGGTAACGGTCAGCGAGATCGTGCCGAACGAGAAGATCGTCATGCAATGGAGCGATCCACCGACCACGGTGGTGTGGACTTTTACCGAGATGCCCGGCGGCACGACCTTTGTCGAGGTCCGCAATTTTGGCTTTGCCGGTAGCGGCGACGAGCAGATCAAGCAGGCGATCGACTCGACGGGCGGCTTTGCGCTGGTGCTCGCCGGCGCCAAGGCGTGGCTCGAGCAAGGCTTGACGCTTGGCCTGACCGGCGACCGCCATCCGAAGGGTTTGCCGGCGCAGTAAGGTCTTCGGGTGCCAAAAGCCATTCCGCAGCGATCCCTCCGTCCCGCCAACCTCTCAAAGGTTCTGCATGGCCGCGACGATCGAGACCGAGCCCTAGTTCTCTGCGCTGCCGGTTCGCTCCGCTGGACTCAGTGCCCGCCGCCCTTGGCCTTCTTCCGCCGTCGCGCCAGCATGTTGAGTCCTTCGACCAGTGCCGAAAAGCCCATGGCGGCGTAGATATAGCCTTTCGGCACGTGGTAACCCATGCCGTCGGCGATCAGCGTCATGCCGATCATCAGCAGGAACCCTAGCGCCAGCATGACGATGCTGGGGTTCCTGGCGATGAAATCGGCCAGCGGCCCGGCCGCCAGCATCATCACGCTCACCGCCACGATCACCGCGATGTACATGATCGCGATTTCGTCGGTCATGCCGACGGCGGTGATGATCGAGTCGATCGAGAAGACGAGGTCGAGCAGCAATATCTGGAAAATGGCGCCGGCCAGCGACAGCTGCAGTGTTTCGCCCATCATCGTGTCCTGGTGATCATCGAGATCGACCGTGTGGTGGATCTCCTTGGTCGCCTTCCAGACGAGGAACAGGCCGCCGGCAATCAGGATCAGGTCGCGCCATGAAAAGCCGTGGCCGAAGGCGGTGAATATCGGCATCGTCAACTGGACGATGATCGAGATGGTGGCCAGCAGGATCAGCCGCATCACCAGCGCGGCGGAGATGCCGAGCCGCCGGGCGCGGGCTCGCTGCGCTACCGGCAATTTGTTGGTCAAAATCGAGATGAAGATCAGATTGTCGATGCCGAGCACGACCTCCAGCACGATCAGCGTCAGCAGCGCGACCCATGCCGTCGGGTCGGAGACAAAGGCGAAATGCGGCGCCAGGAATTCAACTAGCTGCATGGAGGTCGTCCCCTCTACGATCTAGAGCAGTTTCGCCGGCAATTGGGTATTGCAAGCGTCCATATCAATGTCACGACCAGAAGGAAGGAGCCGTTTCCTCCAGCCGCGGGCCGCGGCGAAACGGCGCGATCCGTTCAGTCAGGCCGCTACGGTCGGAAATGTCGACGCCGACGCCGCACAATGTCGCCGGTCCGGTCGACGCCTCGAAACGGCCTTTCGGCACCTTGGACAAAAACCGGTTGAGCGGCTCCTCCTTGTCCATGCCGAGCGAGGAATCGTAATCGCCGCACATGCCGGCATCGGAAATATAACCGGTGCCGCCATTGAGGATCTGGTGATCGCCGGTCGGCTGATGCGTGTGGGTGCCGACAACAAGGCTGGCACGGCCGTCGACGAAATGGGCGAAGCACATTTTTTCCGAGGTCGCCTCGGCATGGAAATCGATGACGATCGCATCGGCCTGCTCGCCAAGCGGACAAGCGGCAAGTTCGCGCTCGCCGGCCTGGAATGGATCGTCGAGCTCGGGATGCATGAACACCCGGCCCATGATGTTGGCGACCAGCACGCGCGCGCCGTTCCTGGCGATGTAGACGCCCGAGCCGCGCCCCGGCGTGCCTTTCGGGAAGTTGGACGGACGCAGGAAGCGCTCCTCGCGCGGCGCGAAAATCAGCGCATCGCGTTGGTCCCAGACATGGTTGCCGGTGGTGACGACATCGGCGCCGGCCGAGATCGTCTCGCGAAAAATCTCCTCGGTGATGCCGAAGCCGCCGGCGGCGTTCTCGCCATTGACGATGACGAAGTCAAGTTTGAAATCCGAGATCAGGCCGGGCAGTTGTTCCCACACCGCCGTACGTCCTGTCTTGCCGACCATGTCGCCGAGAAAGAGAAGTCTCATATAAGCGTGATCCTGAACTGAAGGTCAGCGAAGCAAAAAGCTGCATGACTTTCGGAAAAGACCATGCGTCCAGGAACTTATCTACAATTTCGGCGCGAACAGGCGCAACCCGCTCTCGGTGAGTATTTCCGGAATGATCACGTCATGCGGCTCGTCCGGCACCAGGGCCACCTCCTGGCAGTCGAAGGCAATGCCGATCAGCCGCGGCTGCTGTCCGTTGTCGGCCAGCCGCGCGATCGCCCGGTCGTAATAGCCGGCGCCGTAACCGATGCGGTGGCCGCGCGCATCGAAGGCGGCAAGCGGCACCAGCATCACCTGCGGATCGAGTACCTCGGCTTCCTCATGCGGCCCGACGGTGCCGAAGCCCATGTCGATCATTGGCGCGCCGCGCACCAGTTCGCGAAAAACGATGGTGGTCTTGTCGAGAATGGCCGGCAGGCAGAGCCTCGCGCCCTTCTCGCGCAAGGCAAACATCAGCGGCCGGACGTCGACTTCCGAGCGCATCGGCCAGAAGCCTGAGACGATCTGGCCCGGCTCGACGGTGATCCGGTCGCGCGCCGTCTCGGCCATTTCGAGTGCTGCCTCTACCCGCCAGAACGGATCGAGCGCGTCGCGGCGCCCGAGGGCTTCGTTGCGGAGATTTTTTTTCAGGTCTTTTCGGAAGGTCATGGAGTCAGGATAGAAAAAGTCGGATCTGGACGGGGTTTTGGGAGCGACGTTTCCTACCGCATGGCCCACTGAAATGTGAGTGACGATCCACACAACCGGTGGAGAGAGCGATCCCGGGAACCTACAAAGTAGGTGGGCGCCGTATGAGAAAACCCACGGGTCTTCCCAGGGACAGCTCCCTAGGGATCATTAAGGCCCCGGGGAAAATGTTCTCCTGCCGGGAAGCGCAGACCGTCCCCGCCAATATAGGCAGACGGCAGGCCAAGCGCCAGAGAGACGACATGCTTCGAGTCTTAAATCGACGCAAAATCCCTCAACGAGGTCAGCGGCGGCAAGATCCCCGCTTCGCCAGCAGCGCCTTGCACACCGAAGGCCGCGTCCTTAGGGTCGCGCGATGAACCCGGGAGCAAAAATGCGTTTCGAAGGCACGGCAGCCTATGTTGCCGACAAGGATCTGATGGTGGCGGTCAACGCGGCGATCGCGCTGGAGCGGCCGTTGCTGGTCAAGGGCGAGCCCGGCACCGGCAAGACCGAACTTGCCCGCCAGGTGGCGGCGGCGCTCGACCTGGACCTGATCGAATGGCACGTCAAATCGACGACGAGAGCCCAGCAGGGCCTTTATGAATATGATGCCGTCTCGCGGCTGCGCGACAGCCAGCTCGGCGACGAGCGCTTCAACGACATCCGCAATTACATCAAGCGCGGCAAATTATGGGACGCCTTTGCGGCCGGCAAGAAAATCGTGCTTCTGATCGACGAGATCGACAAGGCCGATATCGAGTTCCCCAACGATCTGTTGCAGGAATTGGATAGGATGGAGTTCTTCGTCTACGAGACCGGCGAGACCATCCGCGCCACCGTCCGGCCGATCGTCATCATCACCTCCAACAACGAGAAGGAATTGCCGGACGCCTTCCTGCGCCGCTGCTTCTTCCACTACATCCGCTTTCCCGATGTCGAGACGCTGCACAAAATTGTCGACGTGCACTATCCCGGCATCAAGCGGAACCTCGTGCGAGCAGCACTGACCCAGTTCTACGAGATCCGCGACGTGCCGGGCCTGAAGAAGAAGCCGTCGACCTCCGAGGCACTCGACTGGATCCGCCTGCTGGTCGCCGACGACATCGCGCCCGAGGACCTGCGCGCCGACCCGAAGAATGCTTTGCCGAAACTGCATGGCGCGTTGCTGAAGAACGAACAGGACGTGCATCTGTTCGAGCGCCTGGCCTTCATGGCGAGACGGCAGGGGTGAGGAGCCGGTCAGTCGGAAGCCGACGAAAGCCCTCGGACAGCGGTTTCCCGTCGCTGGACCGTTGCCCTTGGCCAGGCACGGAGGCAGCTTCGGGTTGCCGACTTCAGAGGGAAATGAAATGACCGAGATCACCGTCCGCCCATTGGCGCAATCCGACCATGCCGATTGGCGGCGTCTGTGGACCGCCTACCTCACCTTCTACGAAACCAAGTTGCCGGAAGCGGTTTACGCCGTCACCTGGAAGCGGCTGTTCACGGCGGGCGAGTTCGAGCCGAAAGGCTTCATCGCCACCCTCGACGGCAAGGCCGTCGGCCTGACGCACTATCTCTACCATCGCTCCTGCTGGTCGGAGATAAACAACTGCTATCTGCAGGACCTGTTTGCCGACCCCGATGTGCGCGGCAAGGGCGTCGGCGCCGCCCTGATCGAAGCGGTCAGGCAGGAAGCCGGCAAGATCGGCGTCAAGAACGTCTACTGGATGACGCACGAGACCAACACCACCGCACGCAAGCTCTACGACCATGTGGCGCGCAGGACCGGCTTCATCGAGTATGATCTGCTGTAGACCGTGAGATGTTCATCCCCTTCTTCCTCGAACTGAAGGCAGCGCGGGTTCCGGTCTCGCTCCGCGAATATCTGTCGCTGCTGGAGGGGCTGGAGGCCGGGCTGGTCGACTATGATGTCGAGGGCTTTTACTATCTCGCCCGCGCCGCTCTGGTGAAGGACGAGCGCCACATCGACCGCTTCGACCAGGTCTTTTCGCACATCTTCAAAGGTGTCGAGGCGCGGGCTGGCGAAAACCCGGTCGATGTCGCAAACATCCCGGAGGAATGGCTGCGGAGGCTTGCCGAAAAGCACCTGACCGATGAGGAGAAGAAGCTGGTCGAGGCGCTGGGCGGCTTCGAAAAGCTGATGGCGAGGCTGAAGAAGCGGCTGGAGGAGCAAAAGGGTTCGAAATGGATCGGCACCGGCGGCACCTCGCCCTTCGGCGCCTATGGCTACAATCCCGAAGGCGTGCGCATCGGCCAGCACGAAAGCCGCAACCGCCGCGCGGTAAAAGTCTGGGACAAACGCGAGTTCAGGAACTTCGACGATGCCGTCGAACTCGGCACCCGCAACATCAAGGTCGCGCTGAAGCGCTTGCGCCGCTGGGTGCGCGAAGGTGCCGAAGAGGAATTCGACCTGCCAGGGACCATCCACGCCACCGCCGAGCACGGATATCTCGACGTTAAGACACAACCCGAACGTCGCAATGCGGTCAAGCTGCTGATGTTCTTCGATGTCGGCGGCTCGATGGACGACCACATCAGGAGCGTCGAGGAGCTATTTTCGGCTGCCCGCGCCGAATTCCGCCAGCTCGAATATTTCTATTTCCACAACTGCCTCTACGAGGGCGTGTGGAAGGACAATCGCCGCCGCCATGCCGAGGTGATTCCGACCTTCGATCTCCTGCATAAATATGGCCCCGACTACAAGGTGATTGTCGTCGGCGACGCCTCGATGAGCCCCTACGAGATCGCCCATCCCGGCGGCTCGGTCGAGCACTGGAACAAGGAGGCCGGCGCCGTCTGGCTCGGCCGGTTGCTGCAGCAATGGCCAAATGCGGTATGGCTCAATCCTGAAAGCGAAAAGCACTGGGGTTTTACCCATTCGATTGCCATGATCCGCGATATTTTTGACGGCCGCATGTTTCCACTGACGCTCGCCGGCCTCGAAGCCGCGACGAAGCAACTTTCAAGGAAGCACTGAATGGATCCACGCAAAACAGGAAGGTCGACCTGTTTCCTTTGCCTGCAATGCGGTGTCCAGTTCGCGGCGACAGCGACGCCGCCGCGACATTGCCCGATCTGCGAGGACGAGCGGCAATATGTGCGTTGGGAGGGCCAGGCCTGGACCACGCCGGAAGAGCTCGCCGCCGGCCATCGGCTCGCGATGAGAGACGACGCCGGCGTGCTCGCCTTCGGCATCGAGCCGCGCTTCGCCATCGGCCAGCGGGCATTGCTGGCGCAAACGCCGCACGGCAATGTGCTGTGGGACTGCATTTCGATTGTCAGCGACGAGGCGGTGGCCGAGATCAAGCGCCGGGGCGGCCTCGTCGCGATCGCCATTTCGCACTGCCATTATTATTCGGCAATGGTCGAGTGGAGCGAGGCGTTTGGCGGCGTGCCGATTTATCTGCACGCCGATGATCGTCAGTGGATCATGCGGCCGCATCCGGCGATCATCAGCTGGCAAGGCGAGACGCGCGCCATAAACCCGTCGCTGACGCTCATCCGCTGCGGCGGCCACTTTGCCGGTGGCCAGGTGCTGCACTGGAAGCGCGACGGCGGCAATGCCATCCTGGCCGGCGACATCGTGCAGGTGACGCCGACTCGCCGCCATCTCAGCTTCATGTACAGCTACCCGCACTACATCCCGCTCAACGCTTCGAAAGTGCTCGGCATCAAGGCCGCGCTGGAGCCTTTCGCGTTCGACCATATCTATGGCGCGTGGTGGAACCAGAACGTCATCGGAGATGCAAAGGCGGCATTTTCAGCATCGGTTGCGCGCTATCTCGCCGCCATCGCCTGAGGAATTCTTCGCGACAGGATAGAAATACGGGCAAACGCGGTAACAAATCCCTATTTCAGGCGAAGTTGGGAAGGCAACCCAAATAGCGACCTAAGCTAAGAGGAAAAAATGGACAGCCACACCTACCCCGTTACCCGCACCGACGCCGAATGGCGCGCCCGGCTGACGCCTGAGCAATATGCGGTGATGCGCAACCACGGCACCGAGCGGCCGGGAAGCTGCGCCCTGCTGCACGAGAAGCGCGCCGGCACCTTCTCCTGCGTCGGCTGCGACCAACCCTTGTTTGAATCCAAGCTGAAATTCGAGAGCGGCACAGGCTGGCCGAGCTTCAACGATCCGGTGCCGGGCTCGGTCGAGACCACCGTCGACCGCAGCTACGGCATGGTCCGCACCGAATGCCATTGCGCCCGCTGCGGCAGCCATCTCGGCCACGTCTTCGAGGACGGCCCGCCGCCGACCGGTCTGCGCTATTGCATCAACGGCGTGGCGCTCAAATTCGAGCCGGCCGCCTGATCGTCAGGCCACGACCACCAGGATCAGCCACAACGTGGCGCCAAGCGTCATCAGCGAGGCCTTGGCGCCACTTGATTTTCCGGCAGTTCGCCAAACGGCAAAAGTCAGGAAGATGTTGTAGGGCACCGGCGCGAAATGCACCGCCAGAACCAGCGCAAGCGGCAGCTTCAGCCCGAGCAGAATGAGCGCCACCACCGACGACGCGACGTTGATCGCTGTGCCGACAACAACCAGGTCGCGCCAGAACAGCCGATCGAGCGGCACGCCGCCGAGCCAGCGTGAGCGGAAGAAGGCGGCAACGCGCGACATGATCGTCATCGATCCACCGGCTCCCTCGCTCTGCTCACCAGCGCAACCCTTCCACAAGGATTGCGTCTGGAAACCCTGCTTTATTCCTGACCCAGAACTTCGGCAATCGCGCGCTCGAAACGCGAGGCTTCCGTCACCAGCCAGTCGGTCATCGCCGGCCAATTGTCTTCGGCAAAACAATTCACCCGCCACATCGAATTGATGCCGAGGCCGTCGCAACTTTGTTCTGGCCTGAGCTTCAGCCTGTCTTCGATGGCCGGCTGGAACGGCTTCAGCCGCGACCAGGCTTGCGTGGCACCGAACTTCTCGTTGCGGCCGAAGAAGACGCCGACATGATTCTGCGCAGGCGCGACGTACATGGAAAGGACCAATGCGAAGTCGGGCAGCCCACGCTGCCAGAACCACGGTCCACGCCTCGCCAGCAGAGCCCTTTCATCCGGATGCCGTTCCGCGAACAGCGTCCAGAAGCTGCGTTGGCGGAATTCAGAGGCGCGGCGGGCGTCAAAATCGAATTCGCTCATGGTTCGAACCGTCGAGGGGCGCCGCAACCGGCGCCCAAGGCTGTTATCGGCCTACACCATTCCAAGCGCGGTTTTGTACAGATCGAGGATGGACTCCTCTTCCTGCCGCTCGGCCTGGTCCTTCTTGCGCAGCCGGATGATCGACCGCATCGCCTTGGTGTCAAATCCGGTGCCCTTGGCCTCGGCGAACACTTCCTTGATGTCGTCGGCAATCGTCTTCTTCTCTTCCTCGAGCCGCTCGATGCGTTCGATGAAGGCGCGCAGCTGGCCGGCGGCAACAGTCTGGCTGGTTTCGGTGATGTCGTCGGCCATATTCTTCACTCCGCGTCGTTTCTCGCCGCGACTCACGGGGACCCGAGCGGCGAATTGCAGCGGTTCGATGCCCGACCGGGCGCGGCGGGTCAAGGTGCTATCGATGCGGCATGAAGGGGCTGCTGCCAGGCGCCGACAAGGCTCTCTGATGCCGGCCTATTTCACCCGAACGCGATCAGCAGATCCTTGGCATCGATCTGGTCGCCGGCCTTGACCAGCACCTCGGCTATGGTGCCGTCGCGTTCGGCATGCAACGCCGTTTCCATCTTCATCGCTTCGATCGACAGCAGCACGTCGCCGGCCTTCACCGCCTGGCCGGCAGCGACCACAAGCGCCGAGACGACGCCAGGCATCGGCGCGCCGACATGCGCCTCATTGCCCGGCTCCGCCTTGCGCCGTGCCTTGGCAGCGGAGGCGCCATGCGCCCGGTCCGGCACCTTCACCCGGCGCGGCTGGCCGTTGAGCTCGAAGAACACGGTGACCATGCCCTTTTCGTCGACATCGCCCATGGCAAGGCAGCGCACCACCAGCGTCTTGCCTTTTTCGATGTCGACGAAAATCTCGTCTTCCGGCTTCATGCCGTAGAAATAGGTCGGCGTCGGCAGCACGCTGACCGGCCCGTAGGTCTCCTGCGCGGCGGCGAAATCCGAAAACACCTTCGGATACATCAGCCACGACGCGAACTCGAACTCACTGAGCTTGCGCTCGAGCTTTTCCTCGACCTCCCTGCGGCTGGCCGTGAGGTCCGCCGCCTTGAGCAGCGAACCCGGCCGCACCGTGATCGGCTTTTCGCCCTTCAGCACCTTCTTCTGCAATGGCTTTGGCCAGCCGCCCGGCGACTGGCCGAGGTCGCCGCGCAACATCGACACCACAGAATCCGGGAAGGCGATGTCCCGCGCCGGATTCTCGACGTCGGCGACGGTCAGGTCCTGGCTGACCATCATCAGCGCCATGTCGCCGACGACCTTGGACGACGGCGTCACCTTGACGATATCGCCGAACATCAGATTGACGTCGTGATAGGTCTGCGCCACTTCGTGCCAGCGCGTCTCCAGCCCAAGCGAGCGCGCCTGTTCCTTGAGGTTGGTGAACTGCCCGCCAGGCATTTCGTGCAGATAGACCTCCGATGCTGGCCCCTTCAGGTCGCTTTCGAAGGCGGCGTACTGGTTGCGCACCGCCTCCCAGTAGAACGAGATATTCCTGATCCATTGCGGGTCGAGGCCCGGATCGCGCTCGGTGCCCTTCAGCGCCTCGACGATCGAACCCAGGCATGGCTGCGAGGTGTTGCCAGATAGCGAATCCATCGCCGCGTCGATGCCGTCGACACCGCTCTCCACCGCTGCCAGCACGGTGGCCGCCGACAGGCCGGATGTGTCGTGCGTGTGGAAGTGGATCGGCAGGTCTGTCGCCTCGCGCAGTGCCTTGAACAGCACGCGGGCAGCACTCGGCTTTAGAAGCCCCGCCATGTCCTTGACGGCAATGATATGGGCGCCCGCCGCCTGCAATTCGCTGGCCAGGCCGACATAGTATTTCAGATCGTATTTCGCCCGCGCCGGATCGAGTATGTCGCCGGTATAGCAGATCGCCGCTTCGATCAGCTTGCCCTCGGCGCCGACCGCATCCATGGCCACACGCATGTTCTCGACCCAGTTCAGGCAGTCGAAGACGCGGAACAGGTCGATGCCGCCAGCAGCGGCCTGGTGGACGAAATGCTGGACGACGTTGTCGGGATAGTTGGTATAGCCAACGCCGTTGGCGCCACGCAGAAGCATCTGCAGCAGAAGATTGGGTGCTGCCTCGCGCACCAGCGACAGCCGCTCCCATGGATCTTCGGTGAGGAAGCGCATGGCGACGTCGAATGTTGCGCCGCCCCAGCATTCGAGTGACAAAAGCTGCGGCAGAGCGCGCGCATAGGTGCCGGCGATGCCGGCGATGTCATAGGTGCGCACACGCGTCGCGAGCAAGGATTGATGCCCGTCGCGCATTGTCGTGTCGGTGACCAGCACCTCTTTTTGCTCGCGCATCCACGCCGCGAATTTCTCCGGCCCGAGCACGTCGAGCTTCTGCTTGCTGCCGTCAGGCACATTGCCGTTGAGATATGGCACCACCGGTGGCGCCGCATCTGCTTTTGGCTGCGGCCGGCCGCGCGTCTCGGGATGGCCATTGACCGAAACGTCGGCAAGATAGTTGAGCAGCTTGGTCGCGCGGTCCTGCCGCTTCACGCTGGCGAACAGTTCCGGCGTCGTGTCGATGAACTTGGTGGTGTAGGAATTGTCGGCGAAGCTCCGGTGATTGATGATCGCCTCGAGAAAGGTGAGATTGGTCGCCACGCCCCGGATTCGGAATTCGCGCAACGCCCGGTTCATGCGGGCGATGGTCTCGGCCGGCGTCGGCGCCCACGCCGTCACCTTTTCCAGCAATGGATCGTAGAAGCGGGTGATGACCGCGCCCGAATAGGCGGTGCCCCCATCAAGGCGGATGCCGAAGCCGGTGGCGCCGCGATAGGCGGTGATGCGGCCATAGTCGGGGATGAAATTATGCTCGGGGTCTTCAGTGGTGATGCGGCACTGCAGCGCGTGCCCGTTGAGCCTGATGTCCTTCTGCGTCGGCACGCCCGATTCCGCCGTGCCGATGGCAAAGCCGTCGAGTATGTGGATCTGTGCTTTGACGATGTCGATGCCGGTCACTTGTTCGGTGACGGTGTGCTCGACCTGGATGCGCGGATTGACCTCGATGAAATAGAATTTTCCGGTATCGGCATCCTGCAGGAACTCGACCGTGCCGGCGCCGATATAGCTGGTTTCGCGCGCGATCCTCAGCGCGTAGCCGCAAAGCTCCTCGCGCTGCGACATTTCGAGATAGGGCGCCGGCGCCCGCTCGACCACTTTCTGGTTGCGGCGCTGGATCGAACAATCGCGCTCGAATAGGTGCACGGCGTTGCCATGCGTGTCGCCCAGCACCTGCACCTCGACATGGCGGGCGCGCTCGATCAGCTTCTCGAGATAGACCTCGTCCTTGCCGAAAGCCGCCTTCGCCTCACGCTTGCCTTCCATCACCTCGCGGGCGAGATCGGCCTCGGAGCGGATGGCGCGCATGCCGCGGCCGCCGCCGCCCCAGGACGCCTTGAGCATCACCGGGTAGCCGATCGTCCTGGCGAGTTCCTTCACCGCCGCCATGTCGTCCGGCAAGGGATCGGTGGCGGGAATTACCGGCACACCGACTTCGATTGCGAGATTGCGGGCGGCGACCTTGTTGCCCAGCCTGCGCATCGTATCCGGCTTTGGCCCGATGAAGATGATGCCGGCCGTGGCGCAGGCCTCGGCGAATTCCGGGCTCTCCGACAGCAGGCCGTAGCCTGGATGGATGGCATCGGCGCCCGAAAGCCTGGCGACGCGGATAACCTCCTCGATCGACAGATAGCTTTCGATCGGCCCCATATCCCTGGTCAGGTGCGGCCCGCGCCCGACCTGGTAGCTTTCGTCGGCCTTGAAGCGATGCAGGGAGTATTTGTCTTCCTCCGCCCAGATGGCCACGGTTTTGAGGCCGAGTTCATTAGCCGCGCGGAAGACGCGGATGGCAATTTCGGAGCGGTTGGCGACAAGGATCTTCGAGATTGCCAAGGACAGGGCTCCGGACACGGGGAAGGGAACTGCCGGACATGATTAGCGCGAAAATGCTGCAGTGCAAACAAAATCGGGCAGCGGCTAAACCGATTTAAATCAACTCGATGTCGTCAAAACGGAAATGCCCGGCGCAAGCGCCGGGCATCTCCAAAATTATCGTCGTCGACAGGCTTACATCTTCTGGATGTAGGTGTACTTGCCGTCGTCGCCCTTCTTCCACTCGTACATGACGTAGCCGGGCAACGTCGGATCGCCCTTCGCGTCATAGGAGAGGTCGCCCAGAACGGTCTTGAACGGACCCTTCTCATGCAGCGCCTTGGCAACTTCCTGCGGGTCGTTCGACTTGGCAACGGTGGCTGCTTCGGCGATCGCCTGCATGGCGGCGTAGGAGTAAAGCGTGTAGGCCTCCGGTTCGAAGCCCTGCGCGCGGAACTTCTCGACGAGTTCCTTGTTCGTCGGGATCAGACGCGGATCCGGGCCGAACGTGTTCAGCGTGCCCGCAACTGCGTCGCCAGCGATCGAGGCCAGCTCGTTCGACACGATGCCGTCGCCGGAAACCAGCGTCGCCTTGAGGCCCTGGTCAGCCGCCTGGCGGATGATCAGGCCGGCTTCGGTGTGCAGGCCACCCCAATAGATGATGGAAACGCCGGCTTCCTTCATCTTGGCGATCAGCGCCGAGAAGTCCTTGTCGCCGACATTGACGCCTTCGTACATGACTTCCGTCAGGCCGGCTGCGTTCATCGCCTTCTTGGTCTCATCGGCAAGGCCCTGGCCGTAGGTCGTCTTGTCGTGGATGACCGCGATCTTGGCATCCTTGAAGTTCGCCGCGAGATAGGCGCCGGCGATGCTGCCCTGCTGGTCGTCACGTCCGCAGGTGCGGAACGTGTTCCACATGCCGCGTTCGGTGAACTTCGGATTGGTCGCGGCCGGCGTGATCTCGAGGATGCCGTTTTCCGCGTAGACTTCCGACGCCGGGATCGAGACGCCCGAGTTGAAGTGGCCAACCACGAACTTGACGCCGTCGCCGACGAACTTGTTGGCGACCGAGATGCCCTGCTTCGGATCGGAGACGTCGTCGCCGACCGAGAGCTTGATCTGCTCGCCATTGATGCCACCGGCCGCATTGATGTCGGCGACGGCCTGTTCGGCACCCTTCTGCAGCTGCGCGCCGAAGGCGGCATTCGGACCGGTGATCGGACCGGCGACGCCAACCAGGACGTCAGCCCACGCGCTGCCGCTGAACGCGATCAGCGCGGTCAGGGCGACGGCGGACAAAAGTGATTTTTTCATGTAAAACGCTCCCATTTACGGAGTGGGCGTTGGATGATGCTTTCATGCGATGCCCACTTTTACTCGCAGAAAACGTACTTTGCCGATTTTCAGGCACTTGTCACGCCGATTCATCCCCGAAACGGCGTTAATCATGAACGTCAACCTTTCGGCTTCCAGCTCAAAACCGATGCTCTTTCATAGAGCCAATTATACTGTGTCACCATCTGGTTTGTGCGCGTGTATTGATAGCCGATGAAGCCCAATATCATCAGTACGATCGTATCCACGATATAGTAATGCAGCGAGAACATCGTGCCGCCGAACAGCGCGTGATGAATGAACCTTACGCCAATGCCAAGGCCGAGCATGTAGGCGAACAATTGGAGGAAGCTGCGCCATGTCTGGGCGCTGGCCTTGCCGGTCATCCATGCCGCCCAGCCGCCGAGCAGGCAGGTGACGAAGAAGAACTGCCAGATCGAGGGTTCCTCGTAGAGAATGCCCTGCATGATGAAGTCTCCTGAACTCAGTGGTGGCCGCCTTCGAGATAGGCGGCGCGCACTTCCGGATTGGCGAGCAGCTCCTTGCCGGTGCCGCTCATCGTCACATTGCCGTTGACCATGACATAGCCGCGCGTCGCGAGCTTCAGCGCGCCGAAGGCGTTCTGCTCGACCAGGAACACTGTCAGCCCTTGGGTCCGGTTCAACTCGCGGATGGCGTCGAAGATCTGCTTCACGATCAGCGGCGCCAGGCCGAGCGACGGCTCGTCGAGCAGGAGCAGCTTCGGCCGTGCCATCAGCGCACGCCCGATCGACAGCATCTGCTGTTCGCCGCCCGACAGGGTGCCGCCGCGCTGGGCGATGCGTTCCTTCAGGCGCGGAAACAGCGTGAACACCTTCTCGACGTCCTCGTCGTAATGCTTGAGGCCGTCGAGGCTGGCGCCCATCTGCAGGTTTTCCATCACCGTCATGCGCGGGAAGATGCGCCGGCCCTCCGGCGACTGGGCGATCCGCATGCGCGCGATCTCATGCGTTGGCATCTGGGTAATATCGGTGCCGGCGAAGGTGATCGTGCCCGCCCGGGCCCGCGGAGCACCAAAAATGGTCATCATCAGCGTCGACTTGCCGGCGCCGTTGGCGCCGATCAGCGCCACGATCTCGCCCTGCCTGACGGTGACGTCGACACCGTTCAGCGCCCTGATGTTGCCGTAGTAGGTCTGGACGCCTTTGATATCGAGCAGCGTTGTGCCGGCCATCACTTGCGCCCTCCGCGCTTGCCCGCAGGTGCGGCAGCAGTCTTGCCGGCAACTGTTTTCGCAGTTTTCCCGGAAGCGTGGCTCGTTTCCACTTTCCCGGCGTCGACGCGGCGCGAAAATTCCGTCTCCTTGCCGGCGGCGAGAAGCTTGGCCTGACCAACCCAGTCCTCACGGGCGATGCGTCCGTCGAAGGCGAGATAGGCCTCGACGGCCGCGACGTCGGCTTTCTTCCATGCCGCGATCTGGTCGAAATGGAAGATGCCGTGCTGGTTAAGCTTCTTCTCGTTGACCGTGCCGATGCCCTTGATGCGGGTCAGATTGTCGGCCTCGCCGCCACGTGGCGCTGTGAGCCGGTTCGAAACGCCCGCGACCTTCGACTTGGCCGGCGCCTTAGCCGTGGAGGGTTTCGCGGTCGGCTTAGCTGCAGCGGGTTCCGCCTTGGCCGGGGGAGCGGCGGCTTGCGCTGCTGCCTTGCTTGCCGCGGCACTCGACTTTGCATCGAACTGCCCGGCTTTCGAGGCGCCTTTCGACACGGTCACGCGCTCGCCCTCGCTGTGGCCGATCGTATCGGTCACCGGTCCGGCGAGATACGAAGACGATGTGCCTGGGCCGTGCGCGGAATCGGGACCGGTGTCCAATTGCTCGATGACGTCCTCGTCGCCGACTTCGGTCAGTACCGTCTCGACTTCCTCGTCTTCGACGCCGAGATAGGCAGCGATGACGCGCGGGTCCGTGCGTACCGAATGCGGGCTGCCGTCCGATATCTTGCGCCCGTATTCGAGCACCACGACGTGGTCGGAAATCTGCATGACCACCGCCATGTCGTGCTCGATCAGCAGGATCGAGGTGCCGGTGTTGTCTTTGATGTCCATCAGCAGCGCGTTGAGCGCCATTGATTCTTTCGGATTGAGGCCGGCAGCCGGCTCGTCGAGGCAGAGCAACTCCGGACCCGTGCACATCGCCCGCGCGATCTCGAGGCGTCGTTGCGCGCCATAGGGCAGGTCGCCGGCCGGGTCGTCGGCACGGTCGACGAGATCGGCCTTCTCCAGCCAGTGCCTGGCCAGTTCGACCGACTCGGCCGATGCCTTCCGGTAGCCGCTGAAGCCGAACAGGCCGAGCACGGTGTAGCCGGACGCCTTCATCAGCTTGTTGTGCTGGGCTACCAGCAGGTTCTCGAGCAGCGTCATGCCCGAGAACAGGCGGATGTTCTGAAAGGTGCGCGCCACCTTGGCGCGTGCCGGGATTTCATGGTTCGGCAGGCGTTCGAGCAGATAGCTCGAGCCGTCGCGCCTATTGAGCGTGAGCATGCCTTCCGACGGTTTGTAGAAACCGGTGATGCAATTGAACACCGTGGTCTTGCCGGCGCCGTTCGGTCCGATCAGCGCGGTGATCTCGCCGCGCTTGGCCTGGAAGGAGAGATCGCCGATGGCGACCAGACCGCCGAATTTCATCGACAGATGGTCGACCTGCAGGATGGCATCGTTCATGGGAGATGGGTTCGTATCACTCATCAGCCGTGGCCTTCCTTGGTGAAGGAGCCGGATACGGCCTTGCTCTTCTTGAGGAAGGCTGTCGGTTCACGGCTGCCGACGAAGCCGCGCGGCTTCCACAGCATGACGATGACCATGGCCATGCCGAATAAAAGCATGCGGTAGAGTTCCGGGGTGAAGTCGGGGCCGAAGACCTGCTTCAGGAAATCGAGTTCGCGCAGCACCTCCGTGCCGCCGATCATCACCATGGCGGCGACGGCGATGCCAACCAGCGAACCCATGCCGCCAAGCACGACCATAGCCAGAATGATGGCCGACTCCAGGAAGATGAAGGATTCGGGGCTGACGAAACCTTGCCGTGCCGCGAAGAACGAGCCGGCGAAGCCGCCGAACATGGCGCCGGTGGCAAAGGCAGTGAGCTTGGTGGTGGTGGTGTTGATGCCGAGCGAGCGGCAGGCGATCTCATCCTCGCGCAGCGCTTCCCAGGCGCGGCCGACAGGCATGCGCCTTAGCCTTATCGTGACGAAGGCGGTGAGCAGGCAGAGCCCCAGGATCAGATAGTAGAGGAATATCTTGTAGTAGGCGCTCGATGTGGCGATATCCAACACCTTGGCGATATAATTCGGATCCGAAACGTTGAACGTCATCAGGCCGAAAAAGGTGACCTTGGGGATGCCGGAGATGCCGGCCGAGCCGTTCGTAACCTCGCGCCAATTGATCAGCACGAGACGAATGATCTCGCCGAAGGCAAGCGTCACGATCGCCAGATAATCGCCGCGCAGACGCAGCACCGGAAACCCGAGCAATACCCCCCAGAAGGCGGCCATGGCGCCGGCGGCGGGCAGCAGGATCCAGAACGACAGGCCAAAATGCGTGCCGAGCAGCGCATAGGCATAGGCGCCGACCGCGTAGAAGGCGACGTAGCCGAGATCGAGCAGGCCGGCGAGGCCGACGACGATGTTCAGCCCCCAGGCCAGCATCACATAGATCAGGATCTGGATGCCGAAATTGTCGACCCATTTCAGTGAACCCTGGAACCCGCCGGCCATCGACCCTGCGTACATGGCAAGCACCGCCACGACGATGATCGGGTAGAGCGCCAGTGCGGTTATGCCCAACGCCGAGAAATGGGCGAGGATGAAGGTGCGGAAATAGAACAGCACCGAGGCCAGCGCATAGATGATCGCCAGCGCCCGCGCGAAGCGCGCATAACCGGCGAGACCCGGCCCCAGCAAACCATCGAGCGAGCCGGCCAGCAGCGCCAGCACAGCCACTACGACGACGGCAGCAATGAAATACGGCAACCGGAAGAACCGCGTCGCCACGCTTTCCGGCAACAGCCCGGTGGCGATGTCGGCAATCTTCTGGTTGGCCAGGAAGGGCTGGCCGTAGGCAACGTAGAGAAAGCGGCCGAGCATGGTGGCGATCACCACGGCGGCGAGCAGGCCCCAGCGCTGTACGAGGATCAGCTCGTTGGAGATGTTCTGATCGGTCCGCAGGCCGATGAACAGCACGAACAGGCCGAGCGCGATGGCACCAGCATAAAGCGCCTCGCGCGTGGCGCGTTGCACTGGGGTGGCGACGACGCCGCGCTCCGGAGATACAGTGACCGCCATGACCTCAGACCTTTTCGACTTCTGGCCGGCCCAATATGCCGGAAGGCAGGAAGATCAGGACGATCGCCAGGATGGAGAAGGCGGCGACGTCCTTGTAGTCGATCGAGAAATAAGCCGACCACATGCTTTCGATGAAGCCGATCATCAGCCCGCCGAGCACGGCGCCGGGCAGCGAGCCGATGCCGCCGAGCACCGCCGCGGTGAACGCCTTCACGCCGGGCGTGAAACCGTCGGAGAAGGCGATGACGCCGTAATACATCAGGAACAGCGTGCCGGCGACGGCAGCAAGGGCCGCACCCATGACGAAGGTGATCGAGATGGTGCGGTCGACGTCGATGCCAAGCAACGCCGCCATCTTGCGGTCCTGCTCGCATGCCCTTTGCGCCCGGCCCAGTGAGGTCTTGTTGACCAAATACCAGAACAGCGCCAGCAGCAGCGCGGTGACGATGACGATGATGATCTGCTTCAGCGATACGCTGATGCCCTCGATGTTGTAGACCGTGGACACCATCGGCGGGATCGGCTTGTTGCGCGGCCCTTGCGTCACCTGGACGAAGTTCGACAGGGCGATCGACATGCCGATCGCGGTGATCAGCGGCGCCAGCCGGAACGAACCGCGCAAAGGCCGGTAGGCCACCTTCTCGATCGTCCAATTATACAGGCTGGTCAGCAGCATCGCGACGATCATCATGATCAGCAGCGCGATCACCACCGGCAAGGAATAGAACAATGCGCCGAGAATGAGGAAAACGATGAGGGCGGTGAATGCCCCGACCATGAAGATGTCGCCATGGGCAAAATTGATCATGCCGATGATGCCGTAGACCATCGTATAGCCGATCGCTATCAGCCCATAGATCGATCCCAGCGTCAGCCCATTGATAAGCTGCTGGACAAAATACTGCATGCTGTCGTGGCTCCCCTGGAATGTCGCCCATGCAGACGCATTCCTTTTCGTATTTCCCCTAGTCGTAAAGTTTCGAGCCCGGATTGCAACGTGATTTTTCGATGGCTATGCGTGTTTTCGCCGCACGCCGTCCGATTGCCCGTTTTATTCCCGTCCGGCCCCTGGACCATCGCGGACCCTACCATTGGCCTAACGCAATGTCTTTGACGATTCAACCGCACCATGCGCCTCGTTTCGAAGAAATCGCCGTCAAAATAAGTTGATGAGCGGGATCGTTGCGTCGTTGATCGCAATCCGTTTACGCTCTCTTTCTTCCCCTGCGTCAGCGTTTTTTCTATTTGACGACGAAGCCGTGCGCGAACGGGTCGCGGTCGTCGATGAAGATCGTGTTCAATCCGGTCATCCGTGCCCAGCCGCCGATCGACGGAATGATCGCCGGCTTGCCGGCGACGGTGACCTCTTTTTCCACCCTGCCCTTGAACAGCGAGCCGATGATCGATTCATGGACGAAGTCGTCGCCAACCCCAAGCTTGCCCTTGGCGTGAAGCTGCGCCATCCGCGCCGAGGTGCCGGTGCCGCAGGGCGAGCGGTCGATCGCCTTGTCGCCGTAGAAGACGGCGTTGCGGGCATCGGCTTGCGGGTTGGTCGGCGCACCGGTCCACAATATGTGCGACAGCTTGTCGATGCCGGGATTCTCCGGGTGGACGAAGGAATATTTCTCGTTGAGCCGCTGCCGCACCACCGGGCTCCAGGCGATCAGCTCGCCCGCCGAATGGTCGGCCATGTCGCGATAGTTCGTTTGCGGTTCGACGATGGCGTAGAAATTGCCGCCATAGGCGACATCGACGCTGATCTCGCCGAGCCCGGGGCATTCGACCGTCAGCCCCTCGGCATAGAGGAAGGACGGCACATTGGTGATGCGCACCTCCTCGACATAGTCGCCGACCTGCTTGTATTCGGCGACGACCAGGCCCGCCGGCGTATCCAGCCTGAGCACGCCCGGCGTCTTCGGTTTGATCAGCCCATGTTCGACGGCAAAGGTCACCGTGCCGATGGTGCCGTGGCCGCACATCGGCAGACAGCCGGAGGTTTCGATGAACAGGATGGCGATGTCGCAATCCTCGCGCGTCGGCGGATAGAGGATCGAGCCGGACATCACGTCATGGCCGCGCGGCTCGAACATCAGCCCGGTGCGGATCCAGTCATATTCGGCCAGGAAATGCGCTCGCCGCTCCATCATTGTCGAGCCGTTGAGCAGCGGTCCGCCGCCGGCGACCAGCCGCACCGGATTGCCGCAGGTGTGGCCGTCTATGCAGAAGAAGGAATTCTTGGCCATGCCGGCTCCCAACTGAATGTCTTCGATCTCAAAACCGTTGCGGACTGAACGGACCGAGATCGAGCGATGGACTCTGCCCGAGAACGAGCTCGCGGATCAAGCGTCCGGACGCCGCGGCCTGGGTCAGGCCGAGATGACCATGGCCGAACCCATACACCACCGACGGCGTTTTTTGCGACCGCCCGATCACCGGCAACGAATCCGGCAGCGACGGCCGGAATCCCATCCATTCGCGGCCATTGGCCGGATCCAGCCCTGGCAGGAATTTTTGCGCCTTTTCGAGCAGTGCTTTCGAGCGCGCATAATTGGGCGGCCTTTCGAGGCCGCCGAGCTCGACCGCGCCACCGACGCGCAGGCCGGTCTCGAGCGGCGTGATGACGAAGCCATGCCCGGAGAAGATCAATTGCCGCTTTACGTCGAAGGCAGTCTTCGGCAACGTCGTGTTGTAGCCACGTTCGGTCTCCAGCGGGATGCCGTCGTCGAGATGTCTCGCCAGCAGATGCGACCAGGCCCCGGCAGCGATGACGACATGCTTTGCCCGTCGCGTCGTGCCGGCGGCCATGGTCAGGATCGCGCCGTCCTGTCCCGCCTCGACACGCTCGATCCGAGTCTTTTCGAACCCCGCGCCCAATCCTTCGGCATAGGCCCAGATTGCCTTGCCGAGCAGCTTGGGGTCGGCGACGGTCTTCCACCCCGGCACGAACGTGCCCTTGACGAAGCGCGGCGACAGGCCGGGCTGCAAGGCGGCGAGAGCGCTGCCTTCGACATGGCTGAAGCCGATGCCGAAGCGCTGCCTTGCCGCCCAGCCGGGCAGCGACGCCTTGAACTCAGCCTCGCTTTCGTAGAGTTCGAGCGAGCCGTCCTCGTGCAGCATCGGCCGTGTGCCGGAACGGTCGAGCAAGCCCATCCATTCCGCCTCGGCGAGCTTCATCATCCCGGCCTGCGCGGCAAGGCCGGCTTCATAGCGGTCGCTTCGGCCGGCCCGCCAGAAGCGGACCAGCCAGGGCAACAGCTTCGGCAGATAGGCGGGCGGAATGCTGAGCGGGCCTAGCGGGTCGGCGAGCCATTTCGGCAACTGCCTGATCATGCCCTTGTGAGCCAGCGGCAGCACATCGGAGAACGCCAAGGCAGCGGCATTGCCGGAGCTGGTTTCCTCGCAGATCCCCGTCCGATCGAAAATCGTGACGTTTCGCCCCGCCTCGGCCAGAAAGCCGGCGGCGCAGATGCCGATAATGCCGCCACCAATGATGGCAACATCGAGCGTAGCATTATCATTCATTGCCATGCGCCGCGCTGCACATCTGCAAATACCCTCGAAGGGACTGGATCAGAATGCCGGCAGCTCTGGCCGCACCGCCAGCGCGTCCCTGACGGTCTTTTCGACAGCCTTGCGCCGCTCGCCCGCCAACGGCTGACGCGGCATGCGCACCCGGTCATTGGTATCGATGGCGAAGACCTCCGCGAGCTTGATGTTCTGCACCAGATAGGTCGAGACGTCGAGGTCGAGCAGCGGCCGGAACCAGCGGTAGATTTTCAACGCCTCCTCGCGGCGGCCCTGTCTCATCAATTGATAGATGGCGACTGTCTCGCGCGGGAACGCGGTGACCAGGCCCGCCACCCAGCCAATGGCGCCGACCGACAGCGCCTCGAAGGCAAGATTGTCGACGCCGGTGAACAGGTCATAGCGGTCGCCGAGGCGGTTGATGATCTCGGTCGAGCGGCGGATGTCGTCGGAGGACTCCTTGATGGCAACGAAGCGCTGGTCCTTCGCCAGTTCCTCCATCTGGTCGACAGTGACGTCGACGCGGTAGGCAAGCCGGTTGGAATAGATCATCACCGGCAGGTCGCCGGCCGCGGCGACGGCGCTGAGTGCCGCGACCGTCTCCTCGGTATTGGTATGGTAGATCGGGCTCGGCACCACCATCAAACCGTTGGCGCCTTCTTTTGCGGCGCGGCGCGCGATCGTCGCCGCCTCGCGTGTGCCGGCTTCGTTGACCGTCAACAGCACCGGTTTGTTGCCGGCGATCTTCTGCGCGGTCTTCAGCACCTCGATCTTTTCGTCATGCGACAGCATCGGTCCTTCGCCAAGCGAGCCACAGACGATGATGCCGTCGCAGCCGGCCTCCATCTGCAGCGCAAAGCAGCGCTCCATCTCGGCATGGTCGAGGCGATCATCCTCGGTGAATTTGGTCGTAACGGCGGGGAAAACTCCGGCCCACATGTCGGTCGCTCCATCTGATATATCAGTCGTATATTTCTTAAGACGCCGGCTGTCAACGATGAATCTGATATGATATATCAATAATATATCAGGAGACGCCCGCATTGGTATATGGCAACCCAGGCTCCGAGCCGGCGACTGCGAAGGCCTACCGCAGGCTCGAGCATATGATCGTAACGCTCGAGCTGGCGCCCGCGAGCTTCATCACCGAGGGGGCGCTGATCGACAGGCTCGGCCTCGGCCGCACCCCGGTGCGCGAAGCGATCCAGCGGCTGGCCTGGGAGGGACTGCTCGAGGTCCGGCCGCGTGCCGGCATTGCCATTGCCCCGCTTCACCCTGGCGACTGGCTGCGCGTCCTCGACGCCCGCCGCGGCGTCGAGGTCGTGCTTGCCCGCTCGGCCGCCCGCTTCGTCACCCGCGAGGCCGCCGACCTGTTTCATGACGCTGCCCTTGCCATGCAAAAGGCCGTGATTTCGGAAAATGTGCTTTACTTCATCCAGGCCGACAAGGCGCTTGATGAGGCGCTGGCGCTGGCTGCAGACAACCCGTTCGCGGCGCGCCTGGCGGCGCCGTTACAAACCCACAGCCGCCGCTTCTGGTTCCGCTACAAGGCCGACACCGGCCTGGCCGAATCGGCCGAGCACCATGTCGCATTGATCCGCTCGATCCTAGCCGGCGACGAAGAGGCCGCGGCCAAGGATGCCAAACGCCTGATGGCACTGCTGCGCGGCCATGCCGAGGCGGCCGCGACGCGCTGACGCCGCCCGCTCCCTCATGAGTTTTGGCCGGGCAGGGCCTCCACGCTTTCCCAATTTTCGCCGGCTGCGACAATGCAGCTTCTGCCGGCGACGTCGGTCACGATGACCGTCCAGCTTCCGCTATCGGCGACAAAAACTTCCATGACCGCCTCCTGACCGATCAGTCCGAGAGCAAACTGTCTTTCCTGGAAATTCTCAGTCAGGTGGGCGACGAGGTCGCCATGTTCAACGCAGTATTGATATTGGGCGCTTGCGGCATTCGTACCCACCGCGAATAAGCCAGCAAAAGCTACGGTCTTCACCCATCCTAACAGCGATTTGCGTGCCATAGGGCATCTCCTTTGCCATCACGATCCGGCAAAGGGAGGTGATTGACGGCCTCATTTTGCCGGAGCGATCCAGGCCGGTTCCGACGTCATCATCGCGTCGCTCCTTTCCGTGTTCCGGTCTGCCGCCAGCGGGAACGATTCTGGATGTTCTCGCTATGTTCCATATATGGTATCGCTAACGAAAAATAGCAAGCCGTGCGCGCCTCAAGCGGGCGCGGGGAGATCCGTTTCAAGGTCGCCGAGAATAAGGCCGCAGCCCGGCTGCCGTGCCGAGGCTGCGGCCAGGTGAATAGGAAAGGCCTACTTCAGGTACCGGGCAGCGCCGCTATCGTCATCGCGCTCTCCCAGCCTTCGCCGACTGATATCACGCAGCTTTGACCCTTTGTATCGCTGGCGAGGATGGTCCAGGTGCCCTTGTCGGAAACGAAGACTTCAAGCACCACATTCGGATTGACGACGCCAACCGCGCTCGGGTTTTCATGAAACTTCTCGCCGAGCGCCTTGACCATATCGGCGCGTGCCGCGCATTGCTCGGCAGCCATTGCCGGGATGGCGGAAAGCGCCGCCGTTGCCGCGCAAGCTATGATCGCCATGAGACGTGTCATCTGACATCTCCTTTGCGCCGGACGATATCCCCCGGAGCCGTCACCAGCGCCGTTGGTTGATCTGCCAGCTCCTCCTTCGCGGCAGGACTGCAACCTAAGAGGATTGCTACCTTCTTGGTTCCATCACATTCGTGTTCATGCCGATGAAGACGGCGACAAAAAAGGCCCGGGCTCCAAGCCCGGGCCTTTTCTTGCTTTCTGCGATTTGGATCAGTTCATCGTCGGGATGACGAACTCGGCGCCGTCCTTCACGCCGGTCCGCGCGCCCGCAGCCGACGGCGAGGACGCGCAGACAGGAAACCCTCCGGCTAGTTCATCGTCGGGATGACGAACTCGGCGCCGTCCTTCACGCCGGCCCGCGCGCCCGCAGCCGAAGCGAGGACGCGCAGACAGGAAACCGTCCGGCTAATTCATCGTCGGGATGACGAACTCGGCGCCGTCCTTCACGCCGGACGGCCAGCGCGACGTCACCGTTTTGGTCTTGGTGTAGAAGCGGAACGCGTCCGGCCCGTGCTGGTTGAGGTCGCCGAACGAGGACGCCTTCCAGCCGCCAAACGTATAGTAGGCGATCGGCACCGGGATCGGCACGTTGATGCCGACCATGCCGACCTGGACTCGCGAGGCGAAATCCCGCGCCGCATCGCCGTCGCGGGTGAAGATGGCGACGCCATTGCCCATCTCGTGCTCGTTGGCGAGCTTGATGGCGTTTTCGTAAGTCGGCGCGCGCACCACCGACAGCACCGGCCCAAAGATCTCTTCCTTGTAAATGCGCATGTCGGCAGTCACGTTGTCGAACAGGCAGCCGCCCATATAGTAGCCGTTCTCGTAGCCCTGCATGGAAAAGCCGCGGCCATCGACCACCAGCTTGGCGCCTTCCTTGACGCCGGTGTCGACATAGGATTTGACCCGCTCCAGCGCCTGCGCCGTGACCAGAGGGCCGAAATCGGCGGAAGAATCCGTCGACGGACCGACCTTCAGGCTCTCGACGCGCGGCACCAGTTTTTCCATTAGCCGGTTGGCGGTGTCGTTGCCGACCGGGACGGCCACCGAGATCGCCATGCAGCGCTCGCCGGCCGAGCCGTAGCCGGCGCCGATCAGCGCGTCGACGGTCTGGTCCATGTCGGCATCGGGCATGATGATCATGTGGTTCTTGGCGCCGCCGAAGCACTGCACGCGCTTGCCGGCCGCGCAGCCGCGCGAATAGATGTACTGGGCGATCGGTGTCGAGCCGACGAAACCGATAGCCTTGATGTCGGGATCGTCGAGGATGGCGTCGACCACTTCCTTGTCGCCGTTGACGACATTGAGGATGCCCGCCGGCAGGCCGGCCTCGATGAACAGTTCGGCAATCCGCATCGGCACGCCCGGATCGCGCTCCGACGGCTTGAGGATGTAGGCATTGCCGCAGGCGATGGCCGGCGCGATCTTCCACAACGGGATCATCGCTGGAAAATTGAACGGCGTGATGCCGGCGACGACGCCGAGCGGCTGGCGCATCGAATAGACGTCGATGCCGGGGCCGGCGCCATCGGTGAACTCGCCCTTCATCATATGCGGCGCACCGATGCAGACCTCGACCACTTCGAGGCCACGCTGGATGTCGCCCTTGGCGTCGGCGACGGTCTTGCCGTGTTCGCGCGCCAATATCTCGGCAAGCGCATCATACTCCTTGGCGACCAGCTCGAGGAACCGCATCAAGACGCGCACGCGCCGCTGCGGGTTGGTTGCCGCCCAGCCGGGCTGTGCCGCCTTGGCGTTTTCGACCGCTGCGCGCAATTCCGCCTGCGAAGCCAACGCCACCGTGCCACGCACCGTGCCGTCCATCGGCTGCATGACGTCCTGCTTGCGGCCGCTGGTTCCGGCGACACGCTTGCCGCCGATGAAATGACCGTATTCGATCATGGTCTCTCTCCCTGGTTCGTGATGAGGCATTGTCCGCCTTTGCGGGAGCGATGGCAACGCGAGTGAAAACGCAACCGTTGTGCAGAAAATAGATAGCGGCGCGCGATTGTGCATCAAATGGCGCAAATGGTAGGGAGTGTACTCCTATCGCTTGGATTGCTGAGTTGAGTTTCTTCACACCCCCCTCTGTCCTGCCGGACATCTCCCCCGCAAGGGGGGAGATTGGCGACTTCGGCCTTACCGCCCTTTTTGCGACGTTGGAGATTGGCGAAAGCCGACCGGACATTCGATCTCCCCCCTTGCGGGGGAGATGGCCGGCAGGCCAGAGGGGGGTGGGCGGGAACACGGCGCTCTCTATCGAAACGGACCATCCCCATGAACTGGGATGACGTTCGCATCTTCCTTGCCGTGGCGCGCGCCGGCCAGATCCTCGGCGCCGCCAGGCGGTTGGAGCTCAATCACGCGACCGTCTCGCGCCGCATTGCCGCCCTCGAGGATGCATTCAGGACAAAACTGTTTCGCCGGCTTACCACCGGCAGCGAGCTGACGCCGGCAGGCGAACGTTTCCTCGAAATCGCCGAACGCATGGAGGGCGACATGATCGCCGCGCGCTCGACCGTTTCAGGCGAAGGCGACGACGTTTCGGGCACCGTGCGCATCGGCGCGCCGGACGGTTTTGGCGTCGCCTTCCTGGCCAGGCGCCTCGGCGCGCTGACCGCTCTGCACCGTGAACTCACCATCCAGCTGGTGCCGGTACCGCGCTCCTTCTCGTTATCCCGGCGCGAGGCCGACATTGCCATCACCGTCGAACGGCCGACGGAAGGCCGGCTGGTGGCGGGAAAGCTGGTCGACTACACGCTCGGCCTGTTCGCGTCGCGGGCCTACGCCGACACGCATGGCCTGCCCGGAAGCGCCGCCGAGCTGGGCCAGCACACGCTGATCGGCTACGTGCCGGACCTGATCGTCAGTCCCTCGCTCGACTACGCGGCCGAATTCAGCGCCGACTGGCGCACCAGCTTCGCCATTTCCTCAGCGCTCGGCCAGGCCGAAGCGGTGCGTTCCGGCGCCGGCATCGGCATACTGCACACCTTCGTTGCCCACTCGATGCCGGAGTTGGTGCCTCTCGATATCGTCGCACCCATCCGCCGCGCCTACTGGCTGGTCTATCATGAATCGGTCAGGCCGCTGCGCCGCGTTCAGATCGTCGCGAGCTTCATCACCAAGGCCGTCGAACGGGATCGGGGATTGTTCGCGTGAGATCTATCGGCCGCTGGCTGTCTTAGCTGCTGGGGGTCTTACTTGGCATATCGTCCCGGCCCGAGATCGCCGACGTCGATGTCTGGCACCCGGCTGGAGATGATGTCGGCCAGAACCTTGGCCGAGCCGCAGGCCATGGTCCAGCCGAGCGTGCCGTGGCCGGTATTGAGATAGAGATTGGAGAAATCGGTGCGCCCGATCAGCGGCGGCCCGTCCGGCGTCATCGGCCGCAGCCCGCACCAGAAGGTGGCCGACCGCATGTCGCCGCCGCCCGCGAAAAGGTCGCCGACCGAATGTTCGAGCGTGCGGCGCCGCGATTCGTGCAGCCGCATGTCGAAGCCGGAGATTTCCGCCGTGCCGCCGACCCGGATACGGTCGCCGAGGCGGGTGATCGCCACCTTGTAGCTCTCGTCCATCACCGTCGACACCGGCGCGGCGGCGGCGTCCTTGATCGGCAGGGTGATCGAATAGCCCTTGACCGGGTAGACCGGGATGGGCCGCTTCAGCATGCGCATGAACCGCGCCGAATAGCTGCCCATCGCCATCACATAGGCGTCAGCGACCATCCAGCCCTTGCTGGTGCTGATGTTGGTGATGCGATCGCGCTTCTTGACGACGCGCCGTATCTCCGTGTCGTATTCGAAGGTGACGCCGCGTGCCGCGCAAAGCTCCGCAAGCCTGTCGGTGAACATCTTGCAGTCGCCGGTTTCGTCGCCGGGCAACCGCAGGCCACCGACGAATTTCTCGCGCACGCCAGCCAGCGCGGGCTCGGCAGCAATGCAGCCGTCGGGGTCGAGGACCTCATAAGGGACGCCATAGGTCTTCAGCACCTCGACATCGCCGCCGACGCCATCGAGCTGCTTTTGCGTTCGGAAAAGCTGCAGCGTACCCTTGGCGCGCTCGTCATAGGCGATGCCGGTCGCCTCGCGCAGCGCCTTCAGCGTGTCGCGGCTGTATTCGGCCAGCGGCACCATGCGCGCCTTGTTCAGCGCGTAGCGTTCAGCCGTGCAATTGCGCAGCATCTTGACCAGCCATATCCACATATGCGGATCGAGCGCCGGCCGCACCACCAGCGGACCATGCTTCATCAACAGCCATTTGACGGCCTTCAGCGGAACGCCGGGCCCGGCCCAGGGCGAGGCATAGCCGGGCGAGATCTCGCCGGCATTGGCAAAGCTGGTTTCCAGCGCCGGGCCTTTCTGGCGGTCGATCACCGTCACCTGATGGCCGGCCTCGGCAAGAAAATAGGCGGTGGTGACCCCGATCACACCGCCGCCCAGCACGAAGATCTTCATCGCTTAGTTCTCCGCAACGGCGTCTCGTCAGGGTTCGGGTCCGGGATCATCGCCGCCTTCTGTCTGCCGGATTCTGCGGCGTCCGCCAAGTGCCGATGCTGAGGGAAACGACATGCGTGAGGACAACAAGCTTGCGTCCTAGCCATTCACATAGCGCCGGTGGAACCGGTGGCCGAGGCTGGTCAAGACCTCATAGCCGATGGTGCCGGCCTGGCCGGCTACCTGGTCCACGGTCTGCGACGACGGCCCGATCAGTTCGACGAGGTCGCCGGCCTTCAGCTTGCCGGGCGGCAATGCGGAAATGTCAAGGATGATCGAATCCATCGAAACCCGGCCGATGAAGGGCAGCCGCACATTTTCGAACCAGGCAGCGGAAGCGGCGCGTCGATGCCAGCCATCGCCGTAGCCGAGCGAAATCGTCGCCGCGGCAAGCGGGGCCTTGGTGTGGAAAGTGTGGCCGTAGCCGACACCGGCGCCGGCCTCCAGCATCCGCGTCTGGATGACCTTGGCTTGCAATCGCACCACCGGCAGCATCGGGTTGTCCTTCGCCGGCGTCGGATTGATGCCATAGAGAGCGGCACCCGGACGAACGAGGTCGTAGTGATAGCGCTGCCCGAGAAAAATGCCTGATGAATTGGCAAGCGACGCCGGCGCTCCCGGCAGCATCCGGCGCAGCCGTTCGAATTCCAGCCGTTGCTGCTCGTTGGCCGGTTGCTCGGGTTCGTCGGCGCAGGCGAGATGGCTCATCACGAAGGTCAGTTCGACACCATCGAAAGCCTGCGGATCCTGCGCGATGGCTTTCACCTCCTCGGGCGCCATGCCGAGCCGCGACATGCCGCTGTCGACCTGGACGGCGGCAGGCAATTTATGGCCCACCCGCCCGGCCATCTCGCGCCATGCCGCAAGTTGGCTGGCGCTGTTGACGACAGTGCAAAGCCCCGCCGCAACCGCTTCCCGTTCCGCACCTGGCGGAATGCCGTTCAGCACGTAGATGGCCGGGTCTGAGCCGAGCGCCTTGCGCAGCAAGACGCCGCCGGCCAAATGCGCGACGAAGAAAATATCACAGCCTTCAGCCATCAGCGCCGCCGCCACCGGCGCCGCGCCAATCCCGTAACCGTCGGCCTTGACCACTCCGGCACAGCTGACGCCGCCCAGACGCGCCTTCAGCCGCCGGTAATTCTCACGGACGGCGCCAAGATCGACGGTCAGGATCGCCCCCGCCGCCGCTTCGCTGATCGGCTCACTCGGGGCGCCGGCCTGCGGTAGAGAGACGGTCTGCGGAAGGGATTTGCTGGAGATGTCGGTCATGCCGACCTGTTTTAGCGGAAGGCCGGCGGCTACGCCACCAGGTGCCGGAACGCTGCCACCACGTCTTCGTAGACCTTGCGCTTGAACGGCACGATCAGACCGGGCAGTTCCAGCATCGGCCGCCACGCCCACCGGTCGAACTCGGCCTTGTGGCCACCCGGCGGCGGATTGATTTCGATCTCGCTTTCGTCACCGTGGAAGCGGAAGGCAAACCATTTCTGCGTTTGGCCGCGATATCGTCCCTTGAAGGCGACGCCGACCAGATGGGCCGGCAGGTCGTATTTGATCCAGTGCGGCGCCTCGGCCAGCAGCGACACCGAGCGCATGCCGGTCTCTTCGTAAAGCTCGCGCTCCGCCGCGGGCAGCGGCTCCTCGCCATCGTCTATGCCGCCCTGTGGCATCTGCCAGAGCTGCGTGGTTCCAGCGAATTCGCTGTCCGGCTCGGCAATGCGATGGCCGACCCAGACCATGCCATCGCCATTGAGGACCATCACCCCTACGCAGGGCCGGTAGGGCAGTGTCTCGGCGTCAACGAGCTTGTTCTTTGCCATGTCAGCCTTTTTCCGGATCTATGGCCACCGCCGAAATCGGCACGATCTCGATGCCGCGCTTCTTGGCCTCGGTCACCCAGGACGACACGGTATCGACTGTCAGGTCGAAGGCCGAGCCGATGCCGACGGCAAAGCCTTTCGCCCGTGCCGTCGCTTCCAGCCCATCCAGTTTCTTCAATATGGCGCCGCGGTCCTGCACCGCGTCGATCGCCGTATCGCCGCCGACGAACGGCACGCCGTCCTTCAGCGCCAATTCGGATGCCAGGCTGCGCGCCGACGAACCGTCGTCGACATAGGCCAGACCACGCTTGCCAAGCTCGGCCATCAACGGCCCCATCGCCGTCGCGTCGGCCGAAAAGCGGGCGCCCATATAGTTCATGACGCCGGTGTAGTTGGTCGTTCGCGACAGCGCCCAGCGTAAATTCTTCAAATTCTCGTCCGGCGCCGCTGCCACGGTCAGCGTGTTACGGCCGGGGTTGACGTTCGGATAGTCGAACGGCTCGAGCGGCACCTGCATGATGACCTCATGGCCGCCTTGCCGCGCCACCTGCATCCAGCGGCCGATGCTGTTGCCTTGCGGCGCGAAGGCCAGCGTCACTTCCGCCGGCAGCTTGGCGATGGCTGCCTGCGTGCCGGTCTGCGACACGGCAAGCCCGCCGATGACGAGCGCCACGCGTGCACCGCGTGCGCCGGACCACGGCCGCGCATAGACATCGAACGGGCGCCGGCCGTCGGCGGCGCGGATCGGCAGCGGACCGGTCTCGCTGGCCTCGATCAGCGCCTTGTCGGGAATGTGCGCGATCCTGAGGTTCTGGCCGATCGTCGAAGGGTCGCGGATGACAATGGCCGCCTTGGGCGGACCGTCGCCCTCTTCGGTCTGGACATGGATGATCTGCGGACCGCCCATCTTCCCGCTTGTCGTTTGTTCGCCCGTCTTCTGTTCGCTTGCGTTGCTTGGCGCTTCCGTTGCGGGCGTCGCCTTGGCCGGCGCCGCGGCGGGATCCGCCGCTGCCGGCATCTTCGGCGTCGAAACGGCGACTTCTTGCGGCTTGCGGAACGGCTTGTCGCGCAAGGCGATCGCGCCGGAAACGCCGACCACGGCCAGCACGACGAGCGCGGCCGCGACTGCACCGGCGCTGATCCTGCTGCCTGGGCGCGGCGCCCGGATCGCCTGTCCGAGAGGTCGTTCTATGTCCTTGCCGATATCAGCCAAGCCCGCACCCCCGGCGCGCATCTCCGAAGTGAAACCTCCGGAGGCGCAAATCCAAAATGTCGGCGCGTCCCCTCGCTTCACTGGACGCGCAGCATGCCGGCCGCGGCCCCGAATCAAACTGCCGGAGCCTCGCGGCCCCGGCAGCATCGCATCGCTTCGCTCAGGCAGCCAGACCTGTTTGGCCCGGGTTGCCTGCCCTTATTGGTTCAACACGGCCTTCTGCGGATTCGGTGGGAACGCCGGATCGGTCTTCTGGCCGCGCAGCAGCTGCTCGGCATAGATGAGCTGCAAATCGTCCTTCGGTTCCGGCGGCACATAGGCTGCCGAGCCCGAACCGGTCGTGCCTTCGTCGGCGCCCTTGATATGGCCCTTGAGGTCGGATTCGCCGCGCGTCAGGTCCCTGCCCTGCAGTTCCGCCGGCAGCGGCTGGTCAACCTTGATATCGGGCGTGATGCCCTTGCCCTGGATCGACTTGCCGGACGGTGTGTAATAGAGCGCCGTCGTCAACCGCAGCGCCCCGTTCTCGCCAAGCGGAATGATGGTCTGCACCGAACCCTTGCCGAAGGACTGCGTGCCGACCACCGTGGCGCGGCGCAGATCCTGCAGCGCGCCGGCAACGATTTCCGAGGCACTGGCCGAGCCGCCATTGACGAGCACGATCAGCGGCTTGCCGCCGATGTCGTCGCCGGCCCGCGCGTCGAAGCGGGTGACGTCCTTCGGATCGCGGCCGCGCGTCGAGACGATCTCGCCACGGTCGAGGAAGGCATCCGACACACTCACCGCCTGGTCGAGCAAACCGCCCGGATTGAGGCGCAGGTCGAGCACGTAACCCTTGAGCTTGTCGTTCGGCACCTGCTTCTTGATGGTGTCGATGGCATTCTCGAGGTCGTCATAGGTCTTTTCGGTAAAGGAGGTGATCTTCATGTAGCCGATGTCGTTTTCGACCCGGAACTTCACCGCCTTTACCTTGATGATGTCGCGCACGACCGTCAGTTCGATCGGCTTGTCGGCGCCCTGGCGCAGGATGGTGAGCTTGATCGGTGTGTTGACCAGCCCGCGCATCTTCTCGACGGCGTCGTTGAGGGTCAGGCCGCGAACCTCCTCGCCGTCGATCTTGGCGATATAGTCGCCGGCGAGCACGCCAGCCTTGGCGGCCGGCGTATCGTCGATCGGCGTGATCACCTTGACCAAGTCGTTCTCCATGGTGACCTCGATGCCGAGGCCGCCGAACTCGCCCTTGGTCTGCACGCGCATGTCCTGCGCTTCTTCGGCATTCATGTAGGAGGAGTGCGGGTCGAGCGAGGACAGCATGCCGTTAATGGCATTTTCGACCAGCGATTTGTCGTCGGGCGGCGTCACATAATTCGCCCGCACCCGCTCGAAGATATCGCCGAAGATCGCCAGTTGCTTATAGGTCTCGGAGCCCGCAGCCTTTGCCGTCGAGCCGGGCGCGCCATAGACCAGGCTCATCGCCGATGCACCCATCAGCGCACCGGCAAACAGAAGCGACAGTTTCCGCATCATTCACGTCCTTCCAGAAAAACGGTCCGCCCACCATGGGGCCGGATCGACGGGTTTTCCATCCTTGCGGAACTCGACATAGAGCTCCGGCGTGGCATTTCCATTCTTCGATGCCGAGGTGCTCGCCACCCGGGCCTCTCCCATCGCGCCGACCGGCTCACCTGCGAGCACCGACTGGCCAGACGCGACGCTGATTCTGCTCATCCCCGCTAGGACGACATGATAGCCGTCACCCGCATTCAGGATCAAGAGTTGACCGTAAGAGCGGAAAGGCCCCGCATAAAGCACGTTTCCATCCGCCGGCGCTGTGACGATGGCTCCCGATTGTGTCGCAACCATGTCACCGAGCATCACCGCGCCGTTACCGTCGTTGGCCCCGAAGCGCCGCTTGATCCTGCCGGTGACCGGCAGCGCGATCTGCCCTTGAAGCGCGGAAAACGGCGCAGCAGCGGTGAGCCTGTTGCTCTCCGGCACCGGCAGCGAGGCCAGTTCCGTTGGCGCCGGGGCCGATGCCGGGCCCTTGTCGGCGTCCACCGTCTTTTGCTCGGCTGCCTTGGCCGCATCCGCCGCCTTGCGGGCCCTGTCGGCCTCGAGCGATGCGATCAGCTCTTTCAGGCTGCCGGCCTTGGCCGCCAGCGTCGCGGACCGTTGCTTTTCGGCGGCCAGCGCGGTTTGCGTATCGGCGGCGAGCTTCTGCTTGGCTTCGAGCAGCATGCCGAGCCGCTTTTTTTCCGCCGCCTGCTCGCCGACCGCTGCCGTCAGCCGCGCCCGCTCGGCCTCGATCGAGGCCGTCACCCGCGACTGCTCTTTGAGATCGGCCAGCAACATGTCGGTCTGCTGGCGCAGTTCCGGCACCACGGCACCGAGCAGGATGGCGCTGCGCACCGACGACAATGCGTCCTCCGGCTTGACCAGGATCGCCGGCGGCGGATTGAGCCCCATGCGCTGCAGCGCGCCGAGCACTTCGGCCAGAACGTCACGTCTGGCGGCCAGTGAGGCGCGTATCTTCTGCTCCTGCGCCTTCAGCCCTTCCAGCTTGCCGCCAATGTCCTCGATGTCCTGGCCGAGCTTCTGCTCGGTCATCGCCGACTGGATCAGTGCCGCGGTGATCGAGGCATGGTCCTTCTTGACCGCCGCTATGTCGGCGGCGAGCTTGGCCAGCCGCTCGGACGACAGCGTGATCTCTTTCGATACCTTTTCGTATTCGGCGCGGCTCTGGTCCGGGTCCGGCGCCAGGTCGAGCGTGTTCTCAGCCCGCGCGATCCCGAGCGAAACCACGATCACCGCCGCTGCGATGCCGTAGCGCACGCGCCAGGAGCCCGTTCGTGATTTCCAGTCTTCAGACATTGAAGCCCAACTCTATGCGCGGCTTCGTTAACGAACCATCAACCATGTTCGAGCCCGGCCGCCATCCGCAAACCCCTATGAGCCCAAACTGTCGATGAGCATTGGGGCAGAAATCCGGGCGGCTGGCGTCAATTCGCTGATCGAACCGGCTTCATGAACGATGGTAGGGGTGGCCGGAAAGGATCGTGGCCGCCCTGTAAAGCTGCTCGCCCAGCATGACGCGGACCAGCTGATGCGGCCAGGTCAGAGCGCCGAGCGACACCGTCAGATCAGCCAAGTCACGCAGCGACTGGTCATGGCCGTCGGCGCCGCCAATGGCGATCACCAGCGCCTTGCGCCCGCCATCGCGCAGCAAGCTTATGCGGCCGGCGAAATCCTCGGAGGAAAGGTTCTTGCCGCGCTCATCCAGCAGCATCAGCGCCGTGCCCGGTTGCAAGTGCGTCTGCAGCTTCTGGCCTTCCTCGCGCCGGCGCTCATTGGCCGTCTGCGCGCGGCCTTCGGCAATCTCGGCGATCCCGGCGAATTCGAGGCCTACGGCAGGGCCGCTCTTGGCGAAACGCTCGAAATAGCGGTCGGCCAACTGCTTCTCGGGGCCGGCTTTCATTCGGCCCACGGCATGAACGGTAATCTTCATCCCTACCTCGGAGAGCCGCTGATGCGTGTCGCACAACGACATGCATCAAGACGAATACGGCTCAGTGGAGGGTCTCTTCCTCAAGATCCGGCGCCTGCCACATCTTTTCGAGATTGTAGAAGTCGCGGACCTCGGGACGGAAGACATGGACGATGATGTCGCCCGAATCGATCAGGACCCAGTCGGCGCCAGCCAGCCCCTCGACGCGCGCCGTGCCGAGCCCGGCATCCTTGAGCGCCTTGAGGAGATGATCGGCGACAGCCGAGACATGACGGTGCGATCGGCCCGACGCGACGACCATGTAGTCGCCGAGGCTCGATTTCCCCTGAATGTCGATTGAGACGATGTTTTCGGCCTTGGAGTCTTCCAGACTGGCAAGGACTGTCTTGATGGCGCGGGACACGGCGTCGTTTACGCTGATCCCGGCCGGCGAAGGCACGATGTCGGCCTTCTTCCGCAGTGCTGTTCTCAGTGTATTTCCTTTCGCAGCAAGAACAACCAAATCACCTTTCAAATCAGGTGACACTGCTTAGATAGGCAGAGTTAGGTTGCAGTTTCAAGACACCGCTCGCAAGCAGACGCCCGGTAACGGCCGAATATGCGGCTTTTCCGGGCCAGAAATTCGGAACCGCCTCGCCCCGCAGCGGTTATCGGCTCATCCACGAACCGGAATCCCGACATGCCGATCGATCCTCAGAACGCCCTCCTCACCGTGCAATCCGGCCTGGCGCAACTCAGCACGCTGATCGTCTCCTACTCGCTTTCGGCGGTCGGCGCCGTCATCCTGCTGGTCATCGGCTACATCGTCGCCGGCCTCGCCGAGCGTTCGATCTATGCCGGCCTCGGCCACGTTCACGGCTTCGACGAAACGCTCCGCCATTTCTTCTCGCAGGTCGTCCGCTACGCCATCCTCGGGCTTGTCGTGATCATGGTTCTCGGCCAGTTCGGCGTGCAGACGGCTTCGATCATTGCCGCCATCGGTGCCGCCGGCCTAGCCATCGGTCTGGCGCTGCAAGGCACGCTGCAGAACATTGCCGCTGGCATCATGCTGCTGGCGCTGCGGCCGTTCCGCATCGGCGAATATGTCGAGGTCGGCGCCATATCCGGTACCGTCGAGGAGATCGGGCTGTTTGCAACAACGCTGAGGACGGTCGAAGGTGTCTACGTGCTTGCACCTAACTCGACCCTGTGGAACCAGCCGGTCCGCAATTTCACCCGCAATGGTGTGCGCCGCGGCGACATCACGCTCAGCATCGGCTCGTGGAACGACATCGATTTCGCGCAAAAGACCATGCTCGGTGTCGCCGCCGCCGACCGGCGCGTCAGGCGGCAGCCGGCGCCGATCGCCTTTGTCGCGACTGTCGGGGACAGCACCGTCGCCATCACCTTGCGCTACTGGACGGCGGCTGCCGATTTCTTCGCCGCCCAGATCGACCTCACCAAGAGTGTCAAGCAGGCGTTCGATGCCGAAGGCCTTTCAATTCCGGCGCCGGCGCCGCAAGCGCCGCAGCCGGAGGCCTCAGCCACGCAGCAATAGAGCATTTGAAGCCAGCCCGCAGATGGCCCTCAAAGCTCTCCGCGCCCGCGCTGATCTTCGGGCGCGAAGGCGAGATCGACAGGCAACGGCGCCTGCGCCGTCATCGGCGCGAAACTGCCGGTCTCGGTGGCGGGCACGGGCCGCACCATGCCGACGCGCCAGAGAACGAACAAGCAGTAGGCGGCGGCAATGACGATTGCCACATAGATGAAGGCCTGCGTGCCATAGATGGCGGAAAGCCCGGTCACAATGCCGGGCACGACGAAGCCGGACAGCGACCAGGCAAACAAGAGCGAGCTCGACAGCGCCACCATGTCGTCCTTGCCGGCGCGGTCGCCAGCATGGGCGCTGGCCAGCGAATAGATCGATTCCGAGGCGCCGTCCCAGACCACGTAGATGACGAGCAGCGTCGCCAGAGCGCCACCGTCGAAACCCAGTGCAAACAGGCCCGCCGCGGCGGCAAGCGCCGACGCCGCGATCAGCACAAAGCGCCGGTCGGTGCGGTCGGAAATCCAGCCGAGGGGAATCTGCAGGATCAGCGTGCCGACCGGCATTGCCGAAAGCAGCAAGGCGACGTCGGCCTGGCTGTAGCCTCTGGCGGTGGCATGGATTGGCGCAAAACCCGAAATCGTCATCGACAGGCCGCCGACGGCAAGCATGCCGGCAACGCCGACCGGCGAGATTCGCCAGGCGCGGCCGAGCGCCACCGACGCCGCTTGCGGCGCCGGTGGCTGCGCGAGCCGCGTCAGCCCGACGGGAAGGATCGACAGCGCGGTGAAGGCAATGCCGATCAGCGGCGCATCGGCCGCGCGGATATCGATCAACGCCAGCGTCGAATAGCCGACGCCGAGTCCGGCGACATAGGCAACGTAGAAGATAGCCATGACCCGGCCGCGGATGGCGTTTGCGACGACATCGTTCAGCCAGCTCTGCGCGACAATGAACAGGCCGCATATGGCAAAGCCGTAGAGCGCCCGTGCAGCGATCCATGGCAATGGGTGCGGCCCGGCGCCGACCGCGGCGTTGGACAGCACGATCAGCGCCGACAGTACCATGAACACGCGGGCATGGCCGACACGCCGCACCAGCGGCCCGGTCAGGATGCAGCCAGCGAGGCCGCCAGCCGAAAGGCCGGTGACGATCAGCCCCGCCCAAGTCGGATCGAAGCCCTCGGCGCCGAGCCGGACTGGGATATAGGCGAACATGAGCCCATTGCCGACGGCGATCAGCGCCATCGACAAGAGGATGCTGGCAATGGCGATCGAGGGCGCCGGCTGCCCTAGACCGTTCTTGTCCTGGTCGCGCTCGAGAATCGTCATGACCGAGGATCGCCCATCAAGCAGGTCAAGGCAGCGGCAAATGCGACATGGCTGGACTTGCCTTCCGCCCGCTCAGCCCTTTGCCACATTGCGGATCGCGCTCGACGACAGCGACGAACGCGGGCCGTGGATGAAGGTCCAGGCCGGCGCGTTCATGCGGGCGAGCCGCGGTGCGTCGCCTTCGTCGACGCGGGCATAGTCGAAAGTCTTGGCGACCACGGACGACAGGAACGACAGCGTCGCACCTGGCCGGTCGACCACCGCGATCGGGAACGTCATCACGATACGGCGCCAGCGCTGCCAGCGGTGGAAGTCGCGAAGCGAATCGGCCCCCATGATCCAGACGAAATCGACGCCGGGGTTACGCGCCTTGACCAACGCCAGCGTGTCGGCGGTGAAGCGGACGTGGTGGGCCGCCTCGAAGGCGGTGACCTTGATCTTCGGGTTCTTGGCGATCTTTTCAGACAGCTGCAGCCGCTCGGCCAGCGGCGCAAGTTCACCAGCGTTCTTGAGCGGATTGCCGGGCGTCACCATCCACCACAGCTGGTCGAGAGCAAGGCGTCTGAGTGCGATCTCGGCGACCAGCGCATGCCCGGCGTGCGGCGGATTGAACGAACCGCCAAACAGCCCGACCGCCACGCCTTTCCCGGCATGCGGCATCTTGAGGTAACGGGAGGATATGGCATGTTCGGACAAGGCAAGCATGCGTCAGGCACCCCCCTCTGCCCTGCCGGGCATCTCCCCCTCAAGGGGGGAGATTGTCAGCTTCAATGACAGCTTGAATTCTGCCCGCCCGGCAATTGGCGAAATCGCGAACGAGAGCTGATCTCCCCCCTTGAGGGGGAGATGTCCGGCAGGACAGAGGGGGGTGGCTGGGCGCAAGGCTTCAGGTTCTTTGAACACAAAGCTTCAAGGCCTCACCTGTCCCGACCCGCGTACACGATATTTGAACGACGTCAGTTGCTCGACGCCGACCGGTCCGCGGGCATGCATCTTGCCGGTGGCGATGCCGATTTCGGCGCCCATGCCGAATTCGCCGCCATCGGCAAACTGGGTCGAGGCGTTGTGCAGAAGGATCGCCGAATCGACCTCGTTGAAGAACCGGTCGACCGCTGTGGCGTCCTCGGCGACGATCGCCTCGGTGTGATGCGAGGAGAACGTCTCGATATGCTCGATCGCGCCGCCAATGCCGTCGACCAGCTTCACAGCGATGATCGCGTCGAGATATTCGGTCACCCAGTCTGCATCGGTCGCGGGCTGGGCATCGGCATAAAGCCTCAGCACCTCGGCATCGGCATGGATCTCGCATCCTGCCGCCCGTAGGGCCTCGAGGATCGGCACCAGGTGCGTGACGGCGACGGCACGGTCGACCAGCAGCGTCTCGGCAGCGCCGCACACCCCGGTGCGCCGCATCTTGGCATTGACCGCGATCTTGACCGCCATGTCGAGATCAGCCGATCGGTCGATATAGAGATGGCAGATGCCCTCGAGATGGGCGAAGACCGGCACCCGCGCCTCCTTCTGCACACGCTCGACCAGGCTGCGGCCGCCGCGCGGAATGATGACCTCGAGATTGCCGGAAAGCCCTTTCAGCATTTCGCCGACGGCGGCGCGATCGGTGGTCGGCACCAATTGTATGGCATCCTCCGGCAGCCCGGCTGCCTTCAGCCCCTCGACCAGGCAGGCATGGATCGCGGCGGAAGAATTCGCTGAATCCGAGCCGCCGCGCAGGATCACCGGATTGCCCGCCTTGAGGCAGAGCGCACCGGCATCGGCGGTCACGTTCGGCCGGCTCTCATAGATGACGCCGATGACGCCTAGCGGCGTGCGCACCCGTTCGATGTGCAACCCGTTCGGCCGGTCCCATCCAGCAATGATTTCGCCGATTGGGTCGCGCAACTCGGCGATCTCGCTGATGCCGTCTGCCATGGCGCGGATGCGGACGGGATCGAGCTTCAGCCGATCCATCGACGCTGCCGATAGGCCAGCCTCCTCGCCATTTCTGATGTCGATTGCGTTGGCGTCGAGGATATCCTGCTCATGCCGAAGGATCGCCTGAGCCATGCCGACCAGCGCCTTGTGCTTGCGCTCGGCCGCTGCGATGGCCAGCGGTCGGGCCGCGGCATGCGCGCGGCGGCCGATATCGGCCATCAGCGCGACGGTGTCATCCCGGGATTTTTCATGCAGCGTCAGCATGGCTCATCCTCCGCTATGTAACCTGGTCACCGACTACTTGCTCACCACCGGCATGGCTCACCACAAGGTCGTCGCGGTGGATCATCGCCGAACGCGCCTCGTAGCCGAGCACGGTTTCGATCTCGGTCGTCTTCAGCCCAGCGATCCTTACGGCATCGGCGGCATCATAGGCAACCAGCCCGCGCGCTATCTCGCGGCCCTCGGGCGACAGGATCGCCACCGTGTCGCCACGCGCAAAATTGCCGCTGACCAATTTGACGCCGGCCGGCAGCAGCGACTTGCCGGAGAGCAGCGCGCCGATGGCGCCGGCATCGACGGTCAGCCGGCCAGCCGGTTCGAGCTGCCCGGCGATCCAGGTCTTGTAACCTTTGACCGGGCTGCTGCTCGGCCGGAAGAAGGTGGCGCGCTCGCCGCGCTCGATTGCCAGCAGCGGCGACAGCCGCGTGCCTGATGTGATGATCATGGCGGTGCCGGCGGCGGTTGCAATCTTGCCGGCATCGAGCTTGGTGCGCATGCCGCCGCGCGACAATTCCGAAGCGGCGGCACCCGCCATCGCCTCGATGTCGGGGGTGATGCGGTCGACGATCGGAATGAACCGAGCGTGCGGGTCACGCGCAGGCGGTGCCGTGTAGAGCCCGTCAATGTCGGAGAGCAGCACCAAAAGGTCGGCGCCCATCATGGTGGCGACGCGCGCCGCCAGCCGGTCGTTATCGCCATAACGGATTTCGGAGGTGGCCACCGTATCGTTCTCGTTGATGACCGGCACCGCCTTCATCTTGAGCAGCGTCGAGATCGTCGCCCGCGCGTTGAGATAACGGCGGCGCTCTTCCGTGTCGCCGAGCGTCAACAGGATCTGGCCCGATTTCAAACCATTCTTGCCGAGCGCATCCGACCAGGCGCCGGCCAAGGCGATCTGCCCGACGGCGGCCGCCGCCTGGCTCTCCTCGAGCTTCAGCGCCCGCTTGCCGAGGCCGAGGATGGTGCGGCCAAGTGCAATCGCACCGGAAGACACAACGAGAATTTCGGCGCCGCCATTGGCCAGCACGGCGATGTCGTCGGCAAGCGAGGCCAGCCAGTCGCGCTCCAGGCCCGTCGTGCGGTCGACAAGCAGCGCCGAGCCGATCTTGACGGCAATGCGCCGATAATTTTTCAGCGATTGCGCGGCCATGGCTATGCGTTCCAGCGCGTCTCGACCGGCGCAGCGACAGCTTCGCGCGCCTCCGCCACCACAGCCATCAGCGCGCGCAACACCGCCTCGACGCCCTCGCCGGTGACCGCCGAAAGCAGCATCGGCGCGCGGCCGGCGGCGCGTTTCAGCGAGGCGGCCTTCTTTTTGCGTGCGTCGGCATCGAGTATGTCGACCTGCGAAAGAGCGACGATCTCGACCTTGTCGGTCAGCCCGTTGCCATAGGCGTCGAGTTCGGCGCGCACGGTCTTGTAGGCCTTGCCCGGATTTTCTTCCTGCGCCGAGACGAGGTGCAGAAGGACGCGCGTGCGTTCGACATGGCCGAGAAAGCGGTCACCGATGCCGACGCCTTCATGCGCGCCTTCGATCAGGCCGGGAATGTCGGCAATGACGAATTCGCGCCCGTCGATGCGGGCCACGCCAAGGCCCGGATGCAGCGTGGTGAAGGGATAGTCGGCGATCTTCGGCTTGGCCGCGGTGACGGCCGCCAGGAAGGTCGACTTGCCGGCATTGGGCAGCCCGACCAGGCCGGCATCGGCGATCAGCTTCAGCCTGAGCCAGATATTGAGCTCTTCGCCCGGCAGTCCGGGGTTGGCGCGGCGCGGCGCCTGGTTGGTCGAGGTCTTGAAATGCTGGTTGCCGAAGCCGCCATTGCCGCCCTTGGCCAACAGGAAGCGCTGGCCGACGACCGTCAGATCGCAGATCAGCGTCTCATTGTCCTCGGCAAAGACCTGTGTTCCGGCCGGCACTTTCAGCGTCACGTCGGCACCCTTGGCGCCGGTCATGTTGCGGCCCATGCCGTGCGTCCCGGTCTTGGCCTTGAAATGCTGCTGGTAGCGATAGTCGATCAGCGTGTTTAGTCCGTCGACCGCCTCCACCCAGACATCGCCGCCGCGGCCGCCGTCGCCGCCGTCCGGGCCGCCGAACTCGATGAACTTTTCGCGCCGGAACGACACCGAACCGGCGCCGCCGTCGCCGGAGCGGATGTAGACCTTGGCTTGATCGAGAAATTTCATCGGATTGTATGGTTTCTGCTATTGGCTTTGCGGGATTGCTCTAAAGCAAGGCGGGTCGAAGGGCGAGGGCCGTTTTTGCTACTGTAACGTCGCGCGTATCTCTGGACGCGTAGCATTTGGTTGACCCTTGCCGAAAATCGATCTTCGGCTTTCCAAGCGCGAGATGTCGGAATGAAGCTGGTAACTTACAATATCCACTACGGCATCGGCCTCGACGGCCGCTATGATGTCGGTCGCATCGCCGATGCGGTGCGCGGCGCCGACGTGATCGCGCTGCAGGAGGTCACCCGCGCCAACCCGAAGAATGGCGGCCGCGACATGGTGGCCGAGCTCGGCGAGGCGCTGCCCGACTATTTTGCCGTCTACGGCAGCAATTTCGAAGCCGACGCCGGATCGCGCCTGGAGAACGGCCGCGCCATCACGACCACCTTCCAGCTCGGCAACATGGTGCTGTCGAGAACGCCGATCCATCTGTCGCGCAATCTCCTTTTGCCGCGCAGCCGCAGTTTCGAGGCGATGAACTTCCAGCGCGGCGCGCTGGAGGCGCTGATCGAAACGCCGCTTGGCTTCGTCCGCTTCTATTCCACTCATCTCGACCATCGCAGCCCGGTCGAACGCCTGAGCCAGATCCGCTTTCTGCGCCAACGCCTGTTGAACTACCCGCTCGAGGGCGGTGGGCTCTCCGGCGTCGCCGAGATCGGCTTACCGGACTTGCCTTGTCCCGAAGCCTTCGTCGTCATGGGCGACTTCAACATGCTCGCCGGATCGCCGGAACACGTCGAACTCGCCGGCCAGCCTGACCATGAATTCGGCATGCCGGTGACCGCCGACCTCGCCGTCGATGCCGCCGCGCGCCTCGGCGCGGCCGGCGCCGATCTCGTCACCTGGGTCGACCCCAAGCGGCCGGGCGATGCCAGCCGCCACAAGCGCATCGACTACATCTTCACCAGCGCCTCGCTTACCAAATCGCTGAGGCGCCTGTGGGTCGACCGGCAAGCGGCCGGTTCGGATCACTTGCCGGTCTGGGTCGAGATGGCGTGAGCCGCATCCATCAAAAATGCACCCAATTCCTGAGGCTGGTCCAGGTCTTGCGATCGAGGCGGTAGCGCTCGACCGGCACCTGGCCGGCAACGATCGAATTCAGCATGCCCTGGCCGGCATACTGGAAGCCGCATTTGTGGATGACCCGGCGCGAGGCCGGATTGATCACCCGCGTCGAGGCGTGCAGCACCTGGATCGTGGTTCTCTGGAAGGCAAGGTCGACCAGTGCGTGCGCTGCCTCCGTCGCGTAGCCGCGTTTCCAGTACGGCTCGCCGATCCAATAGCCGAGCTCCAGCCCGCGATCCTTGGTGTTGAGCCCGGCACAGCCGACGAAGGTCTCGGTGCCGGCCAGCGTCAACGCATAGGCGATTCCGGCCCGGCGCGATGCCGTCATGGCCAGGAAAGCGCGTGCCTCGGCCTCGCCATAGGGATGCGGCATGCGGGCCAGCATTTCCGCGACATGGCGGTTATCGGCGAGCGCCACCAATTGCTCGATGTCGCTTTCACGCGGGGCCCGCATGACCAGCCGCTCGGTGACCAGGACCGGGCAATCTATCGCGTAACTTTCGTCGTCTGTCACTTCCGCTTCGACAACCATGTCAGTCCTCCAGGCAAGAAAAAGGGGAGATGGAAACCCATCTCCCCTGATCCATTTCCTGGCTTGGCCAGACACCGGTCCCGAGATGGGTGCCGGTGTTCTCTTGCGGAACCGGCTACTCCGCTGCCTTCGTCATCGGGTTCACCGATACGTAGGTTCGGCCATTGGCTTTTTTGTTGAAGGTGACTGCGCCAGCTTCCAGCGCAAACAGCGTGTGGTCCGTGCCAATGCCGACATTGGTGCCGGGATGCCACGTCGTGCCACGCTGACGAATGATGATGTTGCCCGGAATCACGGCTTCGCCGCCGAACTTCTTCACGCCGAGCCGCTTGGAATGGGAGTCGCGACCATTGCGCGACGATCCGCCAGCTTTCTTGTGTGCCATCTAACTACTCCGATGCGCCGCAAGGCGCCTAAACGATCTTATGAACGCGTTCGCGTTCCGTTTCAAGTCCGATCCGGCGACGATTGCGCCGGTTCGTTCTACTTCTTCGCCAATTCCTTGGCCTGCTCGCGCCAGTCCTTGATCTGGTCGGCGCTGAACGGCATGTGCTCGTCGATCTTGGCGACATCCTTGTCGGACAGCTTGGCGATCTGGGCGAAGGTGGTGATGCCCTGTTCGTTGAGCTGGCCGGCGGCAACCGGGCCGATGCCCTTGATCACCGTCAGATCGTCCGGCTCGCCCTTCGGCGCCTTGAACAACGGCGCGGCGGCTTCACTTGCCTCGGCCTTGGCTTCCTTCTTCGGCGCAGCCTCTGCCTTGGCTGCGGCCTTCGGCGCGGCTTCAGTCTTCGCCTCGGTCTTGGCGGCAACTTCGGCCTTCGCTTCGGTCTTGGCGGCGGTCTTCTTCGCCGGCTTGGCGCCACCCAGCAGGATCTCGGCGATCCTGACAGTGGTCAAAAGCTGGCGATGGCCGATCTTGCGGCGCGAATTCTGCCGGCGACGCTTCTTGAAGGCGATGACCGTGCGGTTCTTGCCCTGCTCGACGACTTCGGCGGTGACCATCGCACCATCGACGAACGGCGCGCCGAACGTGACGTTCTCGCCTTCGCCATGCGCGAGCACATTGCCGATTTCGACGATGTCGCCGACATTGGCTTCGAGTTTTTCGATCTTCAGGAGATCGTTGGCGGCAACGCGATACTGCTTGCCGCCCGTTTTGATGACTGCGAACATTTTTTGCCTTTCGCTGTTCGGTCGGCCTTGATGAACCGCCTGAGGCGGTTCGGCCGTCTTTTTGTCAGTCTGCGGGTTCAAAAAACAAGCGGCGCGGAAGATCCCTCCACGCCGATTGCGCGCTGTCCCTAACCGAAGGTTCGGCTTGAGTCAAGGCAAGCGCCGCGGGCAAGCTGCGAATGGGCTGAGCCCAGTCCGGCAAACATGGAACATCGGGCACCGCAGCTTTGAACGCAGCACGGACGGGAACCTGCGGCGCCGGGGCAGATTGGCCCTTGTAACCTGTCTGTCCAGCCGTTATCTAGTGCGCCGCGCCGGCAACGGCGGACCATGACCGCGGAGAGGTGGCAGAGTGGTCGAATGCACCGCACTCGAAATGCGGCATGGGTGCAAGCCCATCGGGGGTTCGAATCCCTCCCTCTCCGCCAGTGATACTAACTTCATTTTTTGATTTGGCCTGCCGAACTCAGCCATAAATGCTCGTGAAGCCGCGGAGCTCAATTGCAGCCCGGCGTTAACCCTTGGCCCACTAGGTCGTTGACCAAGCAACCGAGCGGTGTTGCGGAAGGTTGTCGGTTCGCAATGTGGGTCAAGCGAGCGTCAGCTGGATCGTGTATTTGGTGATCGACCCGTCGCGAACCTACCCACGACCTCATCGAGCACATGGAACGGAGCAAGAAACCACTTTCGTGGTCGCACTGGATGGTGGCTGGGTTCCGTCGCGAGCAGTTGCTGATCAACGCGGTGACTTGTGTTTGGGGCGTCAAGTCCACCAAAAATCAGCGAGCGATGCACTAACTGCTGGAGTGCGCCCCGCCTTCGACGTATAAATGGCGCTACATTCCGGGAGGAAGAGCCATGAATGCAGTGCCTCAATGGCGGCTCGCAGGCGACTGGTTCGACATCTGCAGCTGCGACATCCCTTGCCCTTGCGAGTTCGCCCAGCGGCCGACCGGCAATCACTGCCAGGGCGTGCTCGCCTGGCATGTACGCGAGGGTCAGTATGGCGACGTGAAGCTCGACGGCCTGTCGCTGGTGGCGCTCGGCGAGTTCGAAGGCAATCTATGGGCCGGCGAGGCAAAGGCCGTGATGGGCATGTACCTCGACGAGAAGGCGAACGAGCGGCAACGTGAAGCCCTGCAGGCGATCTTCGGCGGGCAGGCTGGCGGCTGGCCGGCGGGTTTTGCCGCCAACATCGGCGAGATGCGTGGCATGGAGTTCGTGCCGATCACTTTCGAGGTGGCGGGCGACCTTGCCACCTGGCGGGTCGAGATTCCTGGCCTCGTCGTCGGGCATGCGGAAGCGCTTTCAGGTCCCACAACACCACCCGGTAAGCGGGTGCAGACGATCAACCCGCCGGGCTCGGAGGTCGGCCCGGGCCAGGTTGCCACCTGGGGGCGTTCGGTCGAGGTGAGCACCAAAGGCTTCGGGCTCGACTGGACGGGCACGGCGCGCTCGAGCAAACACATTCCGTTCGACTGGACCGGCCCGAACTAGGGACGTGCCGATGCCTGACGCGTTCCCCGGGAAATCGTCGCGGCTCCGGAATTTGCGTGGCATGCCGCTCGGCCTTCTCGCATCGCTCGTCGTGCTAACAGCGGCGGCGTGGGCGCTGACCCTCAGCATGGATATGCCTATGGGCATTGCGGTGCGCGGCGGGATGGAGGGTATGGAAGGCATGGCCGGCATGGCGATGGCCGGAATTGCCGCCGACGGCTGGTCACTCGCCGGCGCCGCCGCCTTTCTTGCTGTATGGACGGTGATGATGGCTGCCATGATGCTGCCGGCGGCCGCGCCCATGATCTTTATGTTCGCGGCGGCGCAGGCCATGCGCGAACAGCACGTTGCCATCCCGACGTGGATATTCGTCGCGGGTTACATGCTCGTCTGGGCGGCGGCGGGCCTTCTCGTGTATGTCCTGGTCCAGTTCGGAAGCGAGTTTGCGACCAGCCTCGATCCGCCTCAGCGTTCGAAATGGGCGCCGCTCGCGCTCGGTATCACGCTTGGCGTCGCCGGACTCTACCAATTCACGACCCTCAAGCACATTTGCCTCAGCCATTGCCGTTCGCCGCTCGCTTTCGTTGCGCAGCATTGGCGCGACGGGCGGGTTGGCGCACTCGAGATGGGGCTGCGGCACGGGCTCTATTGCTTTGGTTGCTGCTGGGCGCTGTTTGCCGTGCTGGTCGCGGTGGGCATCATGAGCGTCGCCTGGATGCTGCTGTTGACGCTGGTCGTCTTCGTCGAGAAGCTGCTGCAGCGCGGCCGCCGCTTCGAAGTTGCTTTGGGCATTGCGCTGATGGCCCTCGGGATCGCTGTATCGTTCGGCGCGATCGAGATGCCTTGGATGAGCGGCTAGCCCCCAGCCGGGTGGTGAAATTCCAAACATATCGGTCCTTAAGGATAAGGGCGGGTCGTTGTGTTTGGCGAACCGATACTAGCAGCTGGCAGCCCTCTGATCGGGTCGGTGATGGCTCAAGATGGCGGGCTATGCGGCCTTCCGCCGCAATTGGCTCACACTCAGCCACACCGCCGAAACCAGGAAGTAGAGGGCGCCTACTGCGGCATAGCCGGCCACGTTGGTGATGGATGGCGGCATCGGCATCCGCGCCTGCGCGATGAAAAACGTGCCTGCCAGTGCTGATTGCCCTCCGCTCAGGATCATCGCCCACTGCGCGCCAGAGCTCTTCCAACGGCGGACCGCGGTGCCGAGTTGAAGCAGGCCAGACAGGATCGCCCATAGGCCGAACACCCCGAGCACCCAATTCATGCTCATCTTCAGCGCAACAACGACCGCGAGCGTTGTCGCCACACTGACCACGACGTTGATGGTCTGGGGGCGATTCTGTCCCAATCCTCCGCTGCGCGATGCGTCGACAAAATTGGCGAGGGCATCCCATGCAGGATAAGCCACGAGCAAAACCGCCGCCGCCACCCCGGAATTCTGTCCCACTGTAAAGGCAGCCGCCACCCAGACAGCCGAGACCGCCGTCCGTGCGAAGTAATAGAGCTTGAGCCATTGTTCCTGGCTGGCGCGGGAAAGATCGCTATTGTGAACCGTCATTGGATGTCCTTTCGACTAGTAGGTAGGGCTCTCGACGAACGTCGCAGAGCCGTTACGGCTATGGTTAGTTGAGATCTTAGGATTGTATCTGGAGGGAACGCGGAGCGAGCCGCTCCAGGAGCGGGCGTGTCACGACGGCGAATATCTTCGGATCGCCATAGGCCCGTGCCGAAAGCATCGCGCCGTGGACAGTCGCCATGAACGCTTCAGCCTCGGCACGAGGGGTACTCATCAGTTGGAATCGGCCGAGCCGCGCACCGCGCTCCAGCACGGATGTCAGCCAAGCCGACAGGGAGCGGAAATGCGCCCGGACCTCAAGGCCAACTTCCTCGGGCAGCACGGGGAGTTCGCTTGCCAACAGCGCGCAGATACAAAACGGAGCGCTGGCATCCGCGATGCAGACTTCCCAATAGCCAGCGTAGTCCTGAAGCTGTTCGAGCGGATCGGAGACCTGAAGTTCGAGATTCGCCATCCCCGCTTCAGCTTCTTCCCGATACCGCGCAACCAGCGTTCGGACCAGATCGACCTTGCTTGGGAAATGGTGATGGATGCTCGCCTTACGAATCCCGACCACATCAGCGATGTCGGCATAACTGAAACCGTTGTAGCCGCCAGCGACGATCAGAGAACGCGCACAAGCCAGGATGTCGTCGGAGGTAGTAGACACGTTGCCCATGCCCTTACCTACCTTCTGGTAGGATGGCAGTCAAGCCCTATTGCAACGCAACGACCAAAGCGAGAGCAGTAGCGTGGAATTGGGTGGCTATGGCGCAGACGTCATTCGATGTTCCTTGTGTCTCGGCCGCCATCAATTCAAAAAAGCGCCGATTGTTTGTCGATCGAAGTAGCCGTCCCACTTCGAGGAGAAGGCGACACCCTTCGGCCGACCGGATCATCGCAATCGCCGCGCGGCACTAGGCGTTTGCACCGACTGCGCTATCTCCCCATCGTTAGCCTTGTTCTATCGCTGGTTGAAGATTGGGAGGTTTCCATGGATCGGCGACTATTTTTGACAGGAATGTTTGGCATTGCCGGGGCCGCGGCCCTTGCAAGCACGGTTCGGCCAATCAACGCAGTGGCCGGCGTTCCAACTGCCAGAAACGGTATTCTCGATGAACTCGAGGCGCCGGACGTCGAGACCTTCGACGACGATACTCAAGCAGAGTTGCAACCAGTCTATCATCGCCGGTGGCACCGGCCGCGCCGGCGCCGCCGGCGTGCTTGGAGAAGGGTCTGTCGCGTTTACTGGCGGAATGGCTATCGGCGCAGGCGGTGCTTCCGCAGGCGCGTCTGGGTCTGGTTTCGATTCTAGCAATTGGCCGGCTTGAACCCTGGCCATCGCGGCCGGGGTTTTCGCCTCAGGCGACCGTTAGCGCCCTTAGAGAGTTTGTCTGACGGCGCCGGAGGAGGCTGACGGTGTTTGCAGGTTTCAGAGCCACCAGCTTGCGACTGGACTATACGACCATTTTCGCAAGGGTCGGTGGCACCGGTCCGCCGCTGCTGCTTCTTCACGGTTTTCCAGAGACGCATCTGATGTGGAGGGATATCGCCGCAGCCTTGGCGCCCCGCTTCACGGTGGTCGCCGCCGACCTTCGAGGCTATGGCCAAAGCGGATGCCCGGTTTCCTCTGCCGATCATAGCCAATACGCCAAGCGCGCCATGGCCGGCGACATGGTTCAAGCCATGAAGCAGCTGGGGTTTGAGCGGTTCATGGTTGCCGGGCATGATCGCGGCGGGCGGGTTGCCTATCGCCTGGCGCTCGACCATCCCGACAAAGTGCTCAAAATCGCCGTCCTCGACATCGTCCCCACCGCCGCAACATGGGATCGGGCGGATGCCAGACTGGCGCTCGGCTTCTGGCCCTGGAGCCTGCTTGCCCAGCCGGAGCCCCTGCCGGAACGTCTGATCGGCGCGGCTCCCGATGCAGTCGTCGACGATGCAATAACGCAATGGGGATCGTCGACGAAAATGGTCTCCAAAGAGGTCAGGGACGCCTATGTTGATGCGCTTCGCGATCCCGCGCATATTCATGCGATCTGCGAAGAGTATCGCGCCGCTGCGACGATCGATCGTGAACATGACGCGCTGAACCAGGCAAACGGTCGTCGCATCGAGTGCCCGCTAATGGCGCTATGGAGTGGCGAAGGCGCCCTGGAGAACTGGTATGCGCAAGAAGGCGGGCCGCTGGCTATCTGGAGGAAATGGGCTGACAGAGTGGAAGGACGCGCTGTCCAAGGCGGGCACTTTTTCCCAGAAGAGCACCCCGACACGATAGCAGCGGTTCTCTCGGAATTCTTCGAGGACAAATAGGACGGTCAGGACAGAGGGTTGTAGAGGTCACATGCTTCAGTTACGCGGAACCTCGGGAGTGCTTCGCGGCCCCAGGTCGAGCATCCTCCGATATTCGTCTGTCCGGCATCAACGTGCTTGATAAGAGAATGAAGCCGATCTCCATGGCCACGCCTGTGATATGCAGCCTGATGTTTGTCGGAAGTTGTGCATCGCCTTTGCCTGCATCCTTTGATGCTGCGAAATACGACAAGATGAGTTGCGTCGAGCTCAACGTGGCGATCGGCACGGTCGCTGACGAGATGTCGGCAACAGCCATCGCTCGCGGCAAAGTCGTCCACACCAACATTCCGGATTGGCTGTGGGGAGGGCAGCGTGTCGCCTCGACGGTCGCTGCCCGCCAGAGCGCGAAGATCGAGCGCTTGCGGCAGCAGGAGGCTGCGATTGCGGCGGCGAGACGAAGCAGGTGCTGATTGCGTCACTGAAGTGGGTCTTCAGCCCGCCACACCGGACTGATGCGCAGCGATCGCGCCGAGGAATATCTCGCCGAAATCCTTGAGCTTGGCGGCGCCGACGCCGTTGACCGCGGCGAAGGCGTCCAGATCACGCGGGCAGCGTTCGGCCATATCGATCAGCGTACGATCCGAAAAGATCACGAAGGCCGGCACTTGGCGTTCCCGGGCAAGACGCAGCCGTACCGCCTTGAGCGCGGCCAGCAGCGCCGAATCCAGACCTTCCGTGCCTGCTGCGGTATCCACAGGACGTATCTTGCCTCGCGATGACTGGCGCGCGTCCACGCGATACCGGAATGAAGCCTCGCCCCGGGCGAGTTCACGGCCTTTCTCGGCGACGGCGAGGCCGCCATGGCCGGCTGAGTCCAATGTCAGGAACCCTCCCGCGACGAGTTGGCGAAGCAGCGACAGCAAGAGACTCTTCTTATGCGCCACACCGGTGCCGAAGCTGGCAAGCCTGTGGTGGTTCCTGGCCAGGACCTTCTCGGTCTCATGGCCGAGCAGGACATCGACAGCGTGGGCAGCGCCAAAGCGCTCGCCGGTCTGTGTGATCGCTGCCAGGATGATCCGCGCCTCGGCGTCGCCATCCGCATGCGGCGCCTGGTCGAGGCAGTTGTCGCAATTGCCGCAAGGCGAAGCACTTTCGCCGAAATAGCCAAGCAGGATCTGGCGGCGGCACTGCGCCGTCTCGCAATAGCCGATCAACGTATCGAGCCGGCCATGCGCGCGCCTCTTGTGCTCCGCCGGTGCGCCCTCGTCGTCGATGAAAAGCCGGCGCATACGGATGTCGCCGAGACCGAAGAGCATATGCGCCTCGGCCGCCCGCCCGTCGCGGCCCGCCCGCCCGATTTCCTGATAGTAGGCTTCCAAGCTGCCCGGCAGGTCGGTGTGGAAGACATAGGCGACGTCCGGCTTGTCGATCCCCATGCCGAAGGCGATGGTCGCCATCATCACCACCCCGGACAAGGTCATGAAAGCGTTTTGATTCGCTTCACGCGCGTCCTTGCTCATGCCGGCATGATAGGCGAGCGCGCGTACGCCGTTCCGCTCGAGGAACGCCGCCATCTCTTCGGTCTTTTTGCGCGACAGGCAATAGACGATCCCGCTTCGGCCGGCATGGCGCTGCACGAAATTCAGCAATTGGCGCTTGCTGTCCTGCTTGGGCTCGATGCTTAGCTTGATGTTCGGTCGGTCGAAGCCGAGCACCACGGTATCGACGCGCCCGTCGAACAGTTGCGCGGCAATGTCGGTGCGCGTCGTCTCGTCCGCAGTCGCCGTCAGCGCAATGATCGGCACATCGGGGAAGATGCCGCGCAGCCGCGACAATTCTTCGTATTCGCGCCGGAACGCCGGTCCCCATTGCGAGATGCAATGTGCCTCGTCGATGGCGATCAGCCGGACATCGAGCTTGGTCAACGCCTCGAGCATCCGCGGGGTCATCAGCCGCTCCGGCGCAAGATAGAGCAGCCGTGTCTGCCCTGCCGCGACGCGGCGCCATGCAGCGACATTGGCATCGCGGTCGAGCGAGGAATTGATCGTATCGGCCGCCACACCGGCAAGGCGCAATGCGGCGACCTGGTCCTGCATCAGCGCTACCAGCGGCGAAACGACAATGGTGAGCCCGCCCAGCACCAGCGCCGGGACCTGGTAGCAGAGCGATTTGCCCGCACCCGTCGGCATGACGGCCAGTACATGATGCCCGGCCAGCAGCGCCTCCATCACGGCCGCCTGGCCGAGACGAAAATCATCGAAGCCGAAGACATCCTTCAGGACGCGCCGCTTGGAATCCTCTGCCGGGATGCTCGCCGCAATCTGCATTACAGAACTTTCGCGGATACGACCTGCCGAAATTCCCCGGCGAATCGCCGGGTGATTGCCTGGACAGCAGATTCGAACATTTATCGACCCCTCTGGTCCCGTCCTCGGCACCGCCTGAAGCGAACTTCTCTCTCATTGGCCGATATCGGACCGTCGTTCCAGCCCCTATTCGCCTTGGCTGTGAATATCGCGCCGCCTCGGAGCGGTTAATCCTATCTTCACCATCATTCGGCAGGTTCAGGTTCTGCGGTGATGTTTTGAGTACCGCGGCGCCACAAGCGCCCAGGCAACACGCCCGCGTCTCTCCGGAGGCGCGGGTTTTTCGTTCCGAGAACTGACAGCCTGATCTTCGGGCCCGCAGCTCAGTCGAGGAAATCGGCGCGGGGCGGCGTAAAGTTGTCGACCAGTCGTCCCGCCTCCAGTGCCTTGACGCCATGGACCAGGTTGGAAGGAACGATGAAGCTGCTTCCGGTTTCCAGGATCTCGGTCCTGCCGTCGATGATGACCTCGAAACGGCCTTCGGCGACGTAGCTCGCCTGGACGTGCGGGTGTGAGTGCAGCGCGCCGACGCCGCCCTTGTCGAAACCGAACTCGACCATCATCAGCTCGTCCGTGTGCAGGAGCACGCGCCGGCGGTTGCCATCCGGCGTCGGCGTCCACGCACCCTCGCCGGCATGCGAGAAGATCTTGGTTCCGGTCATCGCCAAACTCTCATCTTTTGTTGTTCATCGCGCCAGCCAGCCGCCATCCACCGGCACCACCGCGCCGTGCATATAGTTCGACGCCGGCGCCAGCAGGAAGACGGCTGCGTCGCCGATGTCTTCCGGCGCGCCCCAGCGCCCGGCCGGAATGCGCGCCAGGATCGAAGCGCTGCGGTCGGGATCGGCACGCAGCGCCTCGGTGTTGTTGGTCTCGATATAGCCTGGCGCAATGCCGTTGACGTTGATGCCCTTTGCCGCCCATTCGCAGGCGAGCAGTCGGGTGATGCCGAGCACGCCATGTTTGGAGGCGGTGTAGGAGGCGACACGGATGCCACCCTGAAAACTCAGCACCGAAGCGATGTTGACGATCTTGCCACGCCGTCCCGGGTCGGCAAGCACGCGCCTGGCAAAACTCTGGCTGAGGAAGAACACCGTCTTGAGGTTGACGCCGATGACGTCGTCCCAGTCGGCTTCGGTCAAGTCGACCGCATCGGCACGCCGGATGATGCCGGCATTGTTGACCAGGCCGTCGAGCGGCCCCGTATCGTCCCAGACGCGGTCAAGCATCGCCTGGGCGGCGGCATCATCGCCAAGGTCGCAGCGGACCGCCTCGAAGCGTCCGCCGGCCGCCGCAATCTTCTCCGCCGTCTCGTCCATCGCCGAGCGACCGACGCCGACGACCGCGCCGCCGGCACGCGCGATCGACACGGCGATGCCCTGGCCGATGCCGGTATTGGCGCCGGTGACGAGGATACGCTTGCCGGCAAGGCTGAAGGCCGCGAGGTCGCTCACTTGAGCTCCTCCATCGCCACCAGGTCGACATCGGTATAGTCGACATTGTCGCCGGCCATCGCCCAGATGAAGGCGTAGTTCGAGGTGCCGGCGCCCGAATGGATCGACCATCCCGGCGACAGCACCGCCTCCTCGTTGCGCACGACGAGATGACGCGTTTCGTCCGGTTCGCCCATGAAGTGAAACACCCGCGCCGTCTCCGGCAGGTCGAAATAGAGATAGGCCTCCATGCGCCGGTCATGCACATGGCATGGCATGGTGTTCCAGACCGAACCAGGGGCAAGCTGGGTCATGCCGACGACCAGCTGACAGGTCTTCACGCCATCGGCATGGATGAACTGAAAGATCGAGCGTTCGTTGGAGGTCGCCTGGCTGCCGAGATCAAGCCGCTTGGCATCGCCGATGCGGATCAGCCGGTTGGGATGGCTCTGATGCGCCGGCGCGCTGAGCAGGTAGAACTTAGCCGGCTCAGCCGGATTGGTCGCAGCGAACGATACCTTATCCGTGCCCATGCCGAGATAGAGCATGTCGCGCGCCTGCAGCTCGTAAGATTGACCGCCGGCTGTCACGATGCCTGCACCGGCGATGTTGACGATGATAATCTCACGGCGGTCGAGAAAATTCTTGGTCCCGGTTGGCTTGATCGCCCGCAGCGGCAGCGGCGCGCCGGCGGGCATGGCACCACCGACGATCATGCGGTCGTAGTGGGTGTAGGTCAGGCTGATACGGCCTGGCTGGAACAAGTCCTCGATCAGGAAATTGTGACGCAGTTCGTCCGTACCCATCGCCGCGGCAGAAACAGGATCGATGGCGAAGCGCGAGGTAAAATCCGTGTGATTGTCGGTGTGATTCATTGCTGTCCCATGGAGCTGCCTCAATTGCTTATTCAGTTGCCGCGGCCTTGACCGAGTCGGCATAAAACACCTGGCGCGCGTGCAGGCGCTCGCGATAGCGCTGCTGGCTGGCACCGAGATGCGCGCGCATCGCCTCCCGTGCCGCCTCGGCATCGCCTGCCGAGATGGCATTAAGGATCATCAGGTGTTCGCGCTGCAGGCCGCGCTGGTAGGCGTCGGACTGCGCGAATTCGGTCGACCAGGGCGAGGTCACATCGCAAGGGATGGCGCGCCGGCCGAGCACATCGAGCATCTCGACATAGAACGGATTGTTGGTGGCGCTGGCGATTGCGCGGTGGAAGGCGAGGTCGGCCGGTCCCGTCGGCTCGCTGTTGAGGAGCAGCCGTTCGAACTCGAAGAAGGCTTCCTGGATCGCCGCTTCCTGTGCGGCGTTACGGCGGAGGGCGGCGAGCCCGGCGGATTCGATCTCGATCGCCAACCTGACTTCGAGCACGTTGAGGGCAATTGAATCCTTGCTGCCCATCTCCGCTGCCAGAGCCCCGAACGCTGTCGAGATATGCTCGGTGACAAAGACGCCGGCGCCTTGGCGCGGCTCGACCAGGCCGTCCGCGGCAAGCTTGGCCAGCGCCTCGCGTATCACGGTGCGGCTGACCCCGAAGGTTTCAGTCAACTGGCCCTCGGTCGGCAGCTTTTGCCCAGGCTGGATCTCGCCCGCCTGCAACTGCTTGCGGATCGCGGCGACGACGGTTTCCGAAAGCTTCGGTCTTCGTTCGACGCGGAGCCCGACTGCGGTGTCCGATGCCATGTCGCAACCCCTATTTGAAGACGCTCGGCAGCCATAGCGAAATGGCTGGAATGTAAGTGACGAGCGCCAGCACCACGAGGCCTGCGCCATAGAACGGCCAGATCGAGCGCATCGATTCCCAGACGGATATCTTGCCCACTGCGCACGCCACGAACTGCACTGCGCCCACCGGCGGCGTGTTCAGCCCGATGCCGAAATTGAGGATCATGATGACGCCGAAATGCACCGGATCGACGCCGTAGGCCTGCGCCACGGGCAGGAAGATCGGCGTGCAAATGATGATCGTCGGCCCCATGTCCATGAACGTGCCGAGGAACAGCATCAAGAGGTTGAGCAGCAGAAGCACGACCAGCGGATCGTCCGAGATCGCGTTCATGGAGGCTATCAGCGCTGCCGGTACTTTCAGGAAGGCCATCAGCCACGAGAATGCCGCCGCCATGCCGATGATAAGCAGCACCATGGCCGTGGTGCGCACGGCGCCATGGGTGGCATGAACGAACCCTTCCCAGGTCATCTGCCGGTAAACGAAGACAGTCACGAGCAGCGCATAGATGACGGCGATACAGGAACTCTCGGTGGCCGTGAAGACGCCCGATCGTACGCCGCCGAAGATGATCGCGATCAGCAGCAGGCCGGGCAACGCGACGGCGAAAAGATGCGCGACCGCGGTGAAGCCCGGAAACGGCTCGGTCGGATAGCCGCGGGAGCGCGCCACGAAATAAGCGGTGACCATCAGTGACAGGGCCAGCAGCAGGCCCGGGATGATGCCGGCCGTGAACAGATCGGCGATGGAGATCTTTCCGCCTGCCGAGATCGCGTAGATGATCATGTTGTGCGACGGCGGCAGCAGCAGCGCGATCAGCGCCGCCATCGACGTGACGTTGACGGCGTAGTCCGCTCCATATCCACGCGCCTTCATCTGCGGGATCATCAGGCCGCCCACCGCGGCTGCCTCCGCCACCGCGGAGCCCGAAATGCCGCCGAATAGTGTAGCGGTCGCGATGTTGACCTGCCCGAGGCCGCCGCGCAAATGGCCGACGAGCGAGCCGGCGAAGGCAACGATCTTGCTGGCGATGCCGCCGCGCACCATCAAGTCGCCGGCGTAGATGAAAAACGGAATGGCCAGCAGCGAAAAGACGCTCATGCCGGAATTCAGGCGCTGGAAGACGATCAGCGGCGGCAGGCCCATATAGAGGACGGTGGCCAGGCTTGCGACGCCGAGGCAGAAAGCGATCGGCGTGCCGATAAGCATCAGCAGGGTGAAGACGCCGAAGAGAATCCACAGTTCCATGGCGTCAGACCTTCACGTTGGCGGTGTCGAGTTCGGCTGCGACTTCGGCCGGCGGCAATTCATCGAGGGCATCGTCGATCGGCGCGCCGGAGAGGCGAAGCACGATGCGCTCCAGCGTGAAGAGCACGATGAGCGCGCCTCCCGCGACAAGCGGGACATAGTCCCAGCCCCCCGATATGCCGAGTGACGGCAAGACAGAGCCCCAGGTCAATGCGACCAGCTGGCTGCCATACCAGATCATGCCGATGCCGAAGGCGAGCGCGACGAGGTCCGAAATCATCCGCAGCCAGCGCTTGCCGCCTTTTGGCAGCACGTAGAGCAGGACGTCGAAGCCGAGATGATAGTTCTCGCGCACGCCGACGGCAGCGCCGAGGAAAATGAACCAGCTCATCAGCATCACCGAGCCCGGCTCGGTCCAGCTCGGCGAACGATTCAGAACATAGCGGCCGAACACTTGCCAGGCGACGAAGGCGGTCATCAGCACCAGCCCGATGCCGGCGATCGACAGCGCCGCCGTGCTGACGCGCGACATCACTTGCGCGACGCCGGACAGGAGCGGTCTTGGTTTTGGGCTGGAAGTCACCGGTTTTCTCCGCAAGAGGACGGCGGCGCGGGATGTCCGCGCCGCCGCTTGATCACTGCACGGCCTTGATGGCTTCGACCATGGCCTTCAGCTTGTCGTCCTTGACGTGCTTCTCGTAGACCGGGCCCATCGCGTCGATGAAGGGCTGCTTATCCGGCGTCGTGATCTGCGAACCGGCCGCCTCGACCTTGGCGCGCGATTCCTTGACCTTGGCGGTCCACAGCTCGCGCTGCTTGGCGACGCTCTCCTTGGCGGCCGCCTTGAAGATCGCCTGGTCTTCCGGCGTCAGCTTGTCCCAGCTCGACTTCGCCATGACGAAGGCTTCCGGCACCATCGTGTGCTCGTCGAGCGAATAGTATTTGGCGACTTCCGCGTGCTTGGCGGTGTCGTAGCTCGGAAAATTGTTCTCCGCGCCGTCGATCACCCCGGTCTCGATCGCCGAATACACCTCGCCATACGGCATCGGCGTCGCGTTGGCGCCGAGTGCCGCCACCATGTCGACGAAGATGTCGGACTGGATGACGCGGAACTTCATACCGGCCATGTCGGCTACAGTGTTGATCGGCTTCTTCGAATTGTAGAAGGAGCGCGAGCCGCCGTCGTAAAAGGCGAGCAGCACCAGCCCGACCTGGTCGAACGCCGCCGCGATCTGGTCGCCGATCGCTCCGTCCATGACCTTGTGCATATGGTCTTCCGAACGGAAGATGTAGGGCAGCGAGGGTACGGTGGTCTCCGGGATGAGCCCGTTGAACGGCGCCATCGAGACGCGGTTGAGATCGATCACGCCGGTGCGCACCTGCTCGATCGTGTCCTTTTCCTCGCCGAGTTGCGCGGAAGGATAGAGTTCGACCACATAGCGGCCGGCCGTGCGCTCTTTCACGAGCTCGCCGAAATATTTGACCGCCTCGACCGTCGGATAGCCGTCCGGGTGTGTGTCGGACGAGCGCAGAACCGTCTGGGCGCTTGCCGTTCCGGCCAGCAGTGCGGCGGCAAGTAGCGTAGCTCCCGCCAGTCTTGAAAAATGCAGCATTGGTTTCCTCCCGTTTGAACGATGGCGGCAAGCGCCGTTAGAGCCGGTACGCCTTTTTCGCGAGCGTATAGGCAAGTTCCTGCGCCAGCTCGTGCGCCTCGTCCTCGCCGAGCCGATGCTCGGCGACGAGACGCGCCAGATATGCGCAATCGACCCGGCGCGCCACATCATGGCGGGCCGGTATGGATGGAAAGGCGCGGGTGTCGTCGTTGAAACCGACGGTGTTGTAGAAACCGGCCGTTTCGGTGGTCATCTCACGGAACCGGCGCATGCCTTCGGGGCTGTCGTGGAACCACCAGGCCGGCCCGAGCTTCAATGCCGGGTAGACACCGGCGAGCGGCGCCAGCTCGCGCGCATAGCTGGTCTCGTCGAGGGTGAAGAGGATGATGGTGAGATCGCGCTTCAACCCGACACAGTCGAGCAGCGGCTTCAACGCCGTCACATAATCGGTTCGAGTCGGGATATCGAAGCCTTTGTCCCTGCCGAACTTCTGAAAGACAGCCGGCGAATGATTGCGCCAGGAGCCGGGATGGATTTGCAGGACCAGCCCGTCGTCACGGCTCATCTTGGCCATCTCGGTCAGCATCTGGGCGCGAAACAGCTTTCGCTCGCGCTCGTCGTTCGAGCCCCGGCGGATGCGGTTGAACAGCTCCTCGGCGGCGGCATCCGAGAGATTGGCGGTTTCGGCTGTTGGATGGCCGTGATCGGAGGAAGTCGCGCCAAAGCTCTTGAAGAAGGCGCGCCGCTGGCGATGCGCATCGAGATAGCCGGCCCAATTGCCGGTGTCGCAGCCGGTGATCTCGCCAAGCCGGTCGAGATTGGCCGAAAAGCCTTCGAAGTCGGGATCGACGATCGCATCCGGCCGATAGGCGGTGACGACGCGGCCCTCCCAGCCGCTGTCGCGGATCATCTGGTGCCATCTGAGATCGTCGAGCGCGCCTTCGGTCGTCGCGATGACCTCAATGTTGAAGCGCTCGAACAGCGCTCGCGGGCGAAAATTCTCCCACTGCAGCAGCGTCGCGATCGTGTCGTAGTGGCGGTCGGCCGTCTTGGCATTCAGCGGCTCGTCGATACCAAACAGATGGGCGAGCACATGGTCGAACCACAGCCGGGTCGGCGTGCCGCGGAACAGGTAATAATGCTCGGCGAAGCGCCGCCAGATCGTTCTGCCGTCGGTTTCCACCGGCGAACCGTCAAGCGTCGGCACGCCAAGCTCCTCAAGCCGAACACCCTGGCTGAACAGCATGCGGAAAATGTAGTGGTCCGGCACGATCAGCAACTGCGCCGGATCGGGAAACGCCTCGTTGAGCGCATACCAGCGCGGATCGGTGTGGCCGTGCGGGCTGACGATCGGCAGGTCCTTGACCGCGGCGTAGAGATCGCGGGCCAGCGAAAGCGGGCGCGCCTCGGCGGCAAACAGCAAATCTGGATCCGTCAATGCGGCCACGTAAATCCTCCCAATCCGGACATCGGTAGGGTTGGAAAGAAATAATGTCAACATACAAAAAATGGGTTGTTGTATGATGACTTTTCGTCGGCCATTGCCCATTGTGCGTGACGGCAACGGGTGTTACGCCGCCTGCCAACAGTGACCCAGCAACCTCGATCAGACACGCCGCGCAATGACCAATAGACGCCTTTCCAACAGCACGCTGAAGGCACTGCCGGCTTCGGTCGCGGTTCCCCGCTACGACCGCGGCGCTATTGCGCCAGGCATCGTCCATCTCGGCGTCGGCGCGTTCCACCGCGCCCACCAGGCGGCCTATGTCGACGACTGTCTGGCGGCTGGAGAGACAGGCTGGGGCATTGTCGGCGTGTCCTTGCGCAGTCCAGGCACGCGCGACGCACTGGCGCCGCAGGATGGCCTCTACACACTGGCGATCAGGAGCAGCGTCGAAGAAGAGCTGCGCGTCGTCGGTTCGATCCTGTCGCTGCTGGTGGCGCCGGAAGATCCGGCTGCGGTGCTCGCCGCTCTGACCGATCCGCTCACCCGTATCGTCACGCTGACGATCACCGAAAAGGCCTATCTGAGGGCAGCCGGCGGCGGACTGGACAATACCCACCCCGACATCGTCCATGATCTGGCTAACCCGCAAATGCCACGAACGGCGCATGGTTTCCTGACGGAGGCGCTGTCGCGCCGCCGTGCCACCGGCATCCAGCCTTTCACCGTGCTCTGCTGCGACAACCTTCCGGCCAATGGCGCCACGCTGCACCGCCTGCTGGTCGAATTCGCCGCACTGCGCGATTCCAGGCTCGCCACTTCAGGCGATGCCAGGCTCGCCGCACACATCGCCGACGGCGTCGCCTTTCCGTCGAGCATGGTCGACCGCATCGTGCCGGCGACCACGGATGCCGACCGGGCGCGTATCGCCGTAGAGCTCGGCGTCGAGGATGCCTGGCCGGTGATGACCGAGCCGTTCTGCCAATGGGTGGTCGAGGACGACTTTCCGGCCGGCAGGCCGGCCTGGGAAAAGTTCGGCGTCACTATGGTCGGCGACGTCGGGCCGTTCGAGGACATGAAGCTGCGGCTGCTCAACGGCTCGCATTCGGCAATCGCCTATCTCGGCCTGCTCAGCGGCTACGACACGGTCGACCGCGCCTTTGCCGATCCGGCGATCCGGCAATTCGTCGACGGACTGTGGGCCGAGGCGATCCCGACGCTGCCGCAGGACGCCGGGCTCGATACGGCCGGCTACACGGCCCAGCTCGCCGAACGTTACTCGAACACGGCGCTGGCCCATCGCACGGCGCAGATCGCCAATGACGGCAGCCAGAAACTGCCACAGCGCATCGTCGCCTCGGCCGTCGAGCGGCTGAGTGCCGGTGATCCCCCAGCCCATCTGATGCTGGTGGTGGCCGCCTGGATCGCCGCTTGCGAGGCGCGCGGCAAGACCTTGCCCGAAGCCCATTTCACCGACCCGATCGACACTCGGCTTACGGCGCTCGGCAGCCGGCCGGCTGATGAAGCTGTGACAGCGATGTTCGATCTCGCCGGCTTCGCCAGGGACCATTCCCAGCGCATGACACTGATTGATCTGACGACAGCCCATCTCGAGCGCCTGCGGCGGGGCGGGCCTGCCGCTGCCTTGGCGGCGCTTGGCATAGGGAGTGAGAAGCCATGAGACAGACTTGGCGCTGGTTCGGGCCCGACGACCCGGTGACGCTTGCCCATGTCCGTCAGGCCGGCGCCGTCGGCATCGTCAGCGCGCTGCATCACCTCAATGACGGCCGCGCCTGGCCGGCTGACGAGATCGCCAGGCGCAAGGCAGAGATCGAGGCAGCAGGCCTGACCTGGGACGTGGTCGAGAGCATCGTCGTCCACGAGGACATCAAGACCCGCAGTGGCGACTGGCGCACCCTGATCGACAATTATAAGGCCTCGATCCGCGCCGTCGCTGCCGCCGGCATCAACACCATCTGCTATAATTTCATGGCGATCACCGACTGGACGCGCACCGACCTCGACTATCCGATGCCGCATGGCGGCACGGCGCTGCGCTTCGATGTCGTCGAGCTCTGCGCCTATGACGTCTTCATCCTCGAGCGAAAACGGGCGGAGGCCGATCACCCGCCGGCCCGTGTCGAGGCGGCGCGTGTGCGGCTGCAAGGCATGAGCGAAAGCGACAAGGCGAGACTGGAGCTCAACCTGATCGGCTGGGTGCCGGCGCGCGAATTCATCTTCGATCGAGCGAGCTTCCGCCGCGCCCTCGACCTCTACAAGGACGTCTCTACCGAAGGACTGCGCGAAAACCTGTTTGCCTTCCTGCGCGAGATCGTGCCGGTTGCCGAAGAGGCCGGCGTCAGGATGGCGATCCACCCCGACGATCCGCCTTTTTCGTTGTTCGGCCTGCCGCGCATCGTTTCCAAGGCAGCCGATGCCCGCGCGCTGCTCGACGCCGTCGCTTCGCCGGCTAACGGACTGACACTGTGTACCGGCTCCTACGGCGCGAGCGCGCAGAACGATCTGCCGGCAATGGCGAAGGCTTTCGCCGAGAACATCCATTTCGCCCATCTGCGCAATGTCACCAAGGAGCCCGACGGCTCCTTCCACGAAGCCGAGCACCTCGACGGCGACACCGACATGGTGGCGGTCGTGTCGGCGCTGATTGGCGAGGAGCGGCGGCGCAAGGCGGCAGGCAGGGCGGACTGGCAGATTCCGATGCGTCCGGACCATGGCCATGCCATTGTCGACGACATCGGCAAGAAGGTGAACCCCGGCTATTCCTGCATCGGCCGCCTGAAGGGCCTCGCCGAACTGCGCGGCGTCATGCGCGCCGTGGAAGCGCTGACGGTGTGAGCTATTTGCCTGACGGATCCAATACTTGCCGGGAAGAATAGTCGACGCCTTTAGAATTCCAGAACAGCCGCACGGCCTTGCCGACCAGATTTTCACTGGGAATAAACCCGACGCTGAATCGGCTGTCGGAGGAATTGTCCCGATTGTCGCCAAGTGCAAAATAGTGGCCTGCGGGCACGATCCACGAGTTCGTGTTGTCCCCGATGGATGAATCTGTCAGGTTGAGAACGGTGTAGGACACGCCCTCTGGCAAAGTTTCACGTTGAAGTTTGACTGGATCGGGGAACTCTTCGGACGAAAAAGAGCCGATATCCTCGAGCCCCACCGCTACCTCGTTGATGTAAAGCATCCCGTCGATGATCTGGATCTTTTCGCCCGGAAAGCCGACGATCCGCTGGATGTAGTTCACGCTCGGATCGGGCGGGAACTTGAATGCCACCACATCTCCCCTTTTGGGTTCCGCGCCCAATAGGCGCCCGTCAAATGAGAGCACGTTGAAGGGCACGCTGTAGCGACTGTAGCCGTATGCGGATTTGGACACGAAGAGATAGTCGCCCTCCCGCAACGTCGGCGTCATGCTGCCAGACGAGATCGAAAACGATTGGAACACCAACGAGCGGATTACAAACGCAGCCACGATGGAGGCGTAAAACGCCAACACGAACACCGACACCCCTTGCGCATACCATTTGTCCGGCTTGAACCGATGCGCAAAGGGAACAACGAGCGTCGCCCACAGGATCATCAAGCCGATACCTGAAAAGTTGCCCGCCGCCGCAAGATCCATGCCCGGCACCACCGGAATTCCGATGTAGCAAAGCGCGATGCTGACAGCACTGATCACAAACAGGCTTATGACAGCCAGTTTGCCAGCGCCAATCCATAGAAATCCGCCAAACGGGCCGCCAAGGGCCGACACCAGGGCCGTCGACCATCTGGATCGCGAGACTGTTTCTTGTTGCACTGTTTGTTCTGTCATCGGCCCCCCACGCCAAGGCAGCCTGACTGTTCACCAAATAAAAAAGCGAGGCAAGCCTCGCTTTCTCGACGCCGAACTGATCCTTCGCGTTAAGCCGGCAGGATGGCGCCTTCAAGCGTGGTGAGCTGGTTAAGGAACTGCTCGGCCTTGCTGCGGGTCTGGTCGTCCTTGGCGTCGGCGGCGTCTTCCCTCGCCTCCTGGATGCGGCGGGCAAGCTCGGCGCGGTCGATGTCGCCGACGGCCACAGCCGATTCCGCCAGCAGCGTGCAGCCGGCCGGAACGATGTCGGCAAAGCCGCCGAACACCACGTAGCGTTCTTCCTTGCCGGAAGCGGTCCTCAACGTGACGACGCCCGGCTTGATCGTGGTCATGACCGGTGCGTGATGCGCCATCACCGTCATCTCGCCCTCGGCGCCCGGAATGACGACAGATTCGACCTGCTCGGAAACCAAGAGGCGCTCCGGCGAGACCAGTTCGAACTTGAAAGCTTCAGGCATGATCAATTTAGCGAATAGGGAATAGTGAGTAGCGAGTAGTGAAGAAACTCGTCCGGCTCATAGACCCCTATTCGCTACTCCCTATTCGCTATTCGCTTTGGCTTACGCCGCTTCAGCCGCCAGGCGCTGTGCCTTCTCGACCGCTTCCTCGATGCCGCCGACCATGTAGAAGGCGGCCTCCGGCAGATGGTCGTAGTCGCCGTTGCAAAGGCCCTTGAAGCCCTTGATGGTGTCGGCAAGGTCAACCAGCTTGCCCGGCGCGCCGGTGAACACTTCGGCGACGAAGAAGGGCTGCGACAGGAAGCGCTCGATCTTGCGGGCGCGGGCAACCGTCTGCTTGTCCTCTTCCGACAGCTCGTCCATGCCCAGGATGGCGATGATGTCCTGCAGCGACTTGTAACGCTGAAGGATCGACTGCACCTGGCGCGCGACCTGGTAGTGCTCCTCGCCGACAACCATCGGGTCGAGCATGCGCGAAGTCGAATCGAGCGGATCGACCGCCGGATAGATGCCCTTTTCCGAAATCGCGCGGTTGAGCACGGTCGTCGCGTCGAGGTGGGCGAATGAAGTCGCCGGTGCCGGGTCGGTCAAATCGTCGGCCGGCACATAGATCGCCTGCACCGAGGTGATCGAACCCTTGGTCGTCGTGGTGATACGCTCCTGCAGCGCGCCCATGTCGGTGGCCAGCGTCGGCTGGTAGCCCACGGCCGAAGGAATGCGGCCGAGCAGCGCCGACACTTCCGAGCCCGCCTGCGTGAAGCGGAAGATGTTGTCGACGAAGAACAGCACGTCCTGGCCCTGGTCGCGGAAGTATTCGGCAACCGTCAGGCCGGTCAGGCCGACGCGCGCGCGCGCGCCCGGCGGCTCGTTCATCTGGCCATAGACGAGCGCGGCCTTGGAGCCTTCGCCGCCGCCCTTCTTGTTGACGCCGGACTCGATGAACTCGTGATAGAGGTCGTTGCCTTCGCGGGTGCGCTCGCCGACGCCGGCGAACACCGAGAAGCCGCCATGCGCCTTGGCGACGTTGTTGATCAGTTCCTGGATCAGCACCGTCTTGCCGACGCCGGCGCCGCCGAACAGGCCGATCTTGCCGCCGCGGGCATAGGGGGCCAGCAGGTCGAGCACCTTGATGCCGGTGACCAGGATCTGCGCTTCCGTCGACTGCTCGACATAGGTCGGCGCCGGCTGGTGGATCGAGCGCATCTCGATGCCGTCGACCGGGCCTGCCTCGTCGACCGGCTCGCCGATGACGTTGATGATGCGACCGAGCATGCCAGGGCCGACCGGCACGGTGATCGGCGCGCCGGTGTCATAGACGTCCTGGCCGCGAACCAGACCTTCGGTGGAGTCCATGGCGATGCAGCGTACGGTGTTTTCGCCGAGATGCTGGGCCACTTCGAGCACCAGGCGATTGCCGACATTGATCGTCTCAATCGCGTTCAGGATCGCCGGCAGATGTTCGCCGAACTGCACGTCGACAACAGCGCCGATGACCTGGCGAACCTTGCCCGCCAAGCCGGTTTTCTTGATGGTAGCGGCCGGCGTATTCACGGCGGCGGCCTTGGTTGCTGCCGCCTTCTTGGCCGGAGCGGCCTTTGCTGCCGCCGGAGCCTTTGCTGGTGCCGCGGCCTTAGGGGCTGCCGTCTTCGGGGTCGCTGCTTTCGCCATCGTCTTTACCCTTTTCGTCTCTTTGTTTCTCACACGCTTGAGGTCGATGACCTCCTTGGGAGCGTGCCTAGAGCGCCTCGGCGCCCGAAATGATTTCGATCAATTCCTTGGTGATCTGCGCCTGCCGCTGGCGGTTGTAGGTGATCGACAATTTGTTGATCATGTCGCCGGCATTGCGCGTCGCATTGTCCATGGCGCTCATCTTGGCGCCCATCTCGCCGGCCGCATTCTCGAGCAGCGCGCGGAAGACCTGCACGGAGATGTTGCGCGGGATGAGATCGGAGAGGATTTCGCCCGGCTCCGGCTCGTATTCGTAGACAGCGCTGCCACCATCCTTCGCTTCAGCAGCATCCGAAACCACGCCCGCCGGGATAATTTGCTGCGCTGTCGGGATCTGGCTGATCACCGACTTGAACTGCGAATAGAACAGCGTGCAGATGTCGAAGCCGCCTTCGTTGAACAGGTGGATCACCTTCTTGGCGATGGCATCGGCATTGACGAAGCCCAGCGTCTTGACCTCGCGCAGATCGACACGCTCGATGATCAGCGCCCCGTAGTCGCGGCGCAATATGTCGAACCCCTTCTTGCCGACGCAGATGATCTTGACCTGCTTGCCGTCGGCCAGAAGCTTGCGGATGTGGTCGCGGGCAAAGCGGGCGATCTGCGAATTGAAGCCACCGCACAGGCCGCGTTCGGCCGTGCAGACGACAAGCAGATGCACGTCGTCCTTGCCGGTACCGGTCATCAGCGCCGGGGCATCGCCGCCACCGCCGATCGCCTGGGTGATGTTGGCCAGCACCGCGCCCATGCGCTCCGAATAGGGACGCGCCGCTTCAGCCGCTTCCTGCGCGCGGCGCAGCTTCGCCGCGGCGACCATCTGCATCGCCTTGGTGATCTTCTGCGTCGCCTTGACCGAGGCGATACGGTTACGAAGGTCTTTTAACGAAGGCATGCTTCAAACCTGATCCCGTCCGGCCCACTCAAGCAAAGGTCTTGGCGAAGGCGTCGATCTCTGCCTTCAGCCTGGCGCGCAGATCGTCGGACAGCGCCTTCTCCTTGCGGATGCCGTCGAGCACGTCCTTGCCGGCCGAGCGCATGTGCGACAACAGCCCCTGCTCGAACTTGCCGACCTGGTTGATCGCCAGCTTGTCGAGATAGCCGTTGACGCCGGCGAAGATCACCGCGACCTGCTCCTCGACTTTGAGCGGCGAGAATTGCGGCTGCTTCAAAAGCTCGGTCAGGCGCGAGCCGCGATTGAGCAGGCGCTGCGTGGCGGCGTCGAGATCGGAGCCGAACTGCGCGAAAGCCGCCATTTCGCGGTACTGCGCGAGCTCACCCTTGATCGAGCCGGCAACCTGCTTCATCGCCTTGATCTGCGCCGAAGAGCCGACGCGCGACACCGACAGGCCGACATTGACCGCCGGACGGACGCCCTGGAAGAACAGATTGGTTTCCAGGAAGATCTGGCCGTCGGTGATCGAGATGACGTTGGTTGGGATATAGGCCGACACGTCGTTGGCCTGCGTTTCGATGATCGGCAGCGCCGTCAGCGACCCGCCGCCATTGTCGTCGTTGAGCTTGGCGGCCCGCTCGAGCAGGCGCGAGTGCAGGTAGAAGACGTCGCCCGGATAGGCCTCGCGGCCCGGAGGACGGCGCAGCAGCAGCGACATCTGGCGATAGGCGACGGCCTGCTTCGACAGATCGTCATAGCTGATCAGCGCGTGCATGCCGTTGTCGCGGAAATATTCGCCCATGGTGCAGGCGGTGAACGGCGCCAAGAACTGCATCGGCGCCGGATCGGACGCGGTTGCGGCGATGATGATTGAATAGTCGAGCGCGCCGCGCTCTTCCAGCACCTTGACGAACTGCGCCACGGTCGAGCGCTTCTGGCCGACGGCGACATAGACGCAGTAAAGCTTTTCCTTCTCCGGGCCGTTGTCGTGCACCGATTTCTGGTTGAGCATGGTGTCGAGGATGATCGCGGTCTTGCCGGTCTGGCGGTCGCCGATGACCAGCTCGCGCTGGCCGCGGCCGACCGGGATCAGCGCGTCGATGGCCTTGAGGCCGGTCGACATCGGCTCGTTCACCGATTTGCGCGGGATGATGCCGGGCGCCTTGACGTCGACGCGCTTGCGTTCGGTGGCCTGGATCGGGCCCTTGCCGTCGATCGGGTTGCCGAGCGCGTCGACGACGCGGCCGAGCAGGCCCATGCCGACAGGCGCGTCGACGATGGCGCCAGTGCGCTTGACGGTATCGCCTTCCTTGATGTCACGGTCGGCGCCGAAGATAACGACGCCGACATTGTCGGCTTCGAGGTTGAGCGCCATGCCGCGGATGCCGCCGGGGAACTCGACCATCTCGCCGGCCTGGACATTGTCGAGGCCATAGACGCGGGCGATGCCGTCACCGACGGACAGCACCTGGCCGACTTCGGAGACCTCGGCCTCCTTGCCGAAATTCTTGATCTGGTCTTTCAGAATTGCGGAAATTTCCGCGGCGCGGATGTCCATCAGCCGACCTCTTTCAGTGCAAGCTTGAGCGAATTGAGTTTGGTTTTGAGCGACGTATCGATCTGGCGCGAGCCGATCCTGACCACCAGCCCGCCGAGCAGCGACGGATCGACGGTGACGGTGATCGCCACATCCTTGCCGGCGACGCTTTTCAGCGCCGCTTTCAGCTCGGTTTCCTGGGCAGGCGTCAGCGCATGCGCCGAGGTGACCTCGGCGGCGGTCTCGCCGCGGTGTTCGGCGGCGATCTGGCGGAACGCCTTGATCATTCCTGGCACGGCGAAAAGCCGGCGGTTCTGGGCAACGACGCGCAGGAAATTGCCAGTGAGGCCCGTGATCCCCGCTCTGTCGGCGATCGCGGCGATCGCCTTGGCCTGGTCTTCGCTGGAGAAAACCGGGCTCCTGATCAGCCGCGAAAGGTCAGCGCTGCCTTCGAGCATCGCTTCGAAACTGTTGAGGTCGGTCTCGACGCTGGCCACCGAATTGGCCTGCAGCGCGAGTTCGAACAGCGAACCCGCATAGCGTTCTGCGACACCTGAGATTGGCGATGACGATTGGGCCACGGACCGTCTTTTCTCTTGTCTGACAGGCCGCAGATTGTTGGCGCGAGCAAAAACTCTGGCTAAATCTTTGACCTTACTGCATTTTTCCAAGCACGGAGGCGCGGCTTCCGCTATCCCCGGTCGAAAGTCGATTGCCGTCTAGCACAGGCATTTTCAGACCGCAATGCGTCGTCCGGCATGGTTTTCAGGCACTATTGTCGCATCCGCTCGCCGAGTTCAGCAACCAACCCCGGATTGCTCTGTGATTCAAGGCAAAAAGCCGAAGGCGAACGCAAGCGGCAGCGCCGCCAGCACCAGCTCGACGACGATGGATGCCCAGTTGAACGGCGTATTGGCGCCGTCCGACATCATCGACAGCAGCCGGCCGAAGGCGGTGAATAGCCAGGAGAAGCCGAGCGCCATGTAGAGCAGCGGCTGCGCCAAGAGGATGCAGCACAGGCTGACGCCGAGATAGAAGCCCGACATCCGGCCGCGCCCCTCGGCGATCGCCGCTGCCTTCTCCGGTCTGACCTGCAGCCGCAGGATGCGGAACGCCAGCTGTGGAGCCAGGAATAGCAACAGGCCGAGCAATAGAGTCGCGACCGCGCTCGACCATGCCAGCCACTCGCCCTGGCTCATCGGCCATGGAAACGCAAATTCCATCCTTGTCCCCTCGTAAATGGATATTCAAAATTTCGGGCATTCTAGCGAAGCAACTGACATGCGCCAGATGGGCCGTCGGCAATTTGCAGGGCGCGTCAGCTCAACGCGAGCGCGACCGTTGTCTCGACCGGGCTAACAGGACGTTAAACAATGGGCTGTTTTTTTCTGCACAATTCCTATATTGTGACTACATGAGACCACAAGGGGTTCCGCGCATGAAGACGATGCAACTGCGAGAGGCAAAGGCCAGCCTTTCCGCGCTCGTGGAGGCCGCTGAGAACGGTGAGCCCACGGTTATCACCAAGCACGGCAAGCCCGCAGTCATGGTGGTGCCAATCGGTGAGGGACGGAAACTTTATCCGCAGAACAGCCAAAAAGACTTCGTGGATTTCCTGCTTCGGTATCCAGGCGGCATCGAGCTTGAGCGAAACGAATCGCCGTCGCGGGAAGTGGAGTTTTGACCGGCTATCTGCTTGATACGTCTTTTCTCTCGGCATTTGCACCTGGTAGGCCTCTGCTTCCGTCACACGTGCAGAACTGGGTTGCTGTACAAGGAGAACGCGGCTCTTGGCAGCTCTCGTCGATCGTCATCTTGGAGGTGGAACGAGGAATCGCGAAACTGAAGCGGGCGGGCGGGCATATGAAGGCGGAGCGCATCAATGAGTGGTTCGAAAGGTTGCTTCTAGAGTTCAACCAGCGCATCCTTCCCATCGATTTAGCAATCGCGCGAGAAGCCGGAAAACTGGAAGACGCCACTATCGCCAGAGGCGCCAATCCGGGACTGGCGGACGTTCTGATCGCAGCTACCGCCCGTTTGCACGGCCTGTCAGTTTTGACGGCCAACACCCGGCATTTTGCGATTCTCGACGTGCCTTACCTGAACCCATTCACCGAACGCGTCTCGAAAGGGTAATCGACACCTTACAAAAAGCTTTGCGGGTCGATATCGACCTGGACCCGCACCGAGGCCCTTATCTTCGGTCCCTCGGCCAGCATGGTGCGGATGAACCCTTGCATGTCGGCGCGCCGCTCGCCCTGGATCAGTAGGCGAAAGCGATGGCGGCCGCCGATCAATGACAGCGGCGCCTCGGCCGGACCGAGGACGAACAGGTCGATGGCTTGCGGCGCGGCACGGCGCAGGCCGCGGGCGTGCCCTTCGGCTTCCGCCCGGGTCGCCGCGCTGACGATGACGCCGGCGAGCCGGCCGAAGGGCGGCAGCCCCGCCCGCTCGCGTTCGGCGATCTCGCGCTCGTAGAAGGCCTCGGCATCGCCGGAGACGATCGCCCGCATCACCGGGTGGTCGGGTTGGAAGGTCTGCAGCAGGCCAAGGCTCTTCTTGCCGGTGCGGCCGGCGCGGCCGGTCACCTGGCTGAGCAGTTGGAAGGTGCGCTCGGCGGCGCGTGGGTCGCCATTGGCCAGGCCGAGATCGGCATCGACGACACCGACGAGCGTCATGTTGGGGAAATTGTGGCCCTTGGCGACGAGTTGCGTGCCGATGACGATGTCGGCCTCGCCATTGGCTATGGCTTCGAGCTCGAGCCGCAGCCGCCGCACGCCGCCCATCAGGTCGGACGACAGTACGATGGTGCGGGCATCAGGGAAATGCGCGACGACCTCCTCGGCGATGCGCTCTACGCCCGGCCCGCAGGCGACCAGATGATCGAGCGTGCCACATTCCGGGCAGGCCTCGGGCCGGCGTTCATTGTGCCCGCAATGGTGGCAGACGAGCTGACCGCGAAAGCGGTGCTCGACCAGCCAGGCCGAGCAGACCGGACAGCCGAAGCGGTGGCCACAGACCCGGCAGAGCGTCAGCGGCGCATAGCCGCGCCGGTTGAGAAACAGCAGCGACTGTTCCTTTCTTTCCAGCGTCTGCCGTATATGGCCGAGCAGTACAGGCGACAGGAAGCCGCCGCGCGCAGGCGGCGCACGGCGCATGTCGATCGTCTTGAGATCGGGAAGTGCCGCCTCGGCAAAGCGCGCCGAAAGCACCGCCCTGCTGTAGCGGCCCTGGCTGGCATTGACCCGGCTTTCGACCGACGGTGTCGCCGAGGCGAGCACGACCGGGAACCCGCCGATATGGCCGCGCACCACGGCCATGTCGCGCGCGTTGTAAAAGACGCGATCCTCCTGCTTGTAGGCGGGGTCGTGCTCTTCGTCGACGACGATCAGCCCAAGCTCCCTGAACGGCAGGAACAGCGCCGAGCGCGCGCCTGCGACCACCCGCACGCCGCCTTCCGCCACCTGCCGCCAGACCTTTTCGCGCATTCTTGGCGGCAGGTCCGAGTGCCACTCAGCCGGCTTGGCGCCGAACCGCTCCTGAAAGCGCTCGAGGAAGGCGTGGGTCAGCGCGATTTCCGGCAGCAGGATCAACACTTGCGTGCCGCGATCGAGCGCGGCCGCAACCGCCTCGAAATAGACCTCCGTCTTGCCGGATCCGGTTACACCGTCGAGCAGGGTGACGCCGAATATGCCGGCCGCGACATTGGCGCGCAGCATCTCGGCGGCATCGCTCTGGTCGGGCATCAGTGCCGGCACGGCGTAGCCGGGATCGGGTGCTGCGACCACCGGCCGCGGCGGGATCATCACCGTCTCGAATACCCCCTGCGCCCTCAGCCCGTCCACCACCGTCGACGACACGCCTGCCGCATGCGCCAGGCCCGACCGCGTCCAGGCGAGCCCACCTTCGGCCGTTTCCAGCACGCGCGTCCTCGCCTCCGTCATCCGGTCGGGCTTGGCGAAGGTGCGCTGCAGCCCTTCGATCCACGGCTCCGGATCGAACGCCTCCGGCGCCCTGAGCAGCATGCGCGCCACCATGCCGGGCGGCGACAGCGTGTACTGCGCCACCCAATCGACAAAACGCCGCATCGCGCGGTCGATCGGCGGGCAGTCGAAAACCTGCTCGATCGGCCGCAATTTCTTCGCGTCGACCTTTTCGACGGCGCCGTCCCAGACGATGCCGGCGACCTGGCGGGGCCCAAGCGGAACGCGCACGATCGAGCCCGGCACCACGCGCATGCCAGCCGGCACAGCATAGGTGTAGGGGCGCTCAGCAGGCATTGGGACCAGCACCGGTGCGGCCGCGACAAAGGGCGAATCTTCGATCATGAGGCGTGACCTTGCCCCGACTTTGGTCTAGATCAAAGTCCGACCCCGAATGTGCATGACCTGCACATCAAAAATCTTCAGGAGACCGCCATGAAATTTTTTGTCGACACCGCCGATGTCAAGGAAATCCGTGAGCTGAACGATTTGGGGCTGCTCGACGGCGTAACCACCAATCCGTCGCTGATCCTGAAATCGGGCGGCAAGATCGCCGACGTCACCAGAGAGATCTGCGAGATCGTCAAGGGACCGGTCTCAGCCGAAGTCGTTGCCACCGAGTACAAGGATATGATGGCGGAGGCCAAGATCCTGGCCAGGATCGCCGACAATGTCTGCATCAAGGTGCCGCTGACGCTCGACGGCCTGAGAGCCTGCAAGGACATCCGGTCGGACGGCCGCATGGTCAACGTCACGCTGTGCTTCTCGGCCACCCAGGCGCTGCTCGCCGCCAAGGCCGGCGCCTCCTTCATCTCGCCCTTCGTCGGCCGCATCGACGACAGCGGTTGGGACGGCATGGAACTGATTGCCGATATCCGCACCATCTACGACAATTATGATTTCCAGACCGAAATCCTGACCGCTTCTGTGCGCACGGTGAACCATGTCAAACAGGCGGCACTGATCGGCGCCGACGTCATCACCGCCCCGCCGGCGACGCTCAAGGCGCTGGTCAAGCACCCGCTGACCGACAAGGGCCTGGAGCAGTTTCTCGCCGACTGGGCAAAGACCGGCCAGAAGATCGGCTGAAGCGAAATATCCTACGTCGAACAAAAAAGGCCGAGCAATCGGCCTCTTGCTGACAGCGCAATCCGCCACAGACGGAGCGCTTCAATCCAGGATGGAGAGACCTAGCTTGCCGCCGGCTTGCCGTGCTTGATCAGATCTTGGGCGATCGACAGCCGCAGCACATCCGCCAGTTCGCGCGCCGCGCGGTTCTCGGCGTCGATCTGCGCCCGATACGACGCGAATTCCTGGCGCGGCCTATCGTATGAGGACGGGATAGAGCGCTTGCCCCTCGCTATGACCGTGCCGGTCTTGGCATCGCTCAGCACATAGTTGGCGGTCAGCGTCACTGTGCCGGCGGTCGGCTCGTCCTCGTCGGTCGTGACCTGCTCGATTGCCGCCGATTCGACGAGTTCGGAGACGCCGAGATCAAGCGAATAGACCGGCGAAGCAGGCTCGCCGGCGCCCTGGCCGAGCGCGAAGATCAGATTGTTGCGGACCTGCTGGGCGTAGCGGGTCTTGACCGGCTTGACCGAGATCGATGCCAGTTCGGCAGCAGCGCCGACCTGAGAGCCGGCGATCAGCGGCGCGCTTGAATAGAGCGGCCGCACCGTGCAGGCGGAAACCAGCGCCACCGAAGCGAGCAGCCCGTAGAGCATGATACGGCGCGGCGTCAGCTCCGCTTTTTTCGGATCAGGCAACAACATTGACGATCCTCTGCGGCACGATGATCACCTTGCGCGGTGCCTTACCTTCGAGCGCTTTCTGCACGAAGTCGAGGGCCAGAACCGCTTTTTCGACCGCACCTTGGTCCGCGTCGCGGGCAATTGTCAAATCGCCGCGCTTCTTGCCGTTGACCTGGACCGGCAGCACGATCTCGGCGTCGACGACAAGCGAGGGATCGTAGTCCGGCCAGGGCCGTTCGGCGACAAGGTCGGTGCCGCCGAGCGTCTGCCAGCACTCCTCGGCCAGATGCGGCATGACCGGCGCGATCAGGTGCACCAGGATCTCGACGGCTTCACGGCAGGCCGCTTGGAGCGCCGGACCGGCCTTGCCTTCGGCTGCCTCGTTGAGCGGTACGGTCAAGGCATTGGCGAGCTCATAGATACGGGCGATGGCACGGTTGAAGGCGAGCTTTTCAATATCCTCGCCGACAGACTTGAGGATCTTGTGCGCGGCCTTGGACACTGTTCCGGCCTCGCCGTCCTTCGCCGCCTCTGGCCGAACTCCGGCGAGCGAATCGGCAGCCGTCAACACCAGCCGCCAGATGCGCTGGATGAAGCGATGCGCGCCGGCCGCACCCTCGTCGGTCCATTCGACATCGCGTTCGGGCGGCGAGTCCGACAGCATGAACCAGCGCGCCGTATCGGCGCCGTAGCCGTCGGTGATCTCTTCCGGGCTAACGGTATTCTTCTTCGACTTCGACATTTTTTCGAGCGGACCGATCACCGCCTCTTCGCCAGTGGCGATTTCGAAGGCGCGGCGCTTGCCGTCGGCGTCCTCCAGCCTGACCTCGCTCGGCGCAAGCCAGCGGCCGTTCGAGGCGCCGCCAACCCGATACGTCTCGTGCACCACCATGCCTTGCGTGAACAGGCCCCTGAACGGCTCGGCGAGATCGACATGGCCGGTCTCGCGCATGGCGCGGGTGAAGAAGCGAGAATAGAGCAGGTGCAAAATGGCGTGCTCGATGCCGCCAATATACTGGTCGACCGGCAGCCATTCAGTCGCGGCCTTGGGATCGGTCGGATCGTTGGCCCAGGGCGCGGTGAAGCGCGCGAAATACCACGACGAATCGACGAACGTGTCCATCGTGTCGGTTTCGCGCCGCGCATCCTTGCCGCAACGCGGGCATTTGACGTGCCGCCATGTCGAATGACGGTCGAGCGGATTGCCCGGCCGGTCGAACTCGATATCGTCAGGCAGCCTGACCGGCAGGTCGGCTTTCGGCACCGGCACAACGCCGCAATCCTCGCAATGGATCATCGGGATCGGGCAGCCCCAATAGCGCTGGCGCGAAATGCCCCAGTCGCGCAGGCGGAAATTCACCTTGCGCTCGGCCATCGGCCGGTTGCCGATGGTCTTCTGTTCGAGCAGCTTCGCCACCTCGTCGAATGCCTGATCCGGCTTCATGCCGTCGAGGAAGCGCGAATTGATCATCACGCCGTCGCCGACATAGGCCTCGTCGATGATCTGGAAGCTTCCTTGATTCTCGCCTTCCGGCATCACCACTGGAATGACCGGCAGGCCGTATTTGTTGGCGAAGTCGAGGTCGCGCTGGTCACCGGACGGGCAGCCGAAAACGGCGCCGGTGCCGTAGTCCATCAGCACGAAATTGGCGACGTAGACGGGCAGCGTCCACTTCTCGTCGAACGGATGGACGACGCGGATGCCGGTATCGAAGCCCTTCTTCTCGGCCGTCTCCAGGGCCGCCACCGACGTGCCCATGTGGCGGACCTCGTCGATGAACTTTGCCAGCGCCGGATTGTCTTCGGCCGCCTTTTTGGCCAGCGGATGGTCGGCCGCAATCGCCATGAAGGAGGCGCCGAAGATGGTGTCGGGCCTTGTCGTATAGACTTCGAGCTCATGCTCGCCGGCGACTGGCTTGGCCAGCGGCCAGCGGATCAGCAGGCCTTCAGAACGGCCGATCCAGTTCGCCTGCATCAGCTTCACTTTTTCCGGCCAGTCGTCGAGCTGGTCGAGCGAATCCAGCAGATCCTGCGCATAGTCGGTGATCTTGAAGAACCATTGCGTCAGCTCGCGCTGTTCCACCAGCGCGCCCGAGCGCCAGCCGCGCCCGTCGATGACCTGCTCGTTGGCAAGCACCGTCATGTCCTCCGGATCCCAGTTGACCTTGGAGGATTTGCGCGTCACCAGGCCCTTCTCGACGAAATCGAGGAACAGCATCTGCTGGCGGTGGTAATAATCGACATCGCAGGTAGCGAACTCGCGTGCCCAATCGAGCGACAGGCCCATGACCTTGAGTTGCTCGCGCATGGCAGCGATGTTCTGATAGGTCCAGTCCTTGGGATGGACCTTGTTCTGCATTGCTGCGTTTTCGGCTGGCATGCCAAAGGCGTCCCAGCCCATCGGGTGCAGCACGTTGAAACCCTTGGCCCGCTTGTAGCGCGCCACCACGTCGCCCATCGTATAGTTGCGGGTATGGCCGATATGGATGCGCCCCGATGGATAGGGGAACATCTCCAGCACGTAGTATTTCGGGCGCGGGTCATCGTTGTCGGCTTCGAACAGCTTCTTGGCGTCCCAGGCCTTCTGCCATTTGAGCTCTGACGCGCGCGGATTGTATCGTTCGGTTGCCATCGGGTGTTTTTCACTTAAAAGCATGCGCGAGCCGCCGGACAATGCCCGGGCGGCTCAGGAAATGTCGTCGCGGTGTTCACCATGGATTACCGGACCCGTCAACTGCGGCGATCCGGCGAAAAGCCAAACACAGGCAGGATATAGGCATGGCGAGCGCCGTCGAACAGCTTTTCACCGTCAAGGCAAGGATCGCCACTGCCGAGCGCGAGGCCGGGGCGGTGACGCTGGTTGCGGTCTCGAAAACCTTCGATGCCACCGATATCCGTCCGGTTATCGAGGCCGGCCAGCGCGTCTTCGGCGAGAACCGCGTCCAGGAGGCGCAAGCCAAGTGGCCGGCGCTGAAGGAAGCTTTCCCCGACATCGAGCTGCACCTGATCGGGCCGTTGCAATCGAACAAGGCAAAGGAAGCGGTGGCGCTGTTCGACGTCATCGAAACCGTCGACCGTGAAAAGATCGCCGCCGAACTCGGCAAGGAAATCGCCAGGCAGGGCAGGACGCCAAGGCTCTACGTCCAGGTCAACACCGGCTCGGAGCCGCAAAAGGCCGGCATCGAGCCGCGCGAGGCCGTCGCCTTCGTGGCCCGCTGCCGCTCGGTTCACGCCCTCGCCATCGAAGGGCTGATGTGCATTCCGCCGGCGGACGAGAACCCCGGTCCGCATTTCGCGCTGCTAGAAAAGCTTGGGCTTGAGGCCGGCGTTGACAAGCTCTCTATGGGCATGTCCGGCGACTACGAAACGGCGATCGCCTTCGGCGCGACCAGTGTCAGGGTTGGATCGGCGATTTTCGGCGCCAGATGAGGCGCAGCCGGCCTTAGGCCACAGGCTGACGCTGACTACGCCAGCAATAGAAACGGAACGTTTCGTTCCTATATGGTTCGAGTTATCCCAAAGCCTCTGGAGCCACCATGCGTTACAATCAACTTGGAAATACGGGGATGTTCGTCTCCGAACTTTGCCTCGGTACGATGACATTCGGCGCCGCCGGCGAGAATGCCCAATGGGGCCTGATCGCCAGCCTCGACCAGGAGGGCGTCGACGAGATCGTCGCCCGCTCGCTCGCCGCCGGCGTCAATTTCTTCGACACGGCGGATGTCTATTCCTTCGGCGCCTCGGAACGGCTTCTCGGCCAGTCGCTGAGAAATCTCGGCGTCAATCGGCAGGACGTGATCATCGCCACCAAGGTTCACGGCGCCATGGGCGGCGGCCCGAACCAGCGCGGTTCTTCGCGCGGCCATATCATGGATTCGGTCGAAGGTAGCCTCGAACGGCTGCAGCTGGACCATATCGATCTCTATCAGCTGCACGGCACCGACACGGTCACGCCGATAGACGAAACGCTGCGGGCGCTCGACGACCTGGTTGCCGCTGGCAAGGTCCGCTATGTCGGCGTCTCGAACTGGCAGGCCTGGCGCATCGCCAAGGCGTTGGGTATTGCCGAGCGCAAGGGCTTTGCCCGTTTCGAAACCGTCCAATCGTATTACTCGATCGCTGGCCGCGATCTCGAGCGCGAGATCGTGCCGCTGCTCAACGAGGAGAAGCTCGGGCTGATGGTCTGGTCACCGATGGCGGGCGGCCTGCTCTCGGGCAAGTACGGACCCGGTGCCCCCGGCAATGGCGAAGGTCGCCGCGCCAGCTTCAATTTCCCGCCGGTCAATGAGGACCGTGCCTGGGCAGCGGTCGCCGTCATGCGCGAGATCGCCGCCAAGCACGGCGTCAGCGTCGCCACGGTGGCGCTCGGCTTTGTCCTGGCCAAACCGTTCGTGATGAGCGTCATCATCGGCGCCAGCCGCATGGACCAGTTGGAACAGAACCTTGCGGCAACCGAGTTGAAGCTCGATGCCGACGATCTTGCTCGTCTCGACGAAGTCAGCGCGCTCCCGCCCGAATATCCGGGCTGGATGCTCGAACGCCAGGCGGCGGGCCGCAGGCCGGCGCCGTTCACGCCAAAGAAGTAGTTCCTTGTCGACGTGACATTTCGGCAGCCAAATTCGGGAGCCAAATGGCTCCCGAATGCCTTCCGCTTCAGCCCAGCCGCGCGGTTTCGGCCAGGAAATCTAAAATGGCCCGTACCCGCGCCGGCAAATGCTTGCCTTGGCCGACATAAACCGCATGGGTCAGTTCCTCGTCGCCGGGGTTGAACTCTTCCAGCAGCGGCAGCAGCCGGCCGGCGGCAATGTCGGCCTCCACGTGCCAGCGTGCCAGCCGGGCGATGCCCGCCCCTGAGAGCGCCATCAACCGCATCGCCTCGCCGTCGCTGACCAGCGTGTTTCCAACGATCGATATGGTGATCGGCTTGCCGGCCGCGTCGACAAAAGGCCAGCCCTCGACGTGGCGCACGAAGCAGAAGCCCATCCGGTTGTGACGATCGAGATCGGCGGGCGTCTTGGGTGTGCCACGCGCTTCGAGATACGATGGCGCGGCAACGACGACCACCCGGCTCTGCCCGAGCTTGCGCGCCACTAGCCGTGATTCGCCGAGCGGGCCGGCACGTATGGCGACGTCGGCGCGCTCCTCCATCAGGTCGATAACACTGTCGGTCAACACCAGATCGACCGAGATTTCGGGGTATCGTTCTAGAAAACGCGGCAAAAGCGGGATCAGCCGGTGCTGCCCGAAAGGCACGTAGCTATTGATCCGCAGCCGGCCACGCGGCGCGGCGCCCGCCGCTGCCTCGCGCTCGGCTACCGCCATGTCGGCCAGGATGCGCACGCCGCTGTCGAAGAAGGCCGCCCCTTCCGGTGTCAGTCGCAGCTTGCGCGTCGAGCGGATGACCAGCCGGGCGCCAAGACGCCCCTCCAGCCGCGCGATCAGCTTGCTAACCGCCGACGGGCTCATGCGCAGCGCACGTGCAGCGGCCGAAAAGCTGCCGGCCTCGACGACGCGGACGAACACTTCGATCTCGCCGGAGCGGTTGATGTCGGGCCTGGCCATTGGTGAATCTATTTCACAGGCAATGTGCCCTAGGCAAGGCTGGTTCACAGTTCGGTGCATCACGATCTTTCGGGCCGGGCGTGAGAGGACACGGCGCCCGTCGTCGAAACTGGCCGTCATCGAAGTGGGAACCGCCATGCCTCTTGCTCTCTACGCTCTTGCCGCCGGCGCCTTCGGTATTGGCGTCACCGAATTCGTCATCATGGGCCTGCTGCTCGACGTCAGCACCGATCTCGGCGTCTCGATCTCAGCTGCCGGCCAACTGATTTCCGGCTATGCGCTGGGCGTCGTCATCGGCGCGCCGCTGCTGACGATCGCCACCGGCCGGTGGCCGCGCAAGACCGTGCTTCTGGCGCTGATGGCAATCTTCACGCTAGGCAACCTCGCGTGCGCGCTGGCCCCAGACTACTGGACGCTGATGGGTGCGCGCGTGCTCACCGCCTTCGCCCACGGCACCTTCTTCGGCGTCGGCTCGGTCGTGGCGACCGGGCTGGTGGCGCCCAACAAGAAGGCATCGGCGATCGCCCTGATGTTCACCGGCCTGACCATCGCCAACATCCTCGGCGTCCCCTTCGGAACATGGCTCGGCCAGGCCTTCGGCTGGCGCGCGACCTTCTGGGCGGTGACCCTGGTCGGCATGGTCGCTTTCGCCATCATCCTGCTGCTGGTGCCGCGCAGCCAGACAGCGCCTGAGCAAAGCAATTTGCGCGCCGATCTCGCCGTGCTCGGCCGCACGCCCGTCCTGCTTGGCTTTGCCACCACCGTGCTCGGCTATGCCGGCGTCTTCGCCGTCTTCACCTACATCGCCCCGTTGCTGACCGAGATCACCGGTTTTGAGGAAGCAGCGGTGTCGCCGATCCTGCTGGTCTTCGGCGGCGGCCTCATCGCCGGCAACCTCGCTGGCGGCAAGTTCGCCGACCGCTGGCTGGTGCCTTCCGTTCTCGGCAGTCTCGTCGTGCTGGCGCTGGTGCTCGGCACCATGACCTTCGCCCTGCACAGCCAGGTTATGGCCGTCATCTATGTCGGCCTGCTCGGCGCCGCCGCCTTCGCCACGGTGGCGCCGCTGCAGATGTGGGTACTGGAAAAGGCACAAGGCGCCGGCCAGAGCCTCGCCTCGTCCTTCAACATCGCCGCCTTCAATCTCGGCAATGCGGCCGGCGCCTGGCTCGGCGGCGTGGTCATCGCCCATGGCCCCGGCCTCGGTGCCGTCACCTGGGTCGCGGCCCTGCTGCCGCTCTCGGCGCTTTCCGTGGCAGCGCTGGCGCTACGCCTCGATCGCCCAACGCTCGGTGAACCGGCACCCGCCCGCTCGTAGCAACTCGAAGAACCCTTGTACACCATAGGAGAAACAGATGGATTATCGAAATCTTGGCGCATCGGGCCTGAAAGTCCCGGCGCTCTCGTTCGGCGCTGGAACCTTCGGCGGGTCAGGGCCGCTGTTCGGCGCCTGGGGCAACAGCGATGCGACGGAAGCCCGGCGGCTGGTCGACATCTGCCTGGAGGCGGGCGTCAACCTGTTCGACACCGCCGACGTCTATTCGAATGGCGCTTCCGAACAGGTGCTCGGCGAAGCGATGAAGGGCCGCCGCGATGCCGTGCTGATCTCGACAAAGACCTCGCTGCCGATGGGCGACGGTCCCAACGACGCCGGCTCGTCCCGCTCGCGCCTCATCAAGGCCGTCGAGGACGCACTGAGGCGTCTTGGCACCGACTACATCGACCTGCTGCAGCTGCACGCGTTCGACGCCGCAACACCGATCGAGGAGGTGCTATCGACGCTGGATAGGCTCGTGCGCGCCGGAAAGCTGCGTTATGTCGGCGTTTCCAATTTTTCCGGCTGGCAAGTGATGAAGTCGCTCGGCCTGGCGGACAGATACGGCTATCCCCGATACGTCGCCCACCAGGTCTATTATTCGCTGGTCGGGCGCGATTATGAATGGGAGTTGATGCCGCTCGGCCTCGACCAGGGCGTCGGTGCGCTGGTGTGGAGCCCGCTCGGCTGGGGCCGCCTGACCGGCAAGATCCGCCGTGGCCAGAAGCTGCCCGAGAAAAGCCGGCTGCACGACACGGCAAGCTTCGGACCGCCCGTCGACGACGAGCATCTCTATCGGGTCGTCGACGGGCTTGATGTTGTCGCCGAGGAAACCGGCAAGACCATACCGCAGATCGCCATCAATTGGCTGCTGCAGCGGCCGACCGTCGCCTCCGTCATCATCGGCGCGCGCAACGAGGAGCAGTTGCGCCAGAATCTCGGCGCCGTCGGATGGTCACTGACCCCGGATCAGATGAAAATCTTGGACACGGCAAGCGAGGTCACCGCACCCTACCCGTATTTTCCCTATCGCCGGCAGGAGGGTTTTGCCCGGCTGAACCCGCCCGCCGTCTGACGCTCCAAAAGCTGGGCGGCGGCTCCCAGGCTGCCGCCCGCGTGCTTTAATGCAGCACGAACTCGCCGTCGACCTTGCGCCATTCGTTCGGCGCGATCAGCTTCTGGTGCGTGTAGCTGACTGAATGCAGCGGGCCTTCGAGCTTGGCCTGCCAGAACTCGATGAAGCGGATAAGCACCGGAAATTTCGGGGCGATGTCGTAATCCTGCCAGATGAAGCTCTGCAGCAGATGCGGATGATCGGGAAAGTGATAAAGAATCTTGGCCGTGGTCAAGCCATAGCCCTTGAGCATCAGGTCCATTTCGGAATGGTCGCGCATTGCGGTCCCCTGGTTGATTCTCTTTCCTCCCAGCCTGAAATTGTGCACCCCATTTGCTTAATCGTCTATTGATATTTCTGCGGTCGAGCCAGATTTCTGCCGCAAAAACATGCGGTTAGCAGCCGTCTCGCTAGAGTGCTGACACCACCCGGGAAGGGACCTGCGGCATCCCGCCGCGCAAATCCAACGTCTAATGTTGCCGTCATCGCCGAACTGTTAATAATGCGCGCGAATTCGCGGCCGCAACGCTGCGATCCTGCCGGCAGTCAAGCCGGCGGTTTGGTTTCGGGAGGAAGGCGAAGAAATGTCCGATGTTCATGTCCATCGCGTCCAGCCGGCGTGGAAGAAGAACGCGCTGATCGACAATGACACCTACCTGAAATGGTACGCCGACAGCGTCAAGAGCCCGGACAAGTTCTGGGGCAAGCACGGCAGGCGCATCGACTGGTTCAAGCCGTACAGCAAGGTCAAGAACACGTCCTTCGACGGCAAGGTCTCAATCAAATGGTTCGAGGATGGCGAGACCAACGTTTCCTGGAACTGCATCGACCGGCATCTGAAGAAGCGCGGCGAACAGACCGCCATCATCTGGGAAGGCGACAATCCCTACGACGACAGGAAGATCACCTATAACGAGCTTTACGGACATGTCTGCCGCCTCGCCAATGTGATGAAGAAGCACGGCGTCAAGAAGGGCGACCGCGTCACCATCTACATGCCGATGATCCCGGAGGCCGCCTATGCGATGCTCGCCTGCACGCGCATCGGCGCCATTCATTCGGTGGTCTTCGGCGGCTTTTCGCCGGACGCGCTGGCCGGACGCATCGACGACTGCAAGTCGACCTTCCTCATCACCGCCGACGAAGGCCTGCGCGGCGGCAAGCCGATCCCGCTGAAGGAGAACACCGACAAGGCGATCGAGATCGCCGCCAAGGCCGGAACGAAAGTCGAAAAGGTCTTGGTAGTACGCCGCACCGGCGGCAAGACCGGCTGGGCCGCCGGGCGCGACGTCTGGTACCATGACGAGGTCGCGACGGTTAAGGCCGAATGCAAGCCCGAGAAGATGAACGCCGAGGATCCGCTGTTCATCCTCTACACGTCGGGCTCGACCGGCAAGCCGAAAGGCGTGCTGCACACCACCGCCGGCTATCTCGTCTATGTCTCGATGACCCACCAATATGTCTTCGACTATCACGACGGGGACGTCTACTGGTGCACCGCCGATGTCGGCTGGGTCACCGGCCACAGCTACATCGTCTACGGGCCGCTCGCCAACGGCGCCACCACGCTGATGTTCGAAGGCGTGCCGAATTACCCGTCGCAGTCGCGTTTCTGGGACGTGATCGACAAGCACAAGGTCAACATCTTTTACACCGCGCCGACGGCGCTGCGCGCGCTGATGGGCGCCGGCGACGCCCATGTCACCAAGACGTCGCGCAAGTCGCTGCGCGTGCTCGGCACCGTCGGCGAGCCAATCAATCCAGAAGCCTGGGAATGGTATTTCAACGTTGTCGGCAACGGCAAGGTGCCGATCGTCGATACCTGGTGGCAGACCGAGACCGGCGGCATCATGATCACGCCGGTTCCGGGCGCCACCCACCTCAAGGCGGGCTCGGCGACGCGGCCCTTCTTTGGCGTCAACCCGCAGCTGGTTGATGGTGACGGCAAGGTGCTGGAGGGTGAAGCCAGCGGCAATCTTTGTATTGCCGACTCATGGCCGGGCCAGATGCGCACCGTCTATGGCGATCACGACCGCTTCGTGCAGACCTATTTCTCGACCTACAAGGGCAGGTACTTCACCGGCGACGGCTGCCGCCGCGATGCTGACGGCTACTACTGGATCACCGGCCGCGTCGACGACGTCATCAACGTCTCCGGCCACCGCATGGGCACCGCCGAGGTCGAATCGGCGCTGGTTTCGCATGAGAAGGTCTCGGAAGCGGCCGTCGTCGGCTACCCGCACGATATCAAGGGCCAGGGCATCTACTGCTATGTCACGCTAATGGCCGGCGAGACGCCAAGCGAGGAATTGCGCCAGGAGCTCGTCGCCCATGTCCGCAAGGAGATCGGCGCCATCGCTTCGCCCGACAAGATCCAGTTCGCGCCCGGCCTGCCGAAGACCCGTTCCGGCAAGATCATGCGGCGCATTCTGCGCAAGATCGCCGAGGACGATTTTGCCGCGCTCGGCGACACCTCGACGCTGGCCGATCCGGCGGTCGTCGACGACCTGATCGCCAATCGGCAGAACAAGAAGAGCTGATGCAAGCCATATTGGGTGCCGTCACCGAGCTTTGGCGCTATCCCGCGAGCTCGCTCGCCGGCGAGCGCCAGCAGGCGATCTCGGTCGCCCGGCATACCGTTGAAGGCGACCGCCTGTTTGGTCTTATCGACACGTCGAACAATGAAATCGCACGGCCGGACCGCGAAGTGAAATGGCACAAGGTGCCCCGCATCCGAACCCGGCTGTCGCCGGCCGGCGCACTGGAGGTTGCGGTCCCGGATGGCGACTGGCTAGCCGCACCGGGCGCTGATAGCGACCGCGCCATTTCCGCCTATCTCGGCTTTGCGGCCTCCATCCGGCCGTTCCGCCGCGAGAATACTACACCGGGATACGCCGGTCCCCTGCTGGCGGAACGCTATGTCAAAGCCCCCATTCATCTGCTGACCACCGCTTCGCTGGCGCAGTTGAAGTTGCTGCATCCAGACGGCACCGCCGACCCGCGCCGCTTCCGCCCCAACATCGTCGTCGACATGCCGAAGATCGAGGGGTCATTCCCCGAAACCGAATGGATCGGGCGCAAGCTGGCGATCGGCGACCTGCTCCTGACCATCTCCGAGCCGTGCCGCCGCTGCGGCTTCACCATCATTGGCCAGGACGGGTTCGACCACGACCCGGCAATCCTGCGCAGCCTGGTCCGCCACAACGCCCATAATTTCGGCGTCTACTGCACTGTCGATCGACCGGCCCGCGTCGAGATCGGCGCCACGATGCGTCTCCTGTAGCTATTAGTATAAATCCGCCCGCGTCGGCGGCAGGCCGCTTGGGCCGCGCGCGCGCCTGGTGGCGACGGTCTGGAAAATCTGCGCCGAGGCGCGTTCGAAGGTAATCGAGCAGCCGGTGAGATAAAGCAGCCAGAGCCGCGCCTTGGATTCGCCGACCTCGGCGATGGCCTCGTCAAAGCGTGCGTGGAGGCGCTCGGCCCATAGCCGGCAGGTGCGCGCATAGTGCTCGCGCAAGTTTTCGACGTCATAGATGAGGAAGCCGTGCGCCTCGAGATTGCCGAGCGTCATGCCGATCGTATCGAGTTCGCCGCCCGGAAAAATGTATTTGATCAGCGCTTTGAATTCCGGCCCCTTGCGCAGCGTCTTCTTCATGCTGCCCTTGTCGCGGCGGGTGATGGCATGGTGCAGATAGATGCCGCCGGGTTTGAGCAGGCGATGGATGGTCGAAAAATAGGCGGCATGGTTGGCAAGCCCCAGATGTTCGAACATGCCGATCGACGAGATCTTGTCGAAGGAACCGGACAGCTCGGCATAGGACTTTATCTCGATGGTGATGCGATCCTCCAGCCCCTCAGCGCGGATGCGTTCGCGGGCGAACTCGGTCTGTGCCTCCGATAGCGAAACGCCGTGGCCGACGACGCCATAATTCTTCACGGCATGGATGAGCATCGCTCCCCAGCCGCAGCCGATGTCGAGCAATCTGTCGCCGGGCTTCAGCCGAAGCTTGCGGCAGATATGGTCGAGCTTGTCTCTCTGCGCCTGATCGATATCGTTGGCGAAGTCCTTGAAGTAGCCGCAGCTATAGACCATGCGCTCGTCGAGGAAGAGCCGGTAGAATGCGTTGGAAATGTCGTAGTGATGCTGGATCGCCTCCTTGCTCGAACCGCTGACGTAAGGATTGCGGCCGGAAAGATCGGTTCGCGCCGTCATCTGTTTTCGCGAAAACAGCACCGCCGGCAGGTCGCGCAGGATCGCCAGCTTCGGCAGTGTCTTGAGCTTCGTCCTGAGCTTGCCGTGCGTGGGCAAGGCATAGAAATCGAACAGCGATCCGTCTTCGACGTCGACCGCCTTGGCAATCCACATCTCGATCAGCGTCGATAAAGAGGGCCGACGTACGATCTGCCAGACGATGTCCTGGTCGTTGATGGTGAGCACCGGGCCGGCAGCCGGGCCGATCCGCTCGCCCGTCCACAGCCTCACCGCAAAACCCGGCTTCATCGTTTCGATGACCGTCCGAACAATCCGGGCCGCTCTCTCGGCTGCCTCCATCCCCGTCCTCCCTTACCCGGCAAAATAGTGGCCCGGAACAATAGCGGCCCGATCTTGCCTGCCAGATCGGCCGGCCGCAAGCCGCCTGGGTGCGCAAGCACGCTTGTTCAGGATTTTTGGATGCCGCGCCTTGCCATTTCCCGGGTGACACCCCATCATGGGGGAGTGTTCAACAAATCGAAAGGAGGTGATCCGATGTCGAGTGATTTCGTTTTCCAGAACGTGGCCTCAGCGGATTGCACTTTCGGGAAGCAGTCTTCCCGTTAAGGCGCGAGATGCGCGGCTGGCGACCAGTGTCGCCGCCAGGAGCCGCGCCATGGACGGAAACACGGAAGGCCGCCGACTTCGCAAGAAGCGGCGGCCTTTTCCTTTTGAGCTGTTGTCCCCTATCTGGTTACGGTCAACATCTCGACGTTGCGCGCTATATCCTGGAAAGCCTGGTTGAGTTCGGTTCCATTGGCCGCCTGATAAAAGTGCTTGATCTTGGCGGTGTCCGGGCTGGCGCAATCCTGGAGCGTCGCCTTGGCATTCGTTTCGTTTAGGTCAAACCCAATGGTGAAGACCTCAATGCCCTTGTTGCGCATGGCAGCGCAGAGTGTCTTGGCGGCCGTGCGGGTCGGCTCCTTGCCGGCGTCATTGTAAACGTCGCTCACCGTGCTCGCATCGAAGTAGGATAGGTTGAATTCGCCGTCGGTCATCAGGATCGCGATTTTGGCGACCTTTTTTGGATCCATCTTGGCCGGCCGTTGCGAAGTCCTCATGATGCTACCCCAGTTCTCCGACAGCATGTACCAGGTCCACTGCACGCCGATATGGCCGGCGGTGCCGCCGGATGCGACGAAATTCTTGATGACCGTCTTGAGCGCCGTCGCATCCGCCGTCAGCGGCATCAGCGTGGCGGCCGGGCAGGCGGCGGTGCCGGTTTGCCAAGCGAAGGACGACAGCAGGTAGTCGCGGTTGACCATGCTGGCGTCGGGGCCCGCGTCCGAATATTGATAGATCCCCTTGCGTTCGGTGGCGCAATTGTCCGGACGGATGAAGCCCGAGATATATTGCACGGCGTCATTGGCCGGCGCCTGTTTGCGTTGGCTGGTGCTGGTTTCCACATAGACGCTGCTGGGCGCAAGTGTACCCGCATTCACCGAATTTGCGTAAGGCACGATGGCAACCCGCACTCGTGGCTTGGAGGGGTCCTGACCGCCCAGGAAACTGTCGACGGCATTCGCCGCAGCCGTCCGCAGATCGATGATTTTCTGGCCGGCCATCGACCCGGTCACATCGAGCATCATTGCGACTTCGATCTGCTTGTCCGAATAGAGCGCCATCGTCGATGCGGGAACGCTTTGCATGCCACTCGTGCCGAAAAGCGGGAAATAGTAGCTGACATTGACATGGACATCCGCCTGAACCGTGTTTGCAGTCCGGTCGACGGTCAGCTTGTCGAGAACGATCTGGTTGTCCTGCAGGATACCCGCCGTGCTGTTGGCATCGAGAAAGGCCTGCACCGATTTGCTGGCGTCGGCCTCGCTGATGACGCCGGTTGTCAGGTCGCGCGCCGTCGAGGTGACCGCAGCGTCGACGACGCCTTGCAGGCTCGATTTCACATTGTAGAGTTGGGACACGTTGACGGCAAAGCCGACACTCAGCGCCAGCACCGAGCTGATTATACCAAACAGCACCGCGAAATTTCCGCTGCGATCCCCGGCAAAGCCGCCGATCGCCTGAACAAGACCCCCGAAACGCTGCATTCCTTCCGCCTCCATTCGCCACAGCCTGCAGCTGTCCGAAGGCGCATTGCAGGAATCCGGCCGGATCGCGCCGCCAGGCGCGAGAAAGCGAGCGGCTCTCGCTCAGGCCATTGTTTCCAAACGGTTTCAAGCGACGGCAAGGTAAACAGCCGGTAAATGAAAGTCGCGTCAGCGCGGCTTTGTTGACAAAGCGCTTACCATGATCAGGCTCGCAATTCAGGACGACTGGACTGCGTCCCAATCCGGTACAGACGAGATGTATCGAACCGGTTCAGCACGACCGCGGTAGCGGGAGATGGAAATCTGGACTGTGAAAGGACTATGCCAGCATCCGTACGCTGACGGTCTTGTCGACGCCGCGATAGGGCGGCTTGAAGAGATTGCCTTCCTGCTCGTGCGTCCAGACCTTGAACCGGCTGAGTCGATGCGGGCCGAAACTATGCAGCAGCGGCACGTCGGTGGCGTCACGGCCGCGCGCTATGACGACGCGGCCGATCCTCGGCACATTGTGGCGAGGATCGAACGTGTACCATCTGCCGCCGAGGAACACTTCCACCCACGCCGAGAAATCCATCGGCGCCGGATCGGCGGGCACGCCGATATCGCCGAGATAGCCGTTCACGTAACGGGCCGGGATATTCATGCAGCGGCACAGCGTGATCGCCAGATGGGCAAAGTCGCGGCAGACGCCGACGCGCTCCTCATGCGCCTGCGCCGCCGTGCGGGTCGGGCGCGCATAGCCGTAGCCAAAGGACAGGCGGTTGTGGACATAGTCGACGATCGCCTGCACCCGCGCCCAACCCGGCGGAAGCTGGCCGAAAAGTTGCCAGGCGAGATCGCTGAGATGATCGGTCTCGCAGTAACGGCTGCCAAGCAGATAGCCGAGCACCTCGTCCGGCAATTCCGCGACCGGGACTTCCCCGGCCAGCGTGTTGACCTCGTCCGTCTCGCCACCGTCCTCGATCACCGCGTCATAGAGGATGCGAAAGCTTCCTGCCGGCGCCGTGAAGCGGCGGCAGCTATTGCCGAAAAGATCGTGGTAGACCCTGGTCGGCACGGATGGCGACGTCAGTACGCGCGTCTGCCGCTTGATGTCTGTCTGACGATCCCCGTGGATGTCGAGCAATGAAACGACCGGCGTTGGTGCAACGCATTCAATGCCAATTTCATAGCCGAGCCGAATCAGCATCGCCCTCCCCTGCGATCGTCATGGAAGATAGTGCTGGTCAACGCAGGAGAGTGCGCGCGGTTCCTTGCGAACGTCGAAAACGAGGTCTCGCGGCTTCCCATACGGACGCGGCAACGTTACGGTCGATCGATATGCTCCCTTCGAAATAATCCTTCCAAGATGACCCCGGGAAAACCGATGTTTGCAGGCAGAAAATTCGCGGCCTTCCTGTTCGATATGGACGGCACGATTCTCAATTCGATTGCCGCGGCGGAAAGGGTCTGGGCAGCCTGGGCGCACCGGCAAGGTCTTGACGTCGCTGCATTCCTGCCGACCATCCACGGCGTGCGGGCGATCGAGACCATCGGCCGGCTGGCGCTCCCAGGGATCGATCCTGCCCGCGAAGCCGATGCGCTTTTGCAGGCCGAAGCAGCCGACGTCGAAGGCATCCACCCGATTACCGGCGCCGCGGCGTTCCTGGCGTCGCTGCCGCCCGGGAGCTGGGCGATCGCCACTTCGGCGCCCCGTGAACTCGCTCTGCTGCGCCTGCAGGCCGCCGGCATTCCGGCTCCCGCCGTGATCGTTGCGGCAGAGGATGTCTCCCGCGGCAAGCCGGCGCCCGACTGCTTCCGGCTGGCGGCCGAACGGCTCGGCGTCGACGTGCGCGATTGCCTCGTCTTCGAAGACGCACCGGCAGGCATAGCAGCAGCCGAGGCCGCGGGCGCCGCGGTCGTCGTGATCAGCGCCACGCACCGGCATCCGTTGGAGACGCCGCATGCCGCCATCGCCGGCTATGACGCGATCGGCGTCGCCGTCGATGCCAGCGGCTGGATTGCCATCGAAGCGGAGCGGGCCGCCCAGCCTGCTTAGCTGGTACCCTGCTTAGCCAGCACCCTGCCTGGGCTAAAAGTCGCTGGTCAGGCCCTTGACCTCCCAGTCGCCGTAGCGGCCGGGTTCCTTGCCGCCGCGCCCACCCATCTCCCTCGGCAGCGTGGCTTCCTTCTCGCGATATTGCTCCCGCCGGGCCTCGGCCTCGGCCAAGGCGCGCCGGGCTGCCGGCGTCAGTGGCTTGTGCGGCGAGCCGTTAGCATGCGTTTGGCTGGTTTTGTCGATCATGCGATCTTCCGCTAGATTGAAACAGGCCCCGATTGAAACGGGAACCGCTGTTTCCCATCATATAGCGATGGGCCCACAAGGATCGACCCCTTTGTGGGCCAGAACGGAGCAGACGATGAACACCCTTCGCACCGCCATGCTTTTGGCCGCAATGACGGCCCTGTTCATGGGTGTCGGCTATCTGGTCGGCGGATCCGGCGGCATGATGATCGCCTTGCTGATCGCCGCCGGCACCAATTTGTTCAGCTATTGGAACGCCGACAAGATGGTGCTGTCGATGCACCGTGCGATCGAGGTCGACGAAAGCAACGCGCCCGAATATTACGCCATCGTGAAGGGTCTCGCGCAACGCGCCGGCCTGCCGATGCCGAGAACCTATCTCATCGACAATCCTCAGCCCAATGCCTTCGCCACCGGCCGCAATCCGCAAAATGCCGCTGTCGCCGCCAGCACCGGCCTGCTCGAGCAGCTCTCACATGAAGAAGTCGCGGCGGGGATGGCGCATGAGCTTGCCCATGTGCAGCACCGCGACACGCTGACCATGACGATCGTCGCGACCTTTGCCGGCGCAATTTCGATGCTCGGCAATTTCGCTTTCTTCTTCGGCGGCAACCGCGACAACAACAATTCCTTCGGCATCGTCGGCGTGCTGGTGGCGATGATCGTCGCGCCCCTGGCCGCCATGATCGTGCAGATGGCGGTGAGCCGCACCCGCGAATACGAGGCCGACCGGCGCGGGGCCGAAATCTGTGGACACCCGCTGTGGCTCGCCTCGGCACTTGACAAGATCGCGCGGGGCGCCGAACGCATCCGCAACCCGGATGCCGAGCGCAATCCGGCAACCGCCCATCTCTTCATCATCAATCCTCTTTCCGGCGAGCGCATGGACAGTTTGTTTTCCACTCACCCGAGCACAGAAAACCGCATCGCCGCATTGCAGAGGATGGCGAGCGAGATGGCCGGCGCACCCGAAGCGGCCGCGACGCCAAAGCCGGCGCCGGAAGGGACCGGGCAGCAGCCGTCGGGTCCGTGGGACAGGGCCGCCCGGCCCGAGAGGCCGCCTGAGCCGGCCAAGCCGAGACCCAATCCCTGGGGACGCAATCCGACCGGACCCAAAGGTCCGTGGTCGTGAGCGCAGCACAACGCCGGCACGCAATTCCAGGTGATCGCGAGCACAATTCGGGCAGCGAGGCCGTAGCCGGTCTCGCCGCGCGCAAGGCAGCCGCGCGCCTGCTTGCCGCCGTCATCGACGCGAGGACGCCGCTCGACGGGCTGACCGACCATGAAAACGGCCATCCGCAATACAAGGCGCTCGACCTGCGCGACCGCGCCCTGGTACGCGCCATTCTGGTCACCGCCCTGCGCTACCGCATGACCATATCGGGCCTTTTGGCCCGCCGCCTGGAAAAGCCGCTGCCGCCCAACGCCACTGCGCTTTCGCACATCTTGCATGTAGCGGCGGCACAGATCCTGTTCCTCGATGTTCCCGACAGCGCCGCCGTCGACCTCGCCGTCACCCACGCCAAGTCCGATCCGCGCACGGCGCGCTTTTCCGGCCTCGTCAACGGCGTGCTGCGTACGCTGGCGCGGTCCAAGCAGGACGAGCTCGCGGCAGCACTTGCCGCCACCGACGAGGCGCCGAAATGGTTTTCCGACCGTTTGAAAACGGTCTACGGCCCCGACAAGGCCAGGCAGATACTGCTCGCCCATCGCCATGAGGCGCCGGTCGATTTCTCGGTCAAGTCGGACCCGGCGCTGTGGGCCGAACGGCTCGGCGGCTTCGTCTTGCCGACCGGCACGGTGCGGGTCGAAAAGCTCAGCGCTTCCGTGACCGAACTGCCCGGCTTTGGGGAAGGCGCCTGGTGGGTTCAGGATGCAGCGGCCAGCCTGCCGGCCCGGCTGTTCGGCGACATCAATGGTTTGCGAATCGCCGATCTCTGTGCCGCCCCCGGCGGCAAGACCGCCCAGCTGATCCTCGCCGGCGCTCACGTCACCGCGCTCGACATGTCCAGAACGCGGCTGGCGCGGCTCACGCAGAACCTCGAAAGGCTCGGCTTGGCCGCGGAGATCGTCGAGGCCGATCTGCTCAAATACGAGCCGAAGAACCGCTTCGACGCCGTCCTCCTCGACGCACCTTGCTCTTCGACCGGCACGGTGCGGCGGCATCCCGACGTTCCCTGGACGAAGACGGCGGCCGACGTCGAAAAATTGGCCGACCTGCAACGCCGGCTGCTTGCCCGCGCCATCACCCTGGTCAAGCCTGGCGGTCGCATCGTCTTTTCCAACTGTTCGCTCGATCCGCTGGAAGGCGAAGAGCTCTATCGCGACTTTCTCGCCGGCAATGCGGAGATCATCGACGACCCGCTTCGGCCAGGCGAGATTGCCGGCATCGACCCATTCCTGACGCCGCAAGGCACGTTGCGCACCACGCCGGCCGATCTGGAGCTTGGCTCACCGGCGCGTTCCGGGCTGGACGGTTTCTTTGCCGCCCGCATGCGCAGAGCCGGCTAAGGGCCGATCTTGAAGCGCCATCCGACTTCTTGGGGCGAGGAGGCATGGAAAACAGGCTGAACGGCCCCACTGCCGCGGAATTCGCCTTCGCACAAGTTCTTGAATCATATAAACTTGTGCTTGGGTGAGGACGATCAGGAGGGGTTTTGGCAATCGCTGCCGGTAACACGACGCGTCTGTGGACGCTTGTCGCGAGGGAGTTCTGGCGCAAGACGCGCCGGCGCTTGCGCGCCGGGCCACTCTATCGCTGGCGCTACTCCGGCCGCACGCCGGAGCGCGTCCTGATTGCCCCGCCGGACCTGCGCCTCGCCGATCCTCAGATCGCACTCGAGATCTATTACGGCCGCTATCCGCTTTCGGGGCATCTGGTCGAGACCGGCGGCAAATCGCCCTTCCAGATCGACGTGCCCAATCCCGGCTGGCAAAAGACGCTGCACGGCTTTCGCTGGCTGCGCCATATGCGTGCCGCGGGTACGGAACTCGCCGCCGCCAACGCGCGGGCGTTGGTTTCCGACTGGATTGCAATCCATGGCAGCCATATTTCCGGCGTCGCCTGGGAGCCCGGCACGACGGCCAAGCGTGTCATTGCCTGGCTGCAGCATTCCTCGATCGTGTTACAGGGCGCCGAGTTTCCGTTCTACCGTGCGTTCCTGAAATCGCTTGCCGTCCAGATCCGCTATCTGCGCGCCATGGTGCGCGAGATGCCGGACGGCAAGGACAGGCTGCGCGCCCGCATTGCGCTGGCCTTTGCCGCTTTGTCGCTGCCGGCGCCGGCCTCGGCGCTGCGCGGTGCCACCCGCAATCTCGCCGAGGAGCTCGACCGCCAGATCCTGCCTGACGGCGGCCATATCTCGCGTAATCCGATGACCGTGCTTGAAATCCTCGCCGACCTTCTGCCATTGCGCCAGACATACGCCAATCAGGCCGAGACACCGCCGGCCGCCCTGATCGGCGCCATCGACCGGATGCTGCCGGCACTGCGCTTCTTTCGCCATCAGGATGGCAGCCTTGCCCGCTTCAACGGCATGGGCGCCACCATCCACGACCGCATCGCCAGCATCCTGCATCACGACGACACCGCCGGCGCACCACTGCTGCACGCGCCGCATTCGGGTTATGAGCGCCTGTCGATGGGTGGTGTCACGGTGATCGCCGATACCGGCCCGCCGCCGCCCGTCGACGTGTCCAATGCTGCTCACGCCGGATGCCTCGCCTTCGAATTGTCGTCGGGCCGCCAGCATTATATCGTCAATGCCGGCATAGACACCTATGGTGCCGCCGAGTTCCGGCCGCTTGCCCGCGCCACCGCCGCCCACTCCACCGCTACCATCAACGACACGTCGTCGGCGCGCTTCAACCACTCCTTGCGCGTCAACGACCTGCTCGGCACGCCTTTGATAGGCGGGCCGCAGCATGTGCCTTGCAAGCGCACCGACCAGAAGGGCAGCCAGGGCTTCATCGCCCGCCATGACGGCTATGTGGCGCGCTTCGGCTTCCTGCATGAGCGCGAGCTGAAATTGTCGACCGAGGGCAATGTGCTTGCCGGCAGGGACCGCTTCCTGCGGCCGGGCGGCGCTTCTATCCGCAACAATGGCCGTGATTTCGTTACAGTGCGTTTCCATGTCCATCCCGACATAAACGTGCTCCAGGATGAGCATGACCGTCTGGTGCTGACCGCCGACCACGCCGACACCTGGGTGTTTACCTCCACCGAAGTGGCACCCGAGGTCGAGGAATCGATCTATTTCGCCGGGCTTGGCGGCCCACGCCGCAGCCGCCAGATCGTGCTTGCCTTCAAGGCCTCGGAGATTCCCGAGGTCCATTGGCAACTGACGCGGACAATTATCGCCGGCCGTCAGGAAAAAGCTGAAGCTGGTGGCAACGGCAGACACTGATCAAGCCTTGCGGCTTGATTTCCGGGCCTCATATGCTACGGCCCGCGGACGCTCTCCAACCACACGTGGAAAGGCCGCCAGCCCATGGCCGTCGCCGCCAAGAATATTCCCGCGCCCGACCTTGTACCCATCCGTCGCGCGCTGCTCTCCGTCTTCGACAAGACCGGCCTGATCGATTTCGCCAGGGCGCTGGCTTCGGCCGGCGTCGAGCTGGTCTCGACCGGCGGCACGGCAAAGGCCCTCGCCGATGCGGGCATGGCGGTGCGCGACGTATCCGAGCTCACCGGCTTTCCCGAGATCATGGACGGGCGCGTCAAGACGCTGCACCCGTCGGTGCATGGTGCACTGCTCGGCGTGCGCGACGATCCAGAGCACGCCGCGGCGATGCGCGACCACGGCATTGAGCCGATCGATCTCGTCGTCTCCAATCTCTATCCATTCGAGGAGGTGCGCCGCTCCGGCGCCGACTACGCCGCGATCGTCGAAAACATCGACATCGGCGGCCCGGCGATGATCCGTGCCTCGGCCAAGAACCACGCATACGTCGGCATCGTCACCGACCCTGACGACTATGCCTCGGTGCTCAACGCGCTGGAGATGAATTTCGGCTCGTTGTCGCTGGATTTCCGCAAGAAGCTCGCAGCCAAGGCCTTTGCCCGCACCGCCACCTACGATGCGGCGATCTCGGGATGGTTCGCCGAGGCGCTTGAGATCGAGCATCCGACATGGCGCGCCTTCGGCGGCAAGCTGCAATCGGTGATGCGCTATGGCGAAAACCCGCATCAGGGCGCCGGCTTCTATGTCAATGGTGACAGGCGGCCGGGCGTCGCCACGGCACGCCAGCTCCAGGGCAAGCAGCTTTCCTACAACAACATCAACGATACCGACGCCGCCTTCGAGCTGGTCGGCGAGTTCGATCCGACCCGCTCCGCAGCGGTAGCCATCATCAAGCACGCCAACCCGTGCGGCGTCGCCGAAGGCGCTTCGCTGCAAGCGGCCTATGCCAAGGCGCTGGCCTGCGACCCGGTCTCGGCCTACGGCGGCATCGTCGCCATGAACCGCATCCTCGATGCCGCAACCGCCGAAGAGATCGTCAAGACCTTTACCGAAGTGATCATCACACCGGAGGCGTCCGATGATGCAATCCGCATCATTGGCGCCAAGAAGAATTTACGCCTGCTGGTCACCGGCGGCCTGCCCGACCCGCGCGCCGCGGGCTTTGGCTTAAAATCGGTCGCTGGCGGCTTGCTCATCCAGGGCCGCGACAATGCGGTGGTGGATGACCTCGAGCTGAAAGTGGTGACCCGGCGCGCGCCGACATCGGCCGAATTGGCCGATCTGAAATTCGCCTTTCGCGTGGCAAAGCACGTCAAGTCGAACGCCATCGTCTATGCCAGGGACGGCGCCACCGTCGGCATCGGCGCCGGCCAGATGAGCCGGGTCGATTCCTCGCGCATCGCCGCGCGCAAGGCGCTCGACGCGGCCGAGGCGGCCGGTCTGACGGAGCCTTTGACCAAGGGCTCGGTCATCGCCTCGGATGCCTTTTTCCCGTTCGCGGATGGGCTTTTGTCGGCAATCGAAGCCGGCGCCACCGCCGTCATCCAGCCCGGCGGCTCGATGCGCGACGACGACGTCATCGCCGCCGCCGACGCTCACGGCATTGCTATGGTCTTCACCGGAGTGAGGCACTTCCGGCATTAGGACGCCTTACCCTCCCGCTGTGGGAGAGGGGAAGAGCAGCTCACTCTGCCGGCCGATCCGCCGGATAGGGCGTGCCGATCAGGATCGCCATGCCGGCGCCGAGGAACAGCACGATCGCCGCCATTCCGAGCCGCGCCGAGCCGCTGGCCAGGGTGATCGTGGCCACCATGAAGGGTGCGGCAAAACTCGTCGCCCGACCGGCTAGCGCATAGATGCCGAAATAGCGGCCGGATTCGGCCGCGGAGACGCTGCGCGCCATGTAGGAGCGCGACGATGCCTGCACCGGCCCGAAGGCAAGCCCGATCAGCAAGCCGTAGAAAATGTAGGCTTTTTCCGCCGCCGTGCCGAACAATCCGCCACCATCCAGTCCGGGCATCACCCAAGCGCCGAACAGCGTATAGCCCGGGCCGGTCGAGACGATGCCGATCGTGGCAATGCTCAGCATGACCAGCGAAATCATCACGATGGTCTTGGAACCCAGTGCTGTATCGAGGCGTGCGGCAACCAGGCAGCCGACGATGGCAACGACGTTGAGGATGATGCCGAACAGGCCGATCTCGGTGATCGACCAATGGAACATCGCCGCCGCAAACGTTCCGCCCAGCGCCAGCAGCGCGTTGACGCCGTCCTGATAGATCATGCGGGCGACGAGAAAGCGAAAAATGCCGCTGCGCTGGCGCACTTCGGCCAGCGTCGACTTCAGTTCCGACAGGCCCTCGCGCACCGCCGGCCCGATTGGAATGCCTTTGATCGCATCGGGCGTGAAAAAGAACATCGGCAGGATGAACAGGAAATACCAGGCCGCCGACAACGGTCCGGTGGCGCGCGCGTCCTCGCCTAGCCTGGGGTCGAGGCCGAAGATCGGGTCGAGCCCAACGACGGTCTTGCCGGTTTCAGGCGAGCCGGCCATGACGGTAACGACGAAGATCAGCGCGATCATGCCGCCGAGATAGCCGAGCCCCCAGGCCATGTTCGAGATCCGACCGATGTCGCTCTTCGGCACCAGGCGCGGCATCATCGAATCATTGAACACGGTCGAGAATTCCGCCGCGACCGACGCCAGCGAGAACAACGCCACGACCAGAAAAAGGTTGGAGCCGGGCGCGGCGAACCACAGCAGGGTGAGGCTGGTGATCTTGACCGCGGCGAAGAAGGCTATCCACGGTTTGCGTGGTCCGGTCTGATCGGCGATCGAGCCGAGGATCGGCGACAAAACGGCGATGACGAGGCCGGCGGCGGCGATGCCGTAGCCCCAGGCCGCTTGCCCGGTCTCGGGATTGCTGGCCATTCGCGAGACGAAATAAGGACCGAAGATGAAGGTGGTGACGACCGTGAAGAACGGCTGGGCCGCCCAGTCGAACAGCATCCATCCCCAGATGCCGCGTCCCGACGCACGCTGCACTGCCACCTCAGCCATGTCCCCTCCGCTGGAGCTCTCCATGCCGATCGAATCGGCATGATGCTCCGTCTTCTTGTTGAGCACGATCTTGTCCAAAAGCCGATCGTTACGTTCGCGATCATGCTCCGGGCGCCCCAACGCCGCGCGCCGTTCGCTCTATAGCGCAGTTCTTCCCGGCAATCCCGCGCCATGTGGAAGACTTCTCACAGCGCCGTCAGATCACTCATCAGGCCGGACGCCACCGACAGCCGGGACACGGTGATGTCGCCGCCCTCGGTCAGCGCCTGCAGCCGCTCGCGGATGCGTCCGACCCGTTCGCCGCCGGACTCCAACCATCCAGTCACCGGATCCGCCGCCTCGGCATGGCCGGTGAGTGCCGCCACGGCGATGCCGCGCCTGGCCGCCCCAATCGTGTCGGTGGCGCGGGAAAGGGCCAGCTGATCGTAATAATCCGAGGGCGTGATCGAGCGCGCCGCGTCCTCGACGCGCGGGATGCGGAAGACATCGCTGACTGCAAAGAACGCCTTGGCGGCAGCGACGATGCCGGCACTCGCCGTCCGCGCCGTCAGCGCGATGTCGGGGATGAGTTCCGCCACGTCGGTCAGCGCCAGCTGTTCGGCAAGACTCTCCGGCGCGCCGCCCTTCGACAGGCCGTGCCGCCGCTCCTCGATCCGCTCGCGAGAGAAGGCCGGCAGCAGCGACACGAGCTTCGGCTCCAACGCCTTGCGCGCATCCTGCAATTCGGTGATCCGCTGCCCGAGCGGCGCGGTGCCGGCATCATTCTTCAGGTACCAGCCGCTCGTCATAAAGATCAGCCGGCTGACCGCCTGATAGAGGTCGAGTTGGATCTGCCCGTCGATCTGGTTGTCGAGCGCGTCGATCTGGCGATAGAGCGCCGGCAACGCAAAGCCGTCCCGCACCACCGCGAAGGTGCGCACGACATCGGCGGCACTGCGCCCGGTCGCTTCCTGCAGCCTGTTGACGAAGGACGGACCGCCGCGATTGACCAGATCGTTGGCGACGACACGGGCGATGATCTCGCGGCGCAGGCGATGGCCGTGGATTTCGGACGCATATTTCTTCGCCATTCGGTCCGGGAAATAGCCCATCAGGTCGCGGTCGAAATGCTGGTCGTCCGGCACGTCGCTGACGACGATGTCGGAAAACAGCACGATTTTGGCATAGGCGAGCAGCACGCCGAGCTCGGCCCTGGTCAGCGGCTCGCCGCGCGCTTCGCGCTCGGCAAGGGCCGCCGGCGACGGCAGCGTCTCGACGGCACGGTCGAGCAGTCCGCGCGCCTCCAGCGCCGCCATGAAACGGCTCTGATGGGCGATGTCGGCAAGGCCGCGCTTGCGGGCAAGGGACAGCGCCAGCGTCTGCTGGTAGTTGTTGGACAGCACCAGGGCGCTGACCTCGTCGGTCATTTCGGCCAGCAATTTGTTGCGCGCCGGCCGCGTCAGCGATCCCTTGCGCATGGCGGAAGCCAGCGCGATCTTGATGTTGACCTCGACGTCGGAGCAGTTCACGCCGCCCGAATTGTCGATCGCATCTGAGTTGCAGCGGCCGCCATTCAATCCGAATTCGATGCGCGCCCGCTGCGTGACACCGAGATTGGCGCCCTCACCGATGACCTTGGCACGCAGGTCGAGCGCGGTGATGCGGATCGCGTCATTGGCGCGGTCGCCGACGTCCTGGTTGGTCTCGCTCGATGCCCTGACATAGGTGCCGATGCCGCCGAACCACAAAAGGTCTGCCGGCGCCTTGAGGATGGCACTCATGATCTCGACTGGCGTGGCCGTTGTCTTGCCGAGGCCGATCGCCGCAGCCGCGGGCGCCGGCAAGGTGATCGACTTCTGGCTGCGCGAGACGATGATGCCGCCCTCCGACAGCTTCGTCTTGTCGTAATCCTGCCAGCTTGAACGGGCGAGAGCGAACATACGCCGGCGCTCGGCCATCGAAGCCGCCATGTCGGGATCGGGATCGATGAAGATGTCGCGATGATCAAAGGCGGCTATCAGCCGGGTCTGCTCCGACAGCAGCATGCCGTTGCCGAACACGTCGCCCGACATGTCGCCGACGCCGACGACAGTGAACGGCGTGGTTTGGATGTCGCGGTTCATCTCGCGGAAATGCCGCTTGACTGCTTCCCAGGCGCCCCTCGCGGTGATGCCCATCTTCTTGTGGTCGTATCCGGCCGAACCGCCGCTGGCGAAAGCGTCGTCGAGCCAGAAGCCGTGCCTTTCGCTTATGGCGTTGGCGGTGTCCGAGAAGGTCGCCGTTCCCTTGTCCGCGGCGACGACGAAATACGGATCATCCTGATCGCGCCGCACCACGCCGGCTGGCGGGATGACGCCGTCCAGGCCGATATTGTCGGTGATCGACAACAGGCTGGAAACGTAATTCTTGTAGGCGGCCGTGCCGGCCTCGAAAATGGCGTCGCGCCCGGCGCTCATCGGCAGCTTTTTCGGGTAGAAGCCGCCCTTGGCGCCAACCGGCACGATCACCGCATTCTTGACCTGCTGTGCCTTGACCAGGCCGAGCACCTCGGTGCGATAGTCCTGGGCACGGTCCGACCAGCGCAGGCCGCCGCGCGCGACCGGGCCGAAGCGCAGATGCACGCCCTCGACCTCGGAGCCGTAGACGAAGATCTCCCGCCATGGCCGCGGCGCCGGCAGCCCGTCGACCGATTGCGAATCGAGCTTGATCGCCAGTGATTGGCCCTTCTCTTTCGTATCGGCAACGAAATGATTGGTGCGCAGCGAGGCTTCGATCAGGTTCAGATAACGGCGGATGATGGTGTCGTCGTCGATGTTGGGAACGTCTTCCAGCGCATCCGTGATCTTGGCCTTCAGATGTTTGGCCTGAACGACGCCTTCCGTCTCAGCCGTCGGGCCGAGGCGGGCGACGAACAGCGCATGCAAGCCGCGGGCGATCTCGGGATAGCGGTTGAGTGCGGCGGCGATGAAATCCTGGCTCTGCGGGATACCGGCCTGCTGCAGATAGCGGCCATAGGCGCGCAGGACGGTGATCTCGCCCGACCACAGGCCTGCGGTCTGGGCGAGGCCGTTATAACCGTCATTGTCGACATTGCCGCGCCAGACGGAAAGGAACGCGTCCTCGAACAGCGCGCCGCCATTGCCGAGGTCGATCGGCCTGCCGTAGCTGTTCTCAAGTTCCATATCGTGGATGAAGACCATGCCGGATTGATTGTCGCCGACCTCGAAAGTACGCTCGCTGATGACGCGAAAACCGATGTTTTCCAGCACGGGCACGCGCCGCGACAGCGCCACCGGGCTGCCATGGTGATAGATCTTCAACGCCGCCTGATGCGGCTTCTGGACGGCGTGACGGTAATAGTCGATGGCGATCGGATTCGACGCATCGAGCCTGGCGATGCGCCCGGCATCGGCCAGCGCCACGGCCGGCGGGAAACTGTCGCGATAACTTTCCGAAAAGCGCGAGGCGATGGCCGTGAGTCTCGCTTCGGCGCCGGTCTCGGTCGCGGTCTCGCGCAGTGCATCGTCCCAGGTCCGTACGATGTCGCGAATCGCCGCCTCGATCGTCGCCTGCTCGACCTTCGGCGTCTTGCCGCCGGAGCGGCCGATGATGAAGTGGACGCGCGCCAGCCCGCCTTCCGGGAAGGCCGGATAATAGGCCGACAGCCGGCCTTCGAAGACGGTCTTCAGATAGGTGCCGATCTTCTCGCGCACGACGCTGTCGTAGCGGTCGCGCGGCACGAAGACGAGCACGGAGACGAAGCGGTCGAACTGGTCGACACGCACCAATGCCCTGACGCGCGGCCGCTCGATCAATCCCAGTATGGCTTCGGCATGCTTGCGCAGGATCGGCACCGGAACCTGGAACAACTCGTCGCGCGGATAGCTCTCCAGCACGTTGATCAATGCCTTGCCGGAGTGGTCGCCGGGATTGAAGCCGGATTTGGCAATGACGGTTTCGGCCTTCGAGCGCAGATAGGGGATTTTCATCACCGAGCGCGTATAAGCAGTCGAGGTGAACAGTCCGACGATGCGCAGCTCGCCCGAAAGCACGCCTTTGCCGGTGTAGGTCTTGACGCCGATGTAGTCGAGGTAGATGCGGCGGTGCACCGATGACTTGGCGTTGGCCTTGGTGACGATCAGCGGTTCCGGCCCATGCAGGAAGGCGCGGATTTCCGGCGTCGTGCTCACCGCTTCGGTGCCACGCCTGAGCACCAGCACGTCGGGATCGGAAAGGATGCCGAGGCCGGGCTTTTCGGCACGCTCGAGCATGCCGCTCTTCTCGCCGCCGGTGTATTTGAATTCACGCATGCCTAGAAAGGTGAAATTGTCGTCGCGCAGCCATTCGAGGAAGGCGATCGCCTCGGTGACATGGGCCTTGTCGAGCGGCACCGGCGAGTAGCGGAATTCCGAGATCGCCTGGTCGAGGCGGGCAAGCATCGGCTTCCAGTCGATGACGGCGGCGCGCACCTGACCGAGCAGCTTCGTCAGGCGTGCGGAAAGGCCTTCGGCCTGCTCGGCCGAAAGGCGGCCGATATGGACATGGATGACGCTCAGCCGGTCATGGCTGTGCTCGCCCTTGGCATAACCGCCATCGCCGAGGATTTCCTCGACGCCGTTCTTGCCGTGCCTGACCACGATGACCGGGTGGGTAACCAGCAGCGGCTCGCCGGCGCTCTCTGTAATCTCACCGAGGACGGAATCGAACAGGAACGGCATGTTGTCGTTGACGACGGTGATCACCGTCATCGGCCGGCCTTGGCGGACGACACCGGAATCGACGTCTATGGCAACGACGCAGTCGTCCTTCTTGTGCCGGGCGACAGCGCGGCCGGCGAGTTCGGCAGCGCGTTCGAGATCGATGACGTCGTAGGCGGCGACATCTTCGGCCGGAGCTCGGGCCAGCAAGTAGTCGGCAAGCCTGCCGGGCTTTTCGCTGCCCTTGGCCGGACTCATCTTTTTCAACTGGCTTGCGGATTTCAGGCCGGCCATGAGCTAATTCCCTCCCGTCATGTTTTTACAACTATCGTAGCAGATGACGGGTATTTGGCGACAAAGGTTTGACGGCTTGCGACGAAATGTCGGAATTCACCGGCAGCCTGGCGGAAAACGAGGAGAAATCCCCTATGACAGACAAAATCACCGCGCTTGACCTCGCACCGGCGGAGCTGAGCGAAGCGACCAACGCCTATTTCGCCAAATGCCGGGAGAAGCTCGGCCTCGTTCCCAATGTGCTGCTCGCCTACGCCTTCGACGAGAAGAAGCTGCGCGCTTTCACCGACATGTACAATGATTTGATGCTGGGTGAATCCGGCCTGTCGAAGCTGGAGCGAGAGATGATCGCGGTGGTCGTCTCATCGGTCAACCATTGCTATTATTGCCTGGTTGCACATGGCGCGGCGGTGCGCCAGCTTTCCGGCGACCCGGCCTTCGGCGAGATGATGGTGATGAATTTTCGCGCCGCCGAGCTGTCAGACAGGCAGCGCGCCATGCTCGAATTCGCGGTGAAGCTGACCGAGCAGCCGGCAAAGATCGTCGCAGCCGACCGGGCGGCGCTGCGGCAAGTGGGCTTTTCCGACCGCGACATCTGGGATATCGCCTCGACTGCCGCGTTCTTCAACATGTCGAACCGGCTGGCATCGGCGATCGATATGCGGCCGAACGATGAATATCACGCGATGGCGCGATAGGGCACCGCGGTCGTATATATTAGCTACATCTCATTCTCGTTGCTTGTTTGCCGGTTTGGTCCGATGATCGGCATGCGGCATGACCGCATGCCGGTTCGATGCCGCCGATCAAAGGAGGAGAACATGGCGAAATTTCTCTACGTCTATCACGGCTCGGGCAAGATGCCGACCGAGGAGGCCGAACGGAAGGCAGCGATGGATGCCTGGAACGGCTGGTACGGCAAGCTTGGCTCAGCCGTGGTCGACGGTGGCAATCCAGTCGGCATGTCGAAGACCCTGCTGCCCGGCGGCAAGGTCGAGAACAATGGCGGCAGCAATCCGACCGCCGGTTACACCATCATCGAAGCGAACGACATCGACGATGCCGTCCGCAAAGCCAAGGATTGTCCTATCCTGACGGACCCGGGTTTCAGCGTCGAGATCGCACCGATAATCGAAATGGGTTGACGCGGCGGCTCAAGACCGCGCCGCGATCGCCGCCGCAGCGCCGGCCATGGTGCCGGCGCTGACGCGGTTGGCGATCTTCATCGCCCGTTTGCTCCTCAAGAGCTTGCGCGCCTGCGATGCGGCGAGCACCCAGGTCAAATCGATGGCGACCAGCACCACGGCCATGGTCGCCGTCAGCTCGACCCAGCCGATCACGCTGACTGAACCGAGATCGATGATGGTCGGCAGCAGCGCCAGATAGAACATCATGATCTTGGGGTTGCCGAGCGTTACCGCCATGCCGGCAAAGAACAGTCTGACGGGCGAATCTTCGCGCGGCAGCGAACCTTCTTTTGCCTCGACCGGTGCGGTCCACATCTTCCAGGCAAGCCAGGCGAGATAGACGACGCCAACCCATTTCACGACGACAAAGGCGAAGTGGAACGTCTGCGCCACCACGGCGAGGCCAAACACCGCCAGTGATAGCCAGATCGCTTCGCCGATCCACATGGCAAGCAGGAACGGAAACACGTCGCGAAACCCTTTTGCGATGACCCGCGCCACAAGTGCGGCAATCGACGGGCCCGGCGAGCCGGCGGCAACAAGCAGGGCGCCGGCAAAAATCAGAAGCGACGTGAAATGCATGACGCGGATCTCGTTAGAAATTTTTGGACGCTTCAACATAACCCAACTGTTCCGGCGACGGTAGCGTCCACCGAAAGAAGGCTTGTCGGCCAGGCACCTCGCGGCTAGAAGTGTCGTCTCGAAATCCTTTCCGAGCTTCACTTTGCCTACGTAACCGCCGGTCTCGCCAACTCCCCCGACACAGAGCAGGGCGTCGCAGTCGCGGTGCCTGTTTTCACATCATCTGTTCTTCAGGGTGGCGGTTCGAGACCGGTTTGGCACTGCTGAACCGCTGTCGCGCATAACCCGCGACACCTGATTTCCAACTGCCGCAGTCTCTCGCCACGCCGTGCCCGCAGGGGCATCTCGACATCGCCGATCTGACGAACTTCCCGACGGGAAGGGCTTTTCGGCATGCCTTCGATACTGCGTATCCGCTGGACGATCGCGCCCAAGACCGCACCGCGACCTCACCTCAACTGCAATCGCTGCGGCGGTCTGAAAGCCTATCGCTGCAGCGGCAAATTCCGGGTCAATGCCAATGGCAAACGCATTGATGCCTGGTTGATTTACCGCTGCATCGATTGCGACAATTCCTGGAATTTCGGCATTCTGGAGCGATGCAGTCGCCGCGATATCGAACCGGCAATATTGCAGGCGCTCGAACGCAACGATCCGGTCCTGGCGCGGCGCCATGCTTTCGATATTGCCGCACTGCGAAGCAGGATCGGGCGCGTCGAGGAGTTTCCTGAAGCCGCCGTTCATAAGCAGGTGCTCGGGGACAGGCCGGAAAACACCGCCGCCCTCGAACTCCAGCTCGAGCTCGAAATGCCGACAGCGCTGCGGCTCGACCGGTTGCTCGCCAACGAACTCGGTGTCCCGCGATCGCGGCTTCAGGTTTGGGAAGAGAAGCGATTGCTGGTGGTTGGTCCGGATGGGGCCAAAGCCTTGCGCAGGCCGGCCCGGGCGGGAACGGCGATCCGCATCGACCTGTCTAGCGATCCAGACCGGGACGGCATTATCGCGGCTGCCGGCGGGTAAGATAAAGGGAGGAAGCACGCACGTGCTCCCTCCCTCATAGTGGCTGAGAAAAGTGGCTTACGCCGCGCCGACCACTTTCGCCGACTTCTCGAAACGCTTGCGCTCGTTCGGGTCGAGATAGAGCTTGCGCAGGCGGATGGTCTTCGGCGTCACCTCGACCAGCTCGTCGTCCTGGATCCAGGCCAGCGCGCGTTCCAGCGTCATGCGGATCGGCGGCGTCAGTTTTACCGCCTCGTCCTTGCCGGCGGCGCGGATGTTCGTCAGCTTCTTGCCCTTGAGCACGTTGACTTCGAGGTCGTTGTCCCTGGAATGGATACCGATGATCATGCCCTGATAGACCTTGACGCCGGGGTCGATGACCATCGGGCCGCGGTCTTCCAGGTTCCACATGGCATAGGCCACCGATTCACCCTGTTCGTTTGAGATCAGCACGCCGTTGGTGCGGCCGGGCAGCTCACCCTTATAGGGTTCGTAGGCGTGGAACAGCCGGTTCATCACGGCGGTGCCGCGCGTGTCGGTCAGCAGTTCCGACTGGTAGCCGATCAGGCCGCGCGTCGGCGCGTGGAAGACGATGCGCTGGCGATTGCCGCCCGAAGGGCGCAGCTCGACCATCTCGGCCTTGCGCTCCGACATTTTTTGCACGACGACGCCGGCATGCTCCTCGTCAACGTCGATGACGACTTCCTCGACCGGCTCCAGCAATTCGCCGTTCTCGCCCTTCTGCATGACGACGCGCGGCCGCGACACGGCGATCTCAAAACCTTCGCGGCGCATCGTCTCGATCAGCACGGCCAGCTGCAATTCGCCGCGTCCGGAGACGAAGAACGAATCCTTGTCCGGCGATTCCTCGATCTTCAGCGCGACATTGCCTTCGGCCTCGCGCAGCAGGCGGTCCCGGATGACGCGGCTGGTCACCTTGTCGCCTTCGGTGCCCGCCAGCGGTGAATCGTTGACCAGGAACGACATCGTCACCGTCGGCGGATCGATAGGCTGCGCGTGCAGCGGCTCGGTCACCGACAGGTCGCAGAACGTGTCGGCGACGGTGCCTTTCGACAAGCCGGCGATGGCGACGATGTCGCCTGCCTGCGCTTCGTCGATGGGCTGGCGCTCGAGCCCGCGAAAAGCAAGGATCTTCGAGATGCGGCCGGTTTCGACCTGGGTGCCATCATGGTGCAGCACCTTGACCGCCTGGTTGGATTTCAGCGTGCCGGATTCGATACGGCCGGTGATGATGCGGCCGAGGAACGGATTGGCTTCCAGAATGGTGCCGATCATGCGGAACGGGCCAGGATGAACGGTCGGCGCCGGCACGTGCTTGATGACGAGGTCGAACAGCGGCGCCAGAGCCTGGTCCTTCGGACCTTCGGGGTTTTCGGAGACCCAGCCGTCACGGCCCGAACCGTAAAGGATCGGGAAGTCGAGCTGCTCGTCGGTCGCGTCAAGCGCGGCAAACAGGTCGAACACCTCGTTGACCACCTCGACGTGGCGAGCATCCGGCCGGTCGATCTTGTTGATGACGACGATCGGCTTCAGTCCGACCTTGAGCGCCTTGCCGACGACAAACTTGGTCTGCGGCATCGGCCCCTCGGCGGCGTCGACCAGCACGATGGCCGAATCCACCATCGACAGGATGCGCTCGACCTCACCGCCGAAGTCGGCGTGGCCGGGCGTGTCGACGATGTTGATGCGGGTGCCCTTCCAGTCGACCGAGGTCGCCTTGGCCAGGATGGTGATGCCGCGTTCCTTTTCGAGATCGTTCGAATCCATGGCGCGCTCGGCGACGCGCTGGTTGTCGCGGAACGAGCCGGACTGTTTCAGGAGCTGATCGACGAGGGTGGTTTTTCCATGGTCGACGTGCGCGATGATCGCGATATTGCGGATTTTCATGTTTTGGTCTCGGGAGCGTTGCAGGCAGCAGGCCAAAAGGCGCTGCCTCTTTCGGTTGGGCGGCTCATACAGGGTTTTTCGCAATTGCGAAAGAGGAGGCGAGTCACCAAATAAAGTCACCAAATCTTAAATGTCTTGGTGTGAAGTGGAATTATTAACCAAGGCGGAACCTTTCATGGTCCGGGCAGTTCGAATTTCATGATCGACGCAGGCAGCAGACTCCGGCCGATTTTGGCATGTAGCGCACTCGCCGTCCTCCTCGCGGCAGGCGCGGCGCAGTCGGCCGCGTCGTTCAAGGAGACGCGGACTGCCCTGCCGTCCGACAAGCGGTCGGCGGAGCAGCTTTTTGCCGATGCTCCCGATGGCGTCGACCCGGTGGTGACCGGGCCAGTCAGCGCCGCCTTCAAGCAAAGGCAGCAAAATGCCGGATGCGACGGCGCCGTCTGGCCCAACATTCCCGTCGTCTGCTATCCCGATTGATACACGTCCTACCCTCGGGCTGGCCCGAGGATAATGGTGCAGTCGCTCACGCCGACCGCACCGGATCGAGCGTGACCTTGTAGAGTTCGCTGTCGTCGCGATCCATCAGCCGCACCGTCAGCTGCTCTGTAGCGCCATCGATATCCACAAGTCCGAAGAACTGCAGGCCGGCCGACGGCGGCAGGTTCTGACCCTGCTCGGCAGTCGGTGCCTTGATGAACTTCAGCTCCGGGCCGAAGGTCATGTCGAAACCATTCGGTCCGAACGTGCCTGAATGGATCGGACCCGAAACGAATTCCCAGAACGGATTGAAGTCCTGGAACTGCGCCTTGTCCGGATTGTAGTAATGCGCGGCCGTGTAATGCACGTCTGCGGTGAGCCAAACGGTATTGCTGATGCCCGCGTTCTTTATATAGCGAAGAAGGTCGGCAATTTCCAGCTCGCGCCCCTTGGCCGGGCCATTGTCGCCATTGCTGACTGCCTCGGCCCCGACTTTCTTGGTACCGTCATTCCAGACCACGAGGCCGAGCGGCATGTCGGCGGCGATGATTTTCCACGTCGCGTTGGAATTTGCCAGCTCACGCTTCAACCACTTAATCTGCTGTTCGCCGAGGATGCGCGATTGCGGCGTCATCGTCTCCTGCATATCCGGGCCGTTGGGGCCGCGGTAGGAACGCATGTCGAGGAAGAACACATCGAGCAGCGGCCCATAAGCGATCTTGCGGTAGACGCGGCCCGGCTCCGACAGTTCGTAGCGGATCGTCGTCATCTCGTGGAAGGCGCGCGCAGCACGTGCCGCCAGCACATGGATCGATTTTTCGGTGTAGCGGTCGTCGGCGGTCAGGTCCTTCGAGTCCGACCAGTTGTTAAGCACCTCATGGTCGTCCCACTGATAGAAAGTCGGGCAGATGGCACTGAGCGCAAGAACGTTCTTGTCCATCATGTTGTATTTCCACTGCGCCCGGTATTCGTCCAGCGTCTCGGCAACCTTGCGCTTTTCGTCGATCAGCACTGTGTTTTTCCACTTGTCGCCATTGGGCAGGTCGACCTCGTCCTTCATCGCACCATCGGCATAGACCGTATCGCCCGAATGCAGGAAGAAGTCGGGCGTGTGCTTGGCGATCGTGGCGTAGGTCTTCATGCCGGTCTCGTCGATGCCCCAGCCTTGGCCGGCGGTGTCGCCCGACCAGGCGAAACGAATGTCGCGCTTCGAGGCAGGTGCCGTGCGGAAGCGGCCGACGATCGGCTCCGAAACGGCGTTGATGTCGGCAAGATCGGCCGCGACCATGCGGTAGAAAATGTCCTGGTCGGAGGCGAGATCGGTAAGCAGCCGCTTCACCGTATAGTCGCTGGCCGGCGACGTATCGAGCGGCGCCAGGCGGACGGCATTGGCGAAATTTTCCGTCGACGACACTTCGAACATGACGCGCGACGGCCGGTCCGTGCGCGTCCAGACCATGCCGCTGGTCGCGTCGACATCGCCGGACTGAATGCCATGGGTGAAGGCCGGGCGCTGATTGGCGCGCGAGTAATAGGGAAGGGCGAGACCCGAGGCGCCGACCAGGCCAACGGCGCTGGCCGACGTGACGAAAGCGCGCCGCGTCATTGAAATCTTGTTCATGGCTGTCTCCTGGATGGCGTTGAACGTCGCCGCCAAGCTCCAGCTTCAATGTTTCAGGCACATTTCGAAACGATGAAGGTTTTCTGACATCAACAAGCGGGAAGGCTGGACCGCTCGGCGGCGAAGCTGCTGATCTCCCCCCTTGCGGGTCCCTTGCGGGGGAGATGGCCGGCAGGCCAGAGGGGGGCGCTGTCCCGCCGACGTACAAATCAGAAAGAAATCAGACGGAGCAGCGGAGTTTGGGCAGAACATTGCGTAAAGTCGGAGGCTGGCGAACCTTCGCGCCCCCTCTGCCCTGCCGGGCATCTCCCCCACGAGGGGGGAGATCGGCAATTTGGCCGACGGCATCTCTCCTGCAACGAGAAGCTATGCCGCCTGCGGTTCAGGATCGAACGCCGGGCGGCTGGTGTTGATCAGCAGCGAGATGCAGGCGGCGGCTATTGCCGTCATGCCGGCGATCAGGAAGGCAAGCTCGTAATTGCCCTGCAACTCACGCATAGTGCCACCGAAAAAGGCCGCTGTCGCTGCGCCGACTTGATGGCCGGCGACGATCCAGCCGAAGACGATCGGCCCGCTGCGGTCGCCGAACGCCTCGTTGGAAAGCCGCAACGTCGGCGGCACCGTGGCGATCCAGTCCAGTCCGTAAAATACTGCGAAGATGATCAGGCTGGTCGCCGAGAAGCCGGAATAGGGCAGATAGATCAGCGACAGGCCGCGAATGCCGTAATAGATGCCGAGCAGCTTGCGCGGGTCGAAACGGTCGGTGAGCCAGCCCGACAGCGTCGTGCCAATAAGATCGAAGATGCCCATCATCGAGAGCAGGCCTGCGGCCTGCACTTCGCCGATGCCCATATCGCCGCAAAAGGCGATCAGGTGCGTGCCGACCAACCCGTTGGTGGTGAAGCCGCAAACGAAGAAGGTGGCGAACAGGTACCAGAACACACGCGTACCGGCGGCGCGGCGCAACGTGCTCAGCGTATGCGCGAGGAAATTGCCTTGCGCGGCCGGCGGCGCGGGCGGCACATCGTCGAGCTCGGCGCCATAGCGGACCATGCCGATCGCGGCCGGACGCTCCGGTACCAGCATATAAACCAGCGGCACCAAGGCGGCGGTGGCCACGGCAATGGCAATGGCGACCGGCTTCCAGCCGCCAGACTGGGCGAGCGAGGCGAGCAGCGGCAGGAAGACCAGCAGCCCGGTGGCGCTGGACGCCGACATCAGTCCCATCACAAGGCCGCGATTGGTCTTGAACCAGCGGTTGACGATGGTGGCGCCGAGCACGGTGGCGACGGCGCCCGAGCTGATGCCGGAAAACACGCCCCAGGTGAGGAGCAGATGCCACGGCTTGGTCATCAGCAGGCTGAGCGCGGTCGATCCCGACATCAACAGCAGCGCGGCAAGCAAGGTGCGGCGCAGCCCGATCCGCTCCATCAGCGCCGCGGCAAACGGCCCAGTCAGGCCATAGAGGAAGATGCCGGTGGCCGCGGCCAGCGAGACGACGTCGCGCCGCCAGCCGAAACTATTCTCCAGCGGCAGCATCATGACTGCCGGCGCCGAACGCAGGCCCGCGGCGATCAGCAGGCAGAGGAAGATGACGGCGACCACGACGAAAGCGTAGCGCTGGCCAAACGGGCGGGATTGAGCTATCATGTTACTGACCGGTACGTTTCAGAGGTGCGGAACATACGTACCGACCGGTAACATTGTCAACCAGGCAATCGGCAAACCAGACATGAAAAGCATTGAACCAACGATCAAGGAGAATGGCGCACCGCTGCCTCGCGCCGCCGAACGGATTCTCCAGGTGGCGCGCGACCTGTTCTACCGGCAAGGCATCAGGGCGATCGGCGTCGACGAGATCGTACGGCGTGCCGGCGTCACCAAGCCAAGCCTCTACCGCAGCTTTCCGTCCAAGGATGAGTTGGCCGCATCCTATCTTCGGCACTATGACCTCGAATTCTGGGAGCGCTTCGACGAGGCGGTGAATGCCCATCCCGGCGATCCGCGCGCGCAGATCGTCGCCTTCCTGACGCGTGTCGGCAAGCGCACGCAAAGGCCCGACTATCGCGGCTGCGGCATGACCAATGCCGCGGTCGAATATCCCGAACACGGCCATCCGGCCCGCGTCGTGAGCGAGGCCAACAAGCAGGAATTGCGCCGGCGCCTGCGTGCTATGGCGGCGGCGATGGGCGCCGGCGACGCCGACACGCTGGGTGACGGGCTGCTGCTCCTGATCGAGGGAGCCTATATCAGCGGCCAGTTGTTCGGTGCCGGCGGACCGGCGCAGTCGGTGGCCCGCAACGCCGATCTTCTGATCGAGGCAAGCTTGAGGAAATAGCGTTCCGTTTACCAGGTCACTGTGAGCAGCCTGACTTCGTCTAGGCTGCTGCTGAATTTGACGGTACGCTGCGGCAGCCCGAACGGAGTTGTCCGCCATGCGCGCTCTTTTGATCCTGCTTGTCCTCGCCGGTTTCTGCCAGGCGGCCCGGGCTGGCGACATATCCAGCGTCTATACCGATCTCGTCTGGGAGAAGGACTGCGTGACTTATGCCCAGGCGGAGGAAGGCGACGGCGACTGGGCCGACCTCGCCTGTTCGGGCTATGGCGGCTACCCGGTGATGGTTTCCTACGACGACGCGCGGGAATCTCTGTTCTACGGGTTTCCACCTGGCGACATGACCACGGTCTGGGAAAGCTTTTCCGGCCTCAACTCGGCTGGACCCAAAGTCGAGTGGCGTATCGAAACCAAGGGCGATATGACCGTTCCTTTTGCAGTCATCCATCGTCGCTCGATCAGCGATAGCGAGGGCGAGAACAAGTCGACGGAAGTGCTGATCGTCGCCAAGGTTGCCCAGCCTGGCGCCCACGAAGGCTGCACGATCGCTCTTGTGCTCGCCACCGGCAATCCCGCCGCCAACGATCAGGCGCGTAAGCTTGCCGACGAGAAGGCACGCATCTTCGCCTGCGGCAAGGACAAGCGTGTGATGCTGGGCAACACACCCGATTTCGGCCGCGTCGATAACTGACTATTTGCGCCCGTCAATTACTTGCGCTTGGCCCGCTCGATTGCCTCGACGATCATCTTCTTGGCATAGGCGGCATCGTACCAGCCCTCGATCTTGACCCATTTGCCGGGTTCGAGATCCTTGTAGTGCTCGAAAAAATGCTGCACCTGCTGGCGGGTGATATCAGGCAGCTGCGTGTATTCGTGAACGTCCTCATAGCGCAAGGTCAGCTTGGGCGAAGGAACCGCGATGACCTTCTCGTCCTGGCCGGCATTGTCCTCCATCACCAGCACGCCGATCGGCCGCACATTGATGACGCAGCCCGGCACCAGCGCGCGTGTGTTGCAGACCAGCACGTCGATCGGGTCGCCGTCGCCCGACAGCGTGTGCGGTACGAAACCGTAATTGCCGGGATAGCGCATCGACGTGTGCAGGAAGCGGTCGACGAACAGCGTGCCGGCCTCCTTGTCCATCTCGTACTTGATCGGCTCACCGCCGATCGGCACCTCGATAATGACGTTGACGTCCTCGGGCGGGTTCTTTCCGCTGGCAATCGCTTCGATACGCATCGCTTTATCCCTCTCTCGATTGAAGATCGATAGCGGGCGACGGCGAATGGTGCAATGCGGCGAATGGTACTGGGGGATCGTCCGAACCGAAACCGGTCGGATCATGCGCTGGCCGTCATTCCCAGACGAAAGCGACCTTCTTCAGCGCCTTCTGCTCGAATATCTCGACGCCCTCGGCCACATCGCGACCGCCGGCGCCGGCATAGAAGGCAAGTGCGTTCTGATTGTCTTCCAGCGCCCACACCACCATGCCCTTCAAGCCATGGTCGGCCAGCCGTGCCCGTGCCGCCGAGAACAGCCGGCTGCCGAGCCCGATGCCTTGATATTCCGGCCGCAGGTAAAGCTCGTAGATCTCGCCCTGCTGCCTGAGTTCGCGGGCACGGTTCTTGCCGATCGTCGCGTAGCCGGCAATTTTGCCGCCGATTTCGACGACCAGGACGGTGGCGGCGCGGCGAATGGCATTCGCCCACCAGTCGGCACCGCGGCGGTTGATCATCGATGTCAGAGTGCGGTGTGGGATGATGCCCGAATAGGCGCCGCGCCAGGCCTCGAGATGCACGTCGGCAATGGCGGCTGCATCGCGCGGCTCGGCTTTCCTGATGTCGATGCTCAGCGTATTCATGATTGGTTAACCATAAACCCGCGGCGCCCGATTGCAAGAGTCCGGTCAGCCACTGCGATGCTTTCGCACAGCCGAACGGTGCGTCCTTGAGACGCTGCAAAACCGCCTTTAGCGAGATCAAATCTCGACCAGATGGTCGTCCAGTTCGTTGCTGTCGCCGGTCGACACCGGAAAATGCTCGGCCAGTACCGCACCGACCGCTTCGACCGCCCTGACGAAGCCGTCGGCAAGCCGATCGTCGCCGGCATGCGCCGTAAGGTCGCGGACGACACCGTCCCAGACATGCTGGCCGACACGAGAATCGATGCCGCTGTCGGCGACCACTTCAGCATAGCGCTCGGCGATCGAGACGAACACCAGCACGCCGGTGCGCGCCGCGGTGCGGTGGACGTTGCGGGCGAGGAACTGCTTCATCGCATTGGCGTGGGCGGCCTGGTAGCGCAGCCGCCTCGGCACCAAATGGATGCGCAATGCGGGCAATGCCCACAACAGGATGAGCACACTGGCAAGCGCCAGAAGCTCGGCTATGACGAAATGCGGCAAGCGGATCGACAGCCACCAGGCTTCCAGCCCGTAACCGACGGCGAGGCTGACGACGAGCATGCCGAGCATCGCCATGAAGGCGGCCGGGAAGAAATAGCCGTCGCTTGCATGCGCCACGACGCAGTAGATCTCGCCGTCGGTCTTTGATTCGGCAGCGCGGATCGCATCGGCGATGCGCTCATGATCCTCGGGGCTGATCGGTCGTGTTGCCATGATTGATGTCTCACCAGCTTCCTGAAGAACCGCCGCCACCGGACGAACCGCCGCCGCCGGAAAACCCGCCGCCGGAACTTCCTGACGACCAACCACTGCCTGAACTTCCCGACGACCAGCCACTGCCGGACGAGGTCCCCGACGTCCAGGCACCGCCACCGGAGGGTGACGAACCTGGCCCGCGGCCGTAGCGGAACGTCATGCCCAGCCACTTGTACACGCCCGGCGACAGTTTCGTGCCGAAGATCGGCGGCAGGAACGCCATTGCCAAGCCGCCGAAGAACATCGTCGCCCACAGGATGATGAACAGCATGAAGATGGGATCGACAGGATTGTCATTCGCCGGATTGCGCTTGCCGCGCGCCTCCAGCTCTTCGGGATTGCCTTCCAGCACCATGATCATGTCGTCGACGGCCTTGCTGATGCCGCCTGAGAAATCGCCGGCACGGAAGGCCGGCACCATGTCGTTTTCGATGATCAACTTGGTGTGCAGGTCGGTCAGCGTGCCTTCAAGCCCATAGCCGACCTCGATGCGCATCTTGCGGTCGTTCGGCGCCACCAGAAGCAGGACGCCGTTGTTCTCCTTCGCCTGGCCGAGTTTCCAGGCGCGAAACAACCGGTTGGCGTAAGGCTCGATCTCCTCGCCGTCGAGGCTGGGAATGGTCGCGACGACGATCTGGTCGGACCCCTTGGTCTCGAAATCGGCAAGCTTCTGCGTCAGCGCCACCTCGGTCGCGGCATCGATGATGCCGGCATTGTCGACGACCCGTCCGGTCAGCGCCGGCAATTCGGCGGCGAAGGCCGCGAAGCCGAACAGCAGCACCGCTATGGCCAACAGCGCGGTGCCGGTCATTTTGATGAAACGGCCGGATTCCACCGGGCTGACGGCGTGTCTTGTCATCTCGTCACCAGCTTCCCGAGGAGCCGCCGCCGCCGGACGAACCGCCGCCGCCGGAAAACCCGCCACCGCTTGAACCCGACGACCATCCCCCGCCGGAACCTCCCGACCAGCCGCCGGACGACCGCCGGCTCGGCTCGAAGGTCATGCCCAGCCAGCGATAGCGGCCGGGACCGATCTTCTGGCCGAAGATCGGCGGCAGGATGGAGGCTGCGAGGCCGCCGAAAAAGATGATTGCCCAGATGGCTATGAAGATGGTGAAGAACAGATCGTCGCTGTTGAACGGCGGCTGCTGGTTGCGTTCGCCGCGCGCTTCCAGCTCTTCGGGATTGCCTTCCAGCACCATGATCATGTCGTCGAGGGCCTTGCTGATGCCGCCGGAGAAATCGCCGGCACGGAAGGCCGGCACCATGTCATTTTCGATGATCAACTTGGTGTGCAGGTCAGTCAGCGTGCCTTCAAGCCCATAGCCGACCTCGATGCGCATCTTGCGGTCGTTCGGCGCCACCAGCAAAAGCACGCCGTTGTTCTCCTTCGCCTGGCCGAGTTTCCAGGCGCGAAACAACCGGTTGGCGTAAGGCTCGATCTCCTCGCCGTCGAGGCTGGGAATGGTCGCAACGACGATCTGGTCCGAACCCTTGGTCTCGAAATCGGCAAGCTTCTGCGTCAGCGCCGCCTTGGTCGCGGCATCGATGATGCCGGCATTGTCGACGACCCGTCCGGTCAGCGCCGGCAATTCGGCCGCGAGAACGGTGAGAGGGAGGAGGAGAAAGCTTAGAACGAAGCCAAAAAAAATCCGGCCGGCATTTCTTCCCACCCCCCTCTGTGGGGAGATGGCCGGCAGGACTGAGGGGGGTGGGACGGAGTACAAGGCCAACGGGAACAGACCCGCTAAGCGCCGTTCACCCGCCCTGCTGCGTGCCGAAATCGACCTTCGGCGGCTGCATCTTGTCCTCCTCGATGGTGAAATTCGCAAACGGCTGGTTGCCGCGGAACCACAAGGTCGCCCAGATCACCGACGGGAAGGTCCTCAGCGTCAGATTGTACTCTCTCACCGCCTGGATATAGTCGCGGCGGGCGACCGTGATGCGGTTCTCGGTGCCTTCGAGTTGTGCTTGCAGCGCCAGAAAGTTCTGGTTGGCCTTGAGATCGGGATAGTTCTCCACCACCGCCAGCAGGCGCGACAGCGCGCTGGTCAGGCCGGCCTGGCTGTCCTGGAATTTCTTGAAGGCTTCCGGATTGTTCAGCGTTTCCGGCGTCACGGTCACCTGCGTCGCCTTGGCGCGCGCTTCGACCACGGCATCGAGCGTGTCCTTCTCGTGCGCGGCATAGCCCTTGACCGTGTTGACCAGATTGGGGATGAGATCGGCGCGGCGCTGGTATTGATTCAACACCTCGCTCCATGCGGCCTTGGCGTTTTCCTCAGCCGTCGGGATGGTGTTGTAGCCGCAGCCGGCAAGCAGCGGCAGCATGACGGCCATCACCAGGAACGCAGCTAAATTACGGAAGATTGGCGGTAAAGCAAGGCGCTGGACAAGCATGATAAGGTCCCCTCGATAGCATTGGCACGCGAAGCATTAGCACAATCCTTGCGCAAGAAAATGACTTCGGCCGAGAAGCGTTACTGGTTTCTACCATTCGCCGTCAGGCCCTGTGACAGACGAGGCGAACGGGTTAAGCTCGGCATGAAACGGGATATCACCATGGCGAAACGCCACGACAGCGACGCGGAATCGCGCCGCATCATCGAACGGGTGGCGCGCGAGACCGACCCGGGCGGCACCTCGTTCCTCGCACGAACCGCCAGAGGCGCGCGCGACCACGTCACAGCGGCCGATGCCGACCGATCGGACCCGATCGAATATTGGGGCACCCGTATTGGTCGGGCGGCAGGCTTGCTTATTGCCATCGGCCTGTTGATCTGGCTCGTGCTTTTCATCACCAGGGGCGGTTAGGACAAAGATCAATGAGCGCCGAAAAAGCCGACGCGCCGCGCGCGGTCATCGTCGTCTCCAGCCATGTCGCACGTGGCTCGGTCGGCAACCGTGCCGCCGTGTTTGCGCTGGAGACGCTGGGGTTTCCGGTTTGGGCGGTGCCGACCGTCATTCTGCCCTGGCATCCGGGGCACGGCCGGGCCACCCGCATCGTGCCGCCGCTGGACCAGTTCAAGGCGCTGATGACCGACCTCGAGCGCGCGCCGTGGCTGGGCGAGGTCGGCGCCGTGCTGTCCGGCTATCTCGGCGAGGCTGGCCAGGCCGAAGCCGTCGCTTCGCTGGTCGGCGCCGTCAAGGCGAAGACGCCGGACGCCCTCTATATCTGCGACCCGGTGATGGGCGATTCGGGCGGCCTCTACGTACCTGAGCCGACCGCAATCGCCATGCGCGACCGGCTGATGCCGATCGCCGATATCGCCACGCCCAACCGCTACGAGCTGGAATGGATGGCCGGAGCGCCGCTGCCCGACCTGAAATCGGCAATGGCTGCTGCCCTGCAAGCCGGCCCACCGGCCATGCTGGTCACTTCGGCACCGGCGATGATGGCCGGCGGCATCGGCAATTTGCTGCTCAACGGCAGAGAGGCGCTGCTTGCCGAACACCGGCTAATCGACAAGCCTCCGAATGGGCTCGGCGACCTGACGGCGGCCGTCTACCTGGCGCGCATCCTGTCCGGCCAAACGGCCGCCAAGGCGCTGCAATCGACCACGGCAGCGGTCTACGAGATCCTGGCGCGCACCGCCAAGCGCGGCGGCGACGAATTGCAGCTCGAGACCGATGCCCAGAGCCTGTCGCACCCGATGGCGATGGTGCAGCTTCGCCATCTCCTGCATCCGGGACGGGATCGCCGGGCGTGACGCAGGCCGAAGACGCCGTGCCCCAGGATGATGCGCCCAAGGGTGCTGCGCCCGACCATGTTGTGCCTGGGGATGTTGTGCCCGAGTATGTTGCGCCTAGGGATGTTGTGCTTGTCGGCGTCGACGGTTGCAAGACCGGCTGGATAGCCGTCCGCCGCGATTCCGGTGCCGCACCGTCGACAGCCGTTTTCCCAAGCTTCGCGGCGTTGCTCGACCAGCTACCCGTCAATGCAATCGTAGCGGTCGATATGCCGATCGGCCTGCCCGATTTCTCGCAAAGAGGCGGTCGCGGTCCGGAGGCGCTGGTGCGGCCATTTCTTGGCGCCCGGCAATCCAGTGTCTTTGCCATCCCCTCCCGCGCCGCGCTCTATGCGGAGATCGAAGCCTTCACCACGGTCGAAGCCTGGTACGCGGCACATCGCAGGGCAAGTGACGTGGCCAAGACGACCTCAGATCCGCCGCGCGGTGTCTCGATCCAGGCCTTCGGCATCTTTGCCAAGATCCGTGAGATCGATTCGCTGCTGATCGCGCGGCCCGAACTGCGCAGCCGCGTCTTCGAATCGCATCCGGAAGTTGCCTTCTGCAGACTGAACGGCGACCGGGCGATGCGTCTGCCGAAGAAGATCAAGGGCAACATCAATCCGGCCGGCATGGCCGAACGCAAGGCGCTGCTTGCCCGGCATGGTTATGGCCAGCATTTTCTCGACCAGAGGCCGCCGCGCGGCGCGGCCACCGACGATTTCCTCGATGCCGCGGCGATGATGCTGATTGCCGGCCGCATCGCCAGAGGCGAGGCAATGCCGTTTCCGGATCCGCCGCTCGCCGATCGTTTCGGCATTCCCGTCGCCATCTGGGCTTGAGGACCAGGGCTAACGTTTTAGGTGGCATGCGTCAGGAGCGTGATCTGAGCGCCTCGTTGAGCGCCCACATATCCTTCTCCTCGGGCGCGGTCTCCAATCCGAGCACGGGAATTTGCTTGCGCAAATGGTCGTGGTGGGTGCGCACGCCATATTCGAGATCGGAGAGGTAAAAACCTCCGAAGGCTTCTGACAGCATGGATTCGTTGGACCATATCGAAAGCTGTACATCTTCGGCCAGCGTGTCGCGGTCGATGCGGTAGGATAGGTAGCGGGCAGCCGCCTGCTCCCTGCTCTCGTCGCGATAGCGGTAGATGGCGCCGCGCAGCAGCGTCTCACCCGTCGACAGCGGGAACTCCTGATAGAACTGCACCGACTCCGGCATGATCGACAGCGCGTTGTTCGGGAAGATGCCGTAATAGATCCAGGCCTTGCGCAGGTGCTCCGGCAGTTGCTTCGCCTCGGGTGCGAGCTTGATGTATTGCGCGACGCTCCAGCGCCGTCCGGCATGCGGGTTGTAAGTGGCGAACGAGCGCGACACGCCGTTGACGAACGGCTCGTCGAAGTAGGTCGCGCCATAAAGATCCTGCAGCGCCGGATGCGCCATGGCGACGTGGTAGCCTTCATTGTCGACGTCGCGCACCGACTTCCAGTTGACCGGCGTCTTTTGGGTCCAGATGCCCCAGGACGGCACCATCTCGGCGACGCCGTAATGGGCAATCTCGGCTTCGATCGGCTTCAACAGCTCGGCCACGGATGGCTGCGGGCCACCCTTGCGGAAGCGGATGAAGATGAAGCCCATCCAGATTTCGAGCTCGAGCGGCATCAGGCCGAATTCGGTCTTGTCGAGGTCGGGGAAGGACCGCGGGCGGGCAGCGCCGCGCAACGTGCCGTCGAGATTGTAGACCCAGCCATGAAAGGGGCAGACCAGCGCATTCTTGCAAGTGCCTTGGCTATCGGCAACGACGCGACTGCCGCGGTGGCGGCACATATTGTTGAAGGCGCGCACCACGCCATCCTTGCCGCGCACGATCAGCGCCCGCTCGCCGACCACATCCATCGTCAGATAGTCGCCGGCGTTCGGCAGGTCGCAGACATGGCCGGCGATCTGCCAGTGATTGCGGAAGACGTGCTCTTTCTCGAGTTCGAGCAAGGCGTCGGAATGATAGCTCCAGCCCGGCAGGCCCCGCCGATCCCAATCGTTGGGGATTGCCACGTCACGCAGATGCGGGTTCATAAAAGGCTCTTATTTATTGAATGGCCGTTCAATACAAGCATATTTTCTGTTGAAATGCAATAGCTTGCGAGAATAGGGCGAATTCCCGACGCGAAACCGATCGGTAATTGAGAGCCGAGCTCGAACGATCGAAGCCGGGAAAATCCCGGGAATTCCGGGCGTTAATCCCCTTACGCTTGTTGAGCGCCCAGCCCTCCGTGGACCGGAAAAGTCGACGTGGATCCGGTGCCGTGGATAGCGGAAAACGAGCGCTGAATGTCACCGGTGCGGCCAGCTACGCATCGTCGGTTTGCCCCCGGAATGGCCGCGGGCCTGGTTTCATGCCGGTTACACAATCGTTAATCCATCATCGTTGGCCCGTTACAAGGTGCGGTTAAGTTCGTTTCAACAGGGAAAAGAAGAACACCGAAGGAAACGACGATGCCTACGAAAACCCAGATCACCGACAACGACCATCGCCTGCAGGGTCCGCAGCGCAACGACCGGCGCCCGAAGCTGGCGCTGCGCCAGCGCGCCAGCGATCACCCGATGGCGATGTTCCTGCTGCTTGCCGCTGCCGCGTTTGCCGGCATGGCGTTCACGCCGACCGTCGGTCCGGCCTTCGCCTCGCTGAACCCGCCGGTCAACCTCATCGACGGCGCGACGACCACGACCAAGACGGCGCGCCTGCCGATCCCGGACATCGATTTTGCCTGCAAGGGTCAGGCCTGGGGCGCCGAGAGCCTGGACTGCCTGCGCGCCATCGCTGCCCAGTCGGGCAAGGCACGGCCCGTCCGCATGATCGCCAACGCCGCCCCGCTGGCCGATACGCCGAACGTTTTTTGATCTTTTCGCGAGCGCCCTCCAGCACTCCAGTCAGGCTCCCGCCGCAATGTCGGCTGGGAGCCTTTTTTCTTTCCTTTTTGTCTCTCTGGGAGTCTAGCCGCCCAAAGCGACCTGCTCGGCAATGGCCGAGAGCACGCCGCGCACATCCAGCGTGCTGAACGGCTTTTCGAGGATTGGCGGCCGCTGCGGCGCCGGCAGCGCCTCGATTTCGCCTTTTGCGCCGATCAGATCGCCGGTGACAAGCACGAAACGCCGCGCCAGATCCGGCATTTCGGCAAGCAGCTCGCGATAGGCAGCTATGCCGCTGGTGCCGGGCATGCGCAAATCGGAAAACACGATGTCCGGCGGCATGTGGCCGCTCAGGGTCGCGGCGGCCGAGACCCAGGCCGGCACGATCCGCGACTTGATGCCCATCAACTCCAGAATGTCGGACAGCGACGCCGCGACATCCGGCTCATCGTCTATGATCAGCGCGTGACGCAAGCCGCTCGACCGCGACGGACTGTCGCCGGCGGCGACCGCGCCGGCAGCGATCGCCGGCAACTGCACGACAAAACGCACGCCTCTCGGCGAAACCTCCTCGAACCAGATATTGCCATTGTGCCGCTCGATGATCGATTTGGAAATCGACAGGCCGATACCGGTACCGACGCCGACTGGCTTGGTGGTGAAATAGGATTCGAATATGCGTGAGCGTATCGCTTCCGGCACGCCTGGCCCGTTGTCCTCGACCGAGAATCCGGGATTGCCGCGGTCGTTGCGAAACGTCCGGACCTTGATCCGCCGGTCGCCGGCAATGCCGGCCAAGGCATGCTGGCTGTTGATGAGGAAGTTGGCGGCTACCTGCGTCACGTGGTCGGCATCGGCCATGGCCAGCAGCGGGCCGCCGGCGAAATCGGTGTCGATGATGATGCCGCTTGATCGCGCGCCATAGGCGGTCACTTCGAGTGCCGCGCGGATCACCTGGTTGAGGTCGGTCTCGGCCTGCGCCGTCGGGTGCAGGCGGACCATCGACAGGAAGCTTTTGACGATACGGCCGCAGCGCTCGGCAGCGGCGCGCACCTTTTCGGCGCGTACTTTGGTCTGCGGATCGGCGGCGAATTCATGCAGCAGCGTCGACTGGGCGACGACCACGGCCAGCGGGTTGTTGAGCTCGTGCGAAACGCCCGCAAGCAGCGAGCCCATCGCCGCCATCTTCTCGTTCTGGTGCAGTTTTTCGCGCTGACGGTTGATTTCCTCCTCAGCGCGCAATCTGTCGCGCAGGTCGCGGATGGAGCCGAAGATCAGATGGCGATCGGCGACCCGCATCTCGGTCGCCGTCAGCTCGATCGGAAAAACCTCGCCGGCGGCATTCTGGGTGACCGTTTCGAGCCGCTGGCCGACCATCGGCGCGCCGCGGCCCGACATGTATTCGGCGCCCGACGCATAGCCTTTGCGGTAATATTCCGGCACGACCGTGTCGAGCAGGTCCTTGCCGAGGATATCGCTGCGTCGATAGCCGAACATCTTCTCGGCGGCCGGATTGAATTCGATGATCGAGCCGGTCTCGTCGATGACGATGATGGCGTCGAGCGAGGCCTGCAGCATGGTGCGGCGAATGACGTCACTGGCATGCGCGTCGGAGGGCGACCGTTCGATGGCGTCGCCAATGGCGAGTGCCACCATGTGCAGCGCCGCCTCTTCCTGGTCGGTCCATTCGCGTTCGTTGACGCAGTCGTTGACCGCCAGCGTGCCCCACAAATTGCCGTGCGAAAAGACCGACACCGACAGGAACGACTTGATGTTCTGCTTTTCGAAATCGGTCCGCAGAAAGCCTTCGAGATCGCGTGTGTGCCCGGCGAATATCTTGCCTTGGCGCTCGTCCTCCGCCAGCTGTTCCAGCAATGGGTCCGAATCGACGACCGACTGCATGATGACGGTCGGTGACGCCAGCTCGCCGCCAAACCGAGGGGCGATCCAATAAGCGGCGACCGACTGGGCGAAGCCCTGGCCGGGCAGTTCGCGCAGGCGAAACAGGATGCCGCGGTGACAATCCATGGCTTCGCAAAGCGTTTGGAGGATACCCTCCATCTCGCGCTGCCAGTCGCCGGCTTCGCGCAGCCGGCGAACCACATGCACGGCCGCCATCGCCGCGCCCTGCCTAGCGCCCTGCGAGTCCGCGCGTGCTGTTTCAGCCGTCATGGTCATTTCCTGGCCGTGGCTTGCTCAAGCCGCCAAGCCTCAGTTATTTTCGCCGGCTGGCAGCGAGAAGATATAGCCTTCGCCGCGCACCGTGCGCAGGAATTTCGGATTGGCCGGATCCGCCTCGATCTTCTTTCTCAGCCGCATGATGCGGATGTCGACGGCGCGGGACGATTCCGCGTCCTCGACGAAACCGATCGCCTCGGAGATCGCCGCCCGCGTCAACAGCCGGTTGGCGCGGGTAAGGAACACCTCCAGCACGTCGAACTCGCTCTTGGCCATGTCGATGACCGCACCGTTGGCGCCGGTGACGAGCCTGCCGTCGAGGTCGGCGTGAAAGGCGCCGAAGCTCACGGACCGGCGGCCACCGGATGTTTCAGCCTTGGCTTTTTGCGGTTCGGTCGGCTCCGGAACGCGGCGCAGCACGCTGCGCACCCTGGCCAGCACTTCGCGCAACTCGTAAGGCTTGACGATGTAGTCGTCAGCGCCGAGCTCCAGTCCGACGATGCGGTCGAGCGCGGTACCGGCGGCCGTCGCATAGATGATGCCGATCGGCATTTTCGACCGCATCCAGCGGCCGAGCGACAGGCCGTCCTCGCCCGGCATGGCGATGTCGAGAATGGCCAGATGGAAGGACTGGGCTTCCAACAGGTCGCGCGCCGCCGCCGCACTTTCGGCCGTGGCCACATCATAGCCGCTGGCGCCGAGATACTCGGCGACCGCGTCCCTCAGGTCGGGCTCGTCCTCGACAATGACAATTCGTGCCCGCACGATGCGTTCGCTCCCGCTTTCAGCGGAAAGTAGATTGGGTATAAACATGATGTCCAGCACTCTTCTTGGGTTGCCGTATGCGGGGTAGAAAAACATGGCTGCACGATCCGTCATCGCGCTTGTTTCCGTCGCTGAAGTAATTGCGACCGATCTCGCCGATCATCTCAAGCGACGCGGTCATGACGTCCGCGCCGCGCGACAGCCGTGGGAAGCCGAATCGCTGCTTTCTGAAAAGGGTATCGATGTCGTGGTTGTCGGCGACAGCGTCAGCCAGGCGGAGGGGCGCGACCTGCTCAGGCGACATGGCGGCGAAGGTGGACCGGATTTCATCCTGATCTGCCGCCCGGCCGATCTGGTCGACAAGGTGCTGGCGCTCGAGCTCGGCGCCGCCGACGTCGTCGAAAGCCCGCTCAATGTCAGGGAGCTTGCCGCCCGCGTTGGCGGCCTGCTGGCTCGGCGCGGCAGGAGCGCCGGGGAATTGATCGTGCTGGAGAACGCGACCGTCGATCTCCGGTCGGCCATCGTCATGCACCGCTCGGGCACGGAAGAACAGCTGTCCGCCGGGCAGGTGGCGCTGCTCAGGCTGTTCCTGGCCAGCCCGCGCAAGGTGCTGACGCGTGACGACATCATCGCCGCCGCGCCCGCCGAAAATGCCGAAGCCTTCGACCGGTCGATCGATTCGCGCATCGTGCGGCTGCGCCGCAAGCTCGACACCGAAACCATCACCACCATACGGGGTGCGGGTTACCGGTTCGATCCGCCAACGCAATTCGCCGATTGAATGCAGGACAGCCACCCCTTTTTTGAGTATCGGATTTTCCTAAAACCGGTTCCCGCTTTTGGGTCCGATGCTCTTTCCTCAGCGCACCACGAGAAGCGACGGGCCTGACGGCATGTCACTGTTCGTGCTGACCTCGCCGGCATGCGCACGTTCCTTCAGCAGCACGGTTGCGAGGCCGGCAATGCCGAGCAGGCCCTGCACGTAGAGCAGGGCAGAAAGCACGGAAGCGGCGAATTTCGTTTTCATCCTGTTCTTTCCTCAAAATTGGGATTTACGGGCACTTCAGGGGAACCCCCGAAGCGCCCGCGCCGCCAGCGGAGCCCCCCGTTGCGGCGCGGGCCTTCGGTCCTCTCGGCTGCAAGTTGCCGGAGGCGCCGCGCATCCTCAACGGCTCTAAGCCGCCCCCGCCAGAGGGGCTTGAGCCGGTCGACGCGCAGGCTGGAAACTGTCCAGACAATCCAGACCGTAGCGAAAACAGTGTTGGCTTCCGATCGTTCGTTGCCCGCTGTTTTCGTTACGTCAACTTTGCCCGTTCGCTGTATCCGGATCATGCCGCCGAGGCCGCGCTTTGTTGCAGCTCGGTTTCGGAGTCAGGTGGAATTCCTCTCAAACGAAAACAATCGCGTATTCGTGCCGCGGTTTGGCTGATCCGCTTAGGCAAACACGCCGCCGCTGTCATGACGACGTCCAACAGCTGTAAGCCGCTTTGCACGGCGTTTTCTGTTAACCAGGGGAAACAGAATCGAAACACAAACGAGCATCTAGCGAAATCGGCTCGAAACATGACGCCCCGATAAGCCGGTCATCGAATTGAGCCGGCCCCGACCGGCAGAATAGGGGAGACATCATGTACACCGCCATTTCCGCCAAGCTCATCAACATCGCCGCCGCCGTCATCACCGGTGCTGCCTTGCTTGTCAGTGCCGGCAACAGCGCAGCCCACGCCGCCGCCAACAAGATCGTCGCGCGTGTGTCGCTATCGCAGCAGACCATGGAAATCCTGGTCGACGGCCGGCCGACATTCGCCTGGAAAGTCTCGACCGGCGACAGGACGCACGTCACGCCGACCGGTTCGTTCAAGCCGACCCGCATGCATGAAATGTGGTATTCGAAGAAATACGACAACGCCCCGATGCCGCATTCGGTGTTCTTCAGCGGCGGCTACGCCGTACATGCGACAAGCGCCATCAAGCGCCTCGGCCAGCCGGCCTCGCATGGCTGCGTGCGTCTGCATCCGGACAACGCCGCCGATTTCTATCAGCTCGTCGAGGTCTTCGGCCCGGCCAACACCAGCATCGTCATCGTCAAGTGAGCGATGCTTCTCGTCGCTCCCAAGAAGGCCGGAAATCCGGCCTCCTTTATCAGTAGGACCTAATCCGGCATTACCGGCATCAGCTTCGGATCCGGCTTTTCGGCGTGATGCGGCAGGTCCTTGCTGGCGATAAAGGTGTAGAACATCGGCACCACGAACAGCGTGAACATGGTTCCGACCAGGATGCCGGTGAAGATCACCAGGCCCATCGAATAGCGTGCCGCGGCACCAGCGCCGCTGGAGATGATCAGCGGCACCACGCCGAGCGCCATCGCCGCCGTCGTCATCAGGATCGGCCGCAGCCGCACCCTGGCCGAGGCGATGATCGCATCGCGCCGCCGCATGCCGTGCATTTCACGCTGCTGGTTGGCGAACTCGACCAGAAGGATGCCGTGCTTGGTGATCAGGCCGATCAGCGTGATCAACCCGACCTGGGTGTAGATGTTGAGCGTCGCGGGTGGAATGCTGAACTGCAAGCCGCTGATCATGAAAATCATGTTGAGATTCGGAAACATGTTGAGCGGCAATATGGCGCCGAAGATCGACAGCGGCACCGACATCATGATGATCAGCGGATCGCGGAAGCTTTCGAACTGTGCCGCCAGCACCAGGTAGATGACGAGCACAGCCGCCGTGAAGGCGATGATGATCGTGTAGCCCTGTTGCTTCTCCTGCCTCGACTGGCCGGTATAGTCGATGAAGAACGTGTCGGGCAGACTTTCCCTGGCGATATCCTCGATGGTCTTCAGCCCGTCACCGGTGGTGACGGTGGGCAATGGCAGAGCGGAAATCGTGGCGGAATTCAACTGGTTGAACTGCTCGATTGCCGCCGGCGACGCGTTGGTCGAGATCTTCACCACCGCCGAGAGCGGCACCATCTCGCCCGACACGCTGCGCACGAAATACTCCCCCAGCTTTTCGGGATTGTCGCGGAATTGCTGCGGTACCTGCGGGATGATGTCGTAACTGTTGGATTCGCGGTCGAATTGCGCCACCTCGGCGCCACCGACCAACAGGGTCAGCGTCCGGCCGATATCGGCGATCGGCAGGTTGAGTGCCGCGGCGCGATCGCGGTCGATCGTCACCGTCACTTCCGGCGCGTCGTAGGACATCGAATTCTGCACGGCGAGGAAGCGACCGGAGGCCTGCGCCTTGTTCTTGATGTTCTCGGCCGCCTCGTACACCTGGGAGGCCTCGCCGGTCGAGCGCACCACCATTGTGATTGGCAGGCCGCCGCCGGAGCCGGGCAGCGTCGGCGGCGCGAAGACGAAAGCCTCGACGCCTGCCACCTTGGCAAGGCGGGCAGTGATGTCTTCCTGAAGTTCCTTCGAGCTGCGCGCGCGCTCGGCCCAGTCCTTGAACGCGAAGCCGACGAAAGCGCTGTTCGTCGGGCCTTGGAACGCGACGGCGGAGAACCGCGCCCTGGTTTCGGGGATATCATTCACCAGCCCGAGAATCTGGTTCACATAAGTCTCGGTGTAGTCCGACGTCGCATAGCGTGGCGCGTTGACAATAGACAGCAAGAAGCCCTGGTCTTCTTCCGGCGCCAGTTCGCTCGAGGTCTTGGTGAACATGAAGCCGGTGGTGGCGACCAGCGCGAGGACGATCATCAGCGTCACCGGGCGATATTTCAGCGAGCCGGTGACCAGCCGCTCATAGACGTGTTCGACGCGCCCGAACGTATTGTCGACAATGCGCTGGAAGCGGCTGTGCGAGCCGGACCTCAGGATACGTGCCGACATCATCGGTGTGATGGTGAGGGCGACGACACCCGAAAGGACCACCGAGCCGGCAAGCGTCACCGCGAATTCGCGAAACAGTGCGCCTGTCAGGCCGCCGGTGAAGGCCAGCGGCGCGAACACCGCGGCCAGCGTTATCGTCATGGCAACGACGGCGGACGAGATCTCCCGCATGCCGTTGAAGGCCGCCTGCATCGGCGACAAGCCGTCTTCCTCCATGTGGCGGTGGATGTTTTCCACCACCACGATGGCATCGTCAACAACCAGCCCGATCGCCAGCACCATGGCCAGCAACGATAAGAGGTTGATCGAATAACCCAAAGAAAACAGCAGGAAACAGACGCCGATCAGCGACAGCGGAATGGTCACGATCGGCATCAGCACCGAGCGGAACGAGCCGAGGAAGAGCAGGATAACGACGATGACGATGGCGACCGCCTCGCCGATGGTCTTGAACACCTCCTCGATCGACGCGCTGATCTGCTCGGTCGAATCATAGACAATCTCGATCGTCATGCCGAGCGGCAGCGTCTCCTGGATGGTCGGCACAATCTTGTGGATCGCCGCCGCGGTGGTCAGCGGATTGGCGGCCGGCGTCGGAAAGATGGCGAGAAAGATGCCGGGCTTGCCGTTGAAGGTGACCCTGGTGTCGGTGTTCACCGCGGCGAGCTCGACGCGGGCCACGTCACGCAGTCTCACCACATTGCCGTCTTTCGAGCGGAGCGGAAGGGCAGCGAAAGCCTCCGGCGTCTGCAGGGTCGAGCGAACCGTGATCGAGGAAGCCACATATTCGTTTTCGGTATCGCCGGGCGCGGAGAGGAAATTCGATTCGTTGATGGCCGTCAGCACTTCCGCCGCCGTCACGCCGCGCGCCGCCAGTTTGATCGGGTCGATCCAGACACGCATCGAATATTCGGCGGCGCCGAAAATCTGCACGTCGGCAACACCTTCGACCGTCGAGATACGCGGCCGCACGACGCGCTCGATATATTCGGTGAGCTGTTCCGGCGTCATGTTCGGGTTCTGCATCGAGATGTACATCATCGCGAACTGCTGGCCGGTGCCCTTGACGATCACCGGGTCTTTGGTTTCGTCCGGCAGATCGCCGCGAACGCTCTGAACCTTCGACAAGACTTCGTTCAGCGCGACGTCGGGGTCGGAGCCGAGCTTCATCTGCACTGTCACGGTGCTGGATGACGGCCGGCTCGACGACGTGACATAATCGATGTTTTCGGTCGAAGCGACAGCACGCGCGATCGGCGCGGAAATGAACCCCTGGATCAGGTCGGCGCTGGCGCCGGGATAGGCCGTGGTGATCGTGATGGCCGTTTCTTCAACCTCTGGATACTGCCGGATCGAAAGGTTGAAGATGCCCTGAAAACCCAGAAGCAGGATCATGCAGGCAAGCACGGTCGAAAGAACCGGGCGGCGGATGAAGAGGTCGGAAAAGCTCATTGCTGGGCTGCCTGCTGGTTCCCCGGCTTGCTCGGATCGATCGTGTTGTCGACGGCAACGGACATGCCGTTGGAGAGCCGGTTCTGGCCGGCGGTAACGACTTCGTCGCCGGGCTGGATGCCTTCCAGGATCTCGACCAGGCCGGCGTTGTGGCGGCCTGGCTTGACGAACACCTGGGCGAGCACGAGCTGCGGCTTCGGTTCTTCCGCTGCCGGTTTGGCTTCCGCTGCCGGTTTGGCTGGGGTAGCGGCCGGCTTTTCTTCGGGTTTTGCGGCGGGTGCTTCGGCTGCGGGCTTGGCAGCACCTGCAGCCGGCTTTTCTTCCGGGTTCGCCTCGGGAGCCGCCCCGTTGGCTTCGGCGGATTTGGCCGGGCGCACCACGAAGACGAAGTCGCCGTACAGGCTGGAAGTCAGTGCCGTCTGCGGCAGCGCCAGCACGTTGTTCTCCTCGGGCAGTTCGACGCGCACCTGGACGAACTGGCCCGGCGTCAGCTTGCCTTCGGGATTGCCGACCTCCGCCCTCACCGTCACCAGCCGGCTGGTCGGGTCGATCTTCGGATCGATACCGCGGATGCTACCGGCGAACGGCATGTCGCCGCCGCCGACGCCCAGCCGCACCGTCTGTCCGATCTTCAGCTGCGGAAGCTGCTGCTCCGGCACGGTGAAATCGACACGCATCGTATCCAAGTCCTGCAAGGTCACCACAGCGGTGCCGGGTGTGAGATACTGGCCAAGGTCGATTTTCGGAATACCGACGGTACCCTTGAAGGGGGCCGTCAACTGCTTTTGGTCGAGCACCGCTTGCAGCTTGTTTACCTGCGCGGCGGACACCGATGCCGCTGCCTGCGCGGTGTCGAGCGTAGCGTCGGTGCCGACCCCGCGCTTCTGCAGCTCAAGAGCGCGCATCAGTGTCGTCTGGTCGGATGTGGCTTGCGCCCTTGACGCCACGAGATCGGCTCGCTCGACTTTATCGTCGAGCTGCAGCAGGACGGCGTTGGCGGCGACCTTCTGATTGGCATGAAACAGGATGTCCTTGACGATGCCGGCGGTTTCGACCGTCAGGTCGACGCCGCGTACGGCACTGACAGTGCCGATAGCTTCGATGCCTGGTGTCCAGGACATCGGTTTGACGATGACCGTCGACACGGTCGCGGCAGGCGGCTTCATGGTGGCGAAGAACTGTTTGGTCGCCATGTCGTGAAACAGGTTGAAACCGACGATGCCGCCGCACACCAGCACGAGCAGAATGAAGGCGATGATGAAGCGCTTGATCACGAACAGTCCCCTCGGCCATGGCCCAGCATAACGGTCGGACGACCGGAACACATACCTGTGAGTGGTCCCAATTTCAAATGACGGCAATCTTACTGTACCGTCTGGACGGTCTTGTCAATTCCGCCTAAGCTAATGAATGGGGAACGATTGATGAAGGCCCGCAGAACAAATTCGCGCGAGAAGATCCTCGCCGCCGCCGCCGACGTGGCGCGAGAGACGGGTCCTGGCAGTCTGTCGCTGGATGCGGTCGCCAGCCGTGCCGGCGTGTCGAAGGGTGGTCTTCTCTACAATTTCCCGACCAAGGCGAAATTGATGCAGGCGCTGGTGGAGGATTACCTCAGCGCGTTCCAACAGGCGCTTGAGGCCGCCCGCACCAACGGCGTCAGCGGCGAAAGCCCGCTTGCGGCCTATATCAGGCTTTCGGCCGAGCATGCCGAGGAGTCGAAACCGTCGGCATCCTGGATATTTTCGGCGATTGCCGAGGATCCCGATTTCCTGACGCCGATAAAATCGTTCAGGCGGCAAGTGTTCGAGCGGCTGAAGCAGGAGACGCCGAATCTCAAGGCGCTGCTGGTCTGCTATCTCGCCATCGAAGGGCTTCGCAGCATGAACCTGTTCGGTTCGGACATTCTCTCCGCCGACGAGCGCCGGCTGCTGATATCGACCCTGCTTGAGATCGCGGAATAGATCCGGACCCCCCGTCCAGCACTATCTACTCCAATCTCAAAGTGCCCTGCTGTCACACAGGCTTCATTGTGCCGACCTAGCGTCCTCCCATTCTTTGCTGCAATGCAAGAGGAGTGGGGTATGGTCGATATTGTTTCCAGCGAAGCAGGAATTCCAAGGCCGGAGCATCCGCTCGACCGGCCGAACAGCACCGGCAAATGGTTTCTGCCGGCCTTCGCCGTCATCATCCTGGGCGGCCTTGCCTATGTCGGCTACGCGCTCAGCCAGGACCTGACCAGCACCGTCGCGGTGCCGTGGATCCTGCTTGGCCTGGCGCTGCTGATCGCGCTCGGCTTCGAATTCGTCAACGGTTTTCACGACACCGCCAATGCGGTGGCAACGGTGATCTACACCCATTCCATGCCGGCCGAGCTTGCAGTGATGTGGTCCGGCTTTTTCAACTTCCTCGGCGTGCTCACCGCCAGCGGGGCGGTCGCCTTCGGCATCATTTCGCTGTTACCGGTCGAACTGATCCTTCAGGTCGGATCGAGCTCCGGGCTGGCCATGGTCTTTGCGCTGCTGGTCGCAGCGATCATGTGGAACCTCGGAACCTGGTATCTCGGCCTGCCTGCCTCGAGCTCGCACACGCTGATCGGTTCGATCATCGGCGTCGGCCTCGCCAACCAGTTCACGGCGCCGGCCGGTTCCATCACCAGCGGCATCGACTGGTCGCAGGCAAGCAATGTCGGCCTGTCGCTTCTGATCTCGCCGCTGGTCGGGTTTTGCCTGGCTGGGCTGCTGCTTCTGGTGATGAAGCTGCTGGTCAGGAACCGCGAGCTTTACGAGGCGCCGAAGTCGAGCGCTCCGCCGCCGCTGTGGATCCGGGCGCTGCTCATCTTCACCTGCACCGGCGTCAGCTTTGCCCACGGCTCCAATGACGGGCAAAAGGGCATGGGCCTCATCATGCTCATCCTGATCGGCGTGGTGCCGACCGCCTTCGCGCTCAACCGCACACCGGACGTGAACTATCTCGAAGCTTACAAGTCCGCAGCGACGCAGGTCGAAACGGTACTCGGCAAATACGTCAAGCCCGGCGTCGCCGTGACCGACGCGGCAACCGTGGTCGGTGACGCCGTTCGCACCAAGACCTGGAAGGACGAGACCACGCCTGCCCTGCAGAGCTTCATCCACGACACTAGCGCAATGTTGTCGCCCTATCCGTCCGTGGAAAAGCTGCCGACAACGCTGGTCAGCAACGCCCGCAACAACATCTATCTTATCGGTGAAGCGCTGAAACTGATCGACAAGAAGAAGCTGCTGCCGATGGAGGCCGACGACCTGAAGGCGGTGACGACCTATCACAAGGCGGTCGACAACGCGACGAAGTTCATCCCGCTCTGGGTCAAGGTCGCCATCGCGCTGGCGCTCGGCCTCGGCACCATGGTCGGCTGGAAGCGCATCGTCGTCACCGTCGGCGAGAAGATCGGCAAAAGCCATCTGACCTACGGCCAGGGTGCGTCCGCAGAGCTTGTTGCAATGGCGACCATCGCATCGGCCGACTATCTCGGCCTGCCGGTCTCGACCACCCATGTGCTGTCGTCGGGCGTTGCCGGCACCATGGCGGCGAACGGCTCGGGCCTGCAATGGTCGACAGTGCGCAACATGCTGATGGCCTGGATACTGACCCTTCCGGTCTCCATCTGTCTTGCCTTCGTGCTGTTCGTCATCTTCCGCCAGATATTCTGAGCGGGGATAGGACTTGGCCAGAATGTCGCGGCGCCGGCTCCGGCGCCGCCCGGATCCTGAACGTGCATTGTCTCGGCGGCGGCCATGAATGACGCATCGCATCTGACATTGCTTGCCGCGGACGACCAGCATCATGCCCCCGGGCTGGTCTGGGCCTATCATGCCGCTCCCGGCAAAGCTCCCGAATCGCTGGCGCCCCGGGACATAGAGGCCGCGCTGGCCTCACTGGACGGCTGGGTCTGGCTGCATGTCGACCTTGTCGACCGGCGCGCCCATTCCTGGGTCAGCCATGCCTGCGCGCTGCCGGCGTCGGCTCATGCAATCCTCGAAGGACATGAGGACAGCCTGGTGCTGGCGTATGAGAATGGGGTCGTCCACGGCATTTCCGCCGACCTGCATGGCGAGATCGCCCATCAGTCGACGACCATCGGCAGATTGCATTTTGCGGTCTCGGAGCGGCTGCTGGTCACCGGCCGCCGCCATCCGCTGGCGGCGGTGGAGGAAGTGCACACCGCCCTTGCCGCGGGGCTGCGGCCCGCCACAGCATTCGAGCTGTTCGAAACGCTGGTCATGGCTTTTTGCAAGACCACCAGCCTGCGGCTCGCCGCGGCGACGAAGCGGCTCGATGCGGTCGAGGACCATCTCGTGACCGAGCGGCTTGCCGACGAAAGACGACAGCTGAAGGATGTGCGCCGCCTTGCCGTATCCTTGCATCGGCCGATCTCGGCCCTGGCAGCACTTTTCCAGGATGAAGACCGTTCCGCCTGGAACCTTTCCGCCGGCGCACATGAAGTTCTGCGCCGGCTTGCTGCCCGCCTGGAACGGCTCGACCGCGAGGTCGTCATGATCAACGACCGGGCAAGGCTGCTGCAGGAGGAGCTTGCGGCCGAGCTTGCCGACGAATCGAACCGCAGCCTCAAGGCGCTGGCAGTGATGAGCGCACTGCTTTTGCCGGGCACCCTGATCGTCGGCATATTCGGCATGAACACCGGCGGGCTGCCATTCACCGACAGCCCCAGCGGCTTCATCCTGGCGATGCTGCTCGCGGTCGGCGCGACCGGCCTGTTCTACTGGCTTTTGCTGCGCGCCGGCGCCAAACTGCGGTTCTGAGGCCGGTCAAGCGCGCGGCGCGCTTTAAGTCGGATCTTCGCGGTGCAGGTCGTGGATGGCGACGCCCTCGACATTGGTCGGCAGTGTCAGCCATTGGCGATGGCGCAGCGTCCGCTGCGTGTCTTCCAGCCCCATCTCCCAATGCTCGCGCATCGAGGTGCCCGAGAATTCGTAATCCTTGGCGTGCCCCTCATAGCCTTTATGCTGGTAGATCAGGTGGACGATGTTGACCACGCCGGCATCCGAATAGTCCGCGATCAATTCCTGCTCCCCTTCTTTCAGTAACTCGACGGGGACGCGCTTCAGCGCATCGAGCAGCTTCATCTTCAGCGCATGGATGCGCTGGAAGTTGTCGGTATTCTGGCGTGTGCGGCTTGAATACATGATGTCCTTGTGCCGTGACAAAACATCGGCCATGCCGCGCGGCAAGGCGCCGCGGGCGCTGAACAAATCGACCTGAAACACCAGCGAACTGCGGTCCTCTTCCTGGTCGAGTAAATATTGCAGCGGCGTGTTGGAGACGATGCCGCCGTCCCAATAATGCTCACCTTCGATGCGGATCGACGGGAAGGCCGGCGGCAGCGCGCCGCTTGCCATGATGTGCTCCGGCCCGATGCGCACCTTCTCGGTGTCGAAATAGACGAAATTGCCGGTCCTGACATGACCGCGCCGACGCTGAGCCGCTTCTTGCCGTCATTGAGCACGTCGAAATCGATCAGGCTCTCCAGCGTCTCTTTAAGCTCGGCGGTGTCGTAGAAGCTGGTAGCGCCCTCGGCGCCTGGCTGCTCGAACCACGGATTGGGATGGCGCGGCTTGAAAAAGCCGGGCTGGCCCATCGTCATCGTCATCCACGAGCTGGTGCGGTTGCGGATGTCCCGGTAGACGTCGCCCTCGGGCGTATAGGCCCAGATCTTGCGGCCGGAAATGGTCTGCCAGAACTGCTCGAGCCGCTGCAGCCGGCGGCTCGGCTCGTTGCCGGCTATGATCGCTGCATTAATCGCGCCGATCGAGACGCCGGAGAACCAGGTCGGTTCGCAGCCGGCATCGGCCAACGCCTGGTACACCCCGGCCTGGTAGGCGCCCAGCGCACCGCCGCCCTGGAACACCAGCGCGACGCGGTCGTACTGCGCCGAGATTTCCTCGATGGTGGCGACGGCCCTCTTGGTGTTGCGTTCAAGCACGGCTGAATGCCTCCAGATTTGGACTGACTGACCGCTCGCGTCCGGCGAGATAGTCGTAAACCACCTCGCCAAGGCCGAGCGTCAGGTCGGCGATGAAGTGAACCGCCGAGACGATCTCGAGCACTGGCAACCGCGCCACGTCGGCCATGACATGGGGCCTGAGATCGAGCGCCGCCGGCGCTGTCCAGGCCTCCTTCAACGTCACGTCGGTGAGGTGATAGCGCACCAACTCGCAAATGCGCGGCGTGCCGTCGACATGCGGGATGATCTTGATCAGGAAATTGGGCGCCGCGAGCGAGGCGAGAATCTGGCCGTGATCGGCCGGCCTGTGCTTGTAGCCCATCGTGCCGGTGGCGCACAGAACGCTGCCGTAATGCAAGGTGCCGACAACCACCTCGCCCTCATGCACGATCTTCGGGCTGGCAAGCTTCTTGGGAAAGCCCCAGAGCTCGCGTCCGCCGGCAATCGGTGCATCGTCGTCAAGAAACATCGAGTGGACATAGGTGCCATGCTGGCCCTGGAAGCGGACCGGGATGACCTGCCCGGTCTCGGTATAATCGCCGAAGCCGGTAGAATCCGGCATGCGGATGAACTCGTATTTGACCAGCGGCTCGTCGATTTCCAGCGGCGCCGGCACGACGGCCTCGAGGGCTTCGCGCGTCGTACGATAGGTGATGATGACGTATTCGCGGTCGAAGAAACGGTAGGGCCCGGGCGGGAAGGACGGGTTGGTGAGCGGCATGGCATAGGCGCGCTTCACGACATCGGCGATTTTCCAAGCTGCTCCCCCATGTACTGCAGGAATGACCGCGCGAGTGCGCACCGGTTATCTTGCACGGCACCATGACAACGCCGTGTCAGCCTGCCGCCAGCAGCTGAAGGCCGTTGGACTGCCACAGCGCTGTAATCGCGCCGACACACGGCGATGGCATGGTCATGCTGCGACGCACACCAGCATCGCCGTTCCCTCCTACCTTTCGCGAGATCATCATGGGTTTCCTGTCTTCCAAGAACGCCCTCGTCACCGGCTCGACCAGCGGCATCGGTCTGGCGATTGCCCGCGCCCTTGCCGCCGAAGGCGCCAACATCACCATCAACGGTCTCGGCGATGCGGCCGCCATCGAACAGGAGCGCGCCGGCATCGAAGCCGATTTCGGCGTCCAGTGCCGCTACTCCAGCGCCAACATGATGGACGGCGCGGCGGTGACTGCCATGGTCCGCGAGGCCGAGGAAGCCTTCGGCAGCCTCGACATCCTGGTCAACAATGCCGGCATCCAGCATGTCGCGCCGATCGAGGAATTTCCCGACGAAAAATGGGAAGCCATCATCCGCATCAATTTGCTTGCGGCCTTCTATGCCATCAAGGCGGCGCTGGCCGGCATGAAGGCGCGCAAATGGGGCCGCATCATCAACACCGCGTCGGCACATGCGCTGGTCGCCTCGCCCTTCAAGTCCGCCTATGTGGCGGCCAAGCACGGCATATCTGGCCTGACAAAGACAGTGGCGTTGGAGACAGCGCAAGCCGGCATCACCGTCAATGCGATCGCACCTGGTTATGTCTGGACGCCGCTGGTCGAAAAGCAGATCCCCGACACCATGAAGGCACGCGGCATGACCGAGGAACAGGTCAAGCACGACGTGCTGCTCGCGGCCCAGCCGACCAAAGAATTCGTCACCGTCGAGGAGCTTGCGGCACTGGCGCTGTTCCTGTGCTCGGATGCGGCCAAGCAGATCACCGGCACAACCTTGCCGATGGATGGCGGGTGGACGGCGCAATAGGCACTCTGGAGAGAGCCTGCCTACAAAGTACGCTGCAATGCTTTGAACCTGCGTCTCCGCGCCTCCGAAAATCGGTTCCGATTTTCGGGCCGATGCGCTAGAGCCTTTCGGGATTGAACCGTGCCTTTAACCCGGAAAGGCTCCCGCCGCTGCCCATGCCCCACCTTCCCGAGCATCTTCTCACCGGCTACCGCAATTTCATGAGTGGCCGCTATCTCACCGAAAGCGGGCGTTATCGCGCACTGGCCCGGGAAGGCCAGGCACCGGAAACTATGATCGTCGCCTGCTGCGATTCCCGCGCTGCGCCCGAAGCGATCTTCGATGCCGGGCCCGGCGAACTGTTCGTGCTGCGCAATGTCGGCAATCTGGTGCCGCCCTATGCGCCCGACGATCAGTTCCACTCGACATCGGCGGCGCTCGAATTTGCCGTGCAGAGCCTCAAGGTCAAGAACATCGTGGTGATGGGCCACGGCCGCTGCGGCGGCATCCGCGCGGCACTCGACACCACGGCCGCACCGTTGTCGCCGGGCGATTTCATCGGCAAATGGATGAGCCTGATCGCGCCGGCGGCCGAGACCGTATCGTCCAGCACCTTCATGACCGCGACCGAGCGCCAGACCGCGCTGGAGCGCATCTCGATCCGCTATTCCATAGCCAATCTGCGCACCTTCCCTTGTGTTTCGATCCTCGAAGGCAAAGGGCGGCTGTCGCTGCATGGCGCCTGGTTCGATATTTCGACCGGCGAGCTTTGGGTGATGAACAAGGACACCGGCGATTTCGAGCGGCCGGAGACGGAGTAGGAGACGAGGCATGGTGCGAGCTCGGTTCGCGTTCGCGGCGGCAGCACTGCTGTGCTCGGCAAATGTCGCCAGCGCCGACGATAGCGCGATCATCGACCGCTGGTATTCGGCACTGCTGGTCGCCGACCGCACCGAATTGTCGGACCTGCTTGCCGACAACGTCCGCATCAAGCTCGACGACCTCGGCGTCGTGCAAAGCAAGCAGGAATTCATCGCCTCGATCGCCGAGTGGCAAGGTGCCGTCGCCGGGGCCGAAATCCGCCACCGGATTGAGAAATCCGAGGGCGGCGTCACCACTGTGATCGCCTGCTATGATTTTCCCAGCAACGACATGCTGATGCAGGAGACCTTTGCGGTCGCCAACGACCAGATCACCGCTAGCTCGCAAGCCGCGATCGCCGAAAACTGCGAGGGCTACTGAGGAAATCATGAACGGGGCGTGCTGTTGCGCGCAACCAGCCGGCGCCTTACATCGGTGACGATCCGCCTCCTCCCGCCACTCAGCGAAAGTTTGCCCATGCCGCCCGTCGACCTCGCCGCCCATCCGCTGACTGAATGGCAAGGGCCGCTCGGCCTGCCTGATTTCACGCGCATCGGCGACGGCGATTTTTCTCCGGTCTTCGATGCTGCCCTGAAGGCCCATGAGGCCGAGATCGAGGCGATTGCCGGCAACACCGGGACGCCGACCATCGACAATACACTTGCCGCGCTCGAACTCGCCGGCGAGGCTCTCGACCATGTCTCATCGATCTTCTGGTGCCGCGCCGGCGCTCACACCAACGAGGCGATCCAGGCACTGGAGCGCGACGTCTCGCCAAAAATGTCGCGGCATTTCTCAGCGATCTCGATGAACGAGCGCCTCTTTGCCCGCATCGACGATCTCTACCAGCGCCGCGAGACTCTGAAACTCGATGGCGAAACGCTGCGCGTACTGGAAAAGACCTGGAAAAACTTCGTCCGCTCCGGTGCCAGGCTCGATGCGGAAGGCAAGAAGCGGCTGGCGTCGATCAACGAGGAATTGTCGTCACTCGGCACCAATTTCGGCCAGAACCTGCTTGCCGATGAGCGCGACTGGGCGCTGTTCCTCGACGAGGCCGACCTTGCCGGCCTGCCGGAATTCCTGAAAAGCTCGATGGCCGAAGCCGCCGAGATGCGCGGCCAGAAAGGCCGCTATGCCGTCACTCTGTCGCGCTCGATCTACGAGCCATTCTCGACCTTCTCCGAACGCCGCGACCTGCGCGAAACAGCGTTCCGCGCCTTCATCATGCGTGGCCAGAATGGCGGCGCCACCGACAACACGGACGTAGTGCGCGACATGCTGCGCCTGCGCGCCGAAAAGGCGAAGCTGCTCGGCTACGAATCATATGCCGCGTTGAAGCTCGACGACACAATGGCCAAGACGCCGGAGGCGGTGCATACGCTGCTCGACCCGGTTTGGAAAAAGGCATTGGAGAAGGCCGCCGCCGACCAGGCCGAATTGCAGCGGCTGGCGGCCGAGGCCGGCAGCAATGAAAAATTCGCCGCCTGGGACTGGCGCTTCTATCAGGAGAAGCTGCGCGCCGAGAAATTCGCTTTCGACGAGGCCGAACTGAAGCCGTATCTGCAGCTCGACCGCATCATCGACGCCTGTTTCGACGTGGCGACACGATTGTTCGGCATTTCTTTCGAGGAAAAGAAGGGCATTGCCACCTGGCATCCGGACGCACGTGTTTTCGTCGTGAAGAATGCCGACGGCAGCGAGCGCGGCCTTTTCCTCGCCGATTATTTCGCGCGACCCTCGAAACGCTCCGGCGCCTGGATGAGTGCACTCAAATCCGGCTATAAGCTTGGTCCTGGCTCGAAGCCGGTCATCTACAATATCATGAATTTCGCCAAGCCGCCGGCCGGCGAGGCCGCCTTGCTGTCGGTCGATGAAGCCAAGACGCTGTTCCACGAATTCGGTCATGCCCTGCACGGCATGCTGACCGACGTCACCTGGCCGTCGGTCGCTGGCACCTCGGTCAGCCGCGATTTCGTCGAGCTGCCTTCGCAGCTCTACGAACACTGGCTGACGGTGCCGACCGTGCTGGAAAAACATGCGCTGCATGTCAGGACCGGCAAGCCGATGCCAAAGGCGCTGGTCGACAAGATGCTGGCGGCGCGCACCTTCGGCGCCGGCTTCGCCACGGTCGAGTTCACCGCCTCGGCCTTGGTCGACATGGCTTACCATGCGCGCCCGGAGGCGCCGCAAGAGCCGCTTCGTTTCGAAGCCGAAACGCTCGAAAGGCTCAATATGCCGGACACCATCGCGATGCGTCACCGCACTCCGCATTTCGGCCATATCTTTGCCGGCGATGGCTATTCGGCCGGCTATTATTCCTACATGTGGTCGGAAGTGCTCGACGCCGACGCCTTCGCCGCCTTCGAGGAAGCAGGCGATCCGTTCAACCCGGCGCTGGCCGAGCGGCTGCGCAAGAACATCTACGCCGCCGGCGGCTCGAAGGACCCCGAAGAACTCTACACCGCCTTCCGCGGCAAGATGCCTTCACCGGAAGCAATGATGGCAAAGCGCGGACTAGTCTAAGCCTTGCCCGGCCCTTCTCGGGCCGGCTCGGCCTCACCGGCCGCGGCTGTCTCGTTGAGGAAGCCGGCGATCCGCTCCGCCGTCTTGGTCGTGGCAAAGGAGAGCAATCGGCCGCGATGGACCACGGGCTCGCCGCTCTCATTGTCCCAGATATCGAACCGGCAGCTTGGGTTCGCTATGGCTTCGAAGCGGTCCTTCATATCGACAGCTCCGGTCATGGTGTCGCCACGGGTGCCAGAGATTGAGCGGTGCGCCCGACGGTACTCGCGCCTTGCTGCGTTTGCGTGAAGCAGGCGCCGCGCTGCAGCATCGGCAGGATTGCCGCCGGCACGTCGGCAACAAGACATGCCGTCGACACGTGGCCGCTGAGAAACCCCGCCTCCTCGAGATGATCGAGCAGGTCGAGCCAGGGCGACCAGAAACCGAAGAAGTCGGCGACCAGGATCGGCTTGTCGTGCCGGTCGAGCTTGCGCCAGGTCATCACTTCGGCCAGTTCCTCGATGGTGCCGATTCCGCCCGGCAGCGCTACAAATGCATCCGCATAGTCGAACATCAGCCGCTTGCGCATGTGCATATCCGGAACCGCTACGATTTGGGCGACGCCGCGCGGCATCCGCATCCGCTCCAGAAGGAAGTGCGGCGCAATCGCGATCACCTCGCCGCCGGCGTCTGCCGCAGCGGAAGCCACGGCGCCCATCAACCCTTCACCGCCGCCGCCATAGACGAGGCGGATGCCGGCACTGCCGATTTCGCGGCCCAGCGCCGCGGCCGCTTGCGCGAGGCGCCGGTCGTTGCCGGCGCGGGCGCCGCCGAACACGCAGACGGTGCCGATACGGGTCTGCGTCGGATAGAGCAGCCCCTCCAGGGAAGGCGCATCGTCGTCATTGAAAATTCCGAACATGGCTCTGTCTCCATTTGGCTTCAGTTGAACGATGGTCCTGCGGGCGCGGCTCTAGTCGCCCTGCCCCGCCGCGGCGGAACGGGTTGCTGGGCTTTCGCCGGCGTCGGCAAACAGCAGAAGGTCGGCCCTCGCCCACAGCGCGTAGCAGGCGAGCAATGTCAGCGGCGCGGTGACAAGGGCGGGTGAGGCCCCCGACCACACTTCAGGCACGGCGGAGCCGGCCGAAAGGGCTGCCGCCAATGCCGCAGGCAGGCGGCTGGCCAACACTGCGCTGCGGAACGGATCGGGCCACCTGGCCGGCCAACCGGGCACAATCATGCCGGACACGGCGCTGCCGAATTTTCCCAACGCATGCAGCAGTCCGGCAGTCGCAGCCAGCACCGGTTGGCCGAGCAGGAACAGCGCTACGCCGAGCCCGATCGCGCCGAGCCCCGACAGGAGATCGGCGCGCCGGTTAAGCGCCGGATCGGGGACATCGCGGCCAGCCCAGGCGCGGTGATAGACTTCGCCGCTGCAGAAGAAGATCGACGTCGCCAGCGTCAACGCCACGGCGCTGCCGCTGCCGGCAAAATAGTCGAACAGGGTGCCGGCACCCCATTCAGGGCCGGTGGCGAGCTGCATCGCCACGCCCATTGCCAGCCCCAGCGCGTTGCCAAGATTGTAGTAGCCGCCCGGACCGGAAATGCGCGCCCGGATGGCAGCCGCAAATCGCGACACCGCCCGGGCGGTCCGACTGGGGCCGGCAGATTTCGGTTTTAAGTCGATAATCGACGGCTCGAAGGAGAGGCGATCGACCAGCCCGGAGGCATCACGCCAGCTGGCCGGCGCGTCGTTCCAGATTGAAAGCGCGAAATGCCGGCCGAACGGCGCACGGTCGTTGTCGAATTGCATTGGATCCTCCTTTTCAGCTGCGGTGGCATTTGACGGCACGATGAGCGGGCGTTTGCTACGGGCGGTCATGGCGAGACGAGCCCCACGGCCATGACCAATGCGACGGTGGACAGGATGAGCCCGGAGATGAGATCGAAGATGCGCAGGCTGGCACGGCTGCGCAGCAGCGGCGCCACGAGGCCGCCGCCGAGCGCATAGCCGTAACAGCCGAGCGCCGACATCAGGATCAGCGTCACCATGAATTCGAGCTGCGTACCACTCGCAGCGAAAGACTGGCCGAACGCCGCCGGCACGAACAGCCGCTCGACGTAGGTCAGCGGGTTCATCCCGACCACGCCCATGACGCGGGCTACGCAGGAGCGGCTGGTCTCGGCCTTGCCGGAGCGGTCCTCGGCCTCGCCGACGGCCAATGCTGCACGAAAGGATTTCACCGCAAACCAGGAGACCGCCGCCAGGCCAAGCCAGGAGAGCGCCGTTCCGAGTGAGGGATCGAGGCCGGCGATCGAGCTGCCGAGCATATAGGAGATGGCGATCAGGGCGACATAGGTCGCCCACACCAGGCTCGCCACGAACATCACCCGCCCGCGCAGCAAGCCTTCCCTGATCATCATCAGGTTGTTCGGCCCTATCGAGGCCATCGAGGCCATGCCGAGCGCAAGCCCAGCCTGGAATCCGCTCGCGTCGGCAAAGCTCATGGAGCTCCCTCCAGCGATGATATGACGGGATCGGCCGGATTCGCCGGCCCGGGCGAGGTGACGAGATAGAGGATGGTGCCGAGCATCATCATCGCGCCGAGAGCCCCCATGGGCGAGATCCGCTCACCGAGAAAAAGGGCGGCGCCAGTCGCGCCGAACAGGCTTTCGGCGCTGACGATCACCGCTGCGTGGCAGGCAGAGGTAAAGCGCTGGGCAACGGTCTGGATGCCGAAGCCGGCGGCAGTCGAGAACACGCCGAGCACAAGCAGTTGCGGCCAGGCATCGAGTGCCGTCGCGACCGACAAATTGCCATGCGAGAGGGCTAGCGGCAGGGTGACCGCCGCAGTGCCGAGGAACTGCGCCGCCATGGTGGCAAACGGGCGCCCATGGGTTTGCATGTGGCGGCCGAGCTCGACCGTCCACAATGCATAGCATGCGGCCGACAGCACCACCGTCGTGTCGCTGCCATTGAAGCCGGCGATGCCGCCAGACAATAGCAGCGCGCCGATCAGGGTCATGCCGGCGGCAAACCCGACCGTCGCGGTCAGCCGCTCCCCGACCAGAACCCACGCTGCAACCGGCGTCATCACGGTCGCGGTGCTGATCAGGAAGCTGGCATTGGTGACCGAGGTGCCGAGATAGGCAATCTGCTGCAGAACGATCGAAATGGCGAATAGCGCGCCGACCCTTGCCAAGCTGGCGCGAAAACCTTTGGTCTTCGCTACCCGGCTTTCTCCAATCATCAGCGGCAGCACCAGAAGTCCGGCGATCAGGCAGCGCATGCCGGCCGCGCTCAGCGGGTCGAGATATCCGAGCACAGTCTTCTGCGAGACATTGCCGAAACCCCACAAAGCGGCGGCAAGCAGGAGAAGCAGGTTGGCGTGAAGCTTCGACATCGGCTCTTCCCCCTAGAGCCGATTGCAGGCATGTGCCGATTCAAGCTGTTTGCGAGAGCCTGGCGGGCTTCGGCCGGCACGCCCTGAAGACGCGCTGGAACTGCGCTTGCAGACTGCCGGTGATGCTATGTGCCGGCCGCGCTGAGAACCTTTGGAACCGCTCTGCGCGCTCGGTCCGGCGTCGCGGATTTTGTCTCGAAGTGCTGAAGTAGCCGCCATTTCAAACCCCCGCCGCCTGATCGATGGACACAGGCGAAGGGCCTGCGGCAATCGACTTTTATCGACGGGGTGAGGTTCCGATAACGTGGCTTACGGATGGCTTACGGGGCGTTTTTCGAGGTGGTCATGGTGCCGAAGCGACGCTCAGCGCAGCAAGGTTAGGGGGTCGTTCGGAAGGTTGGAGAAGGAGGCAACGCCCTCTGGCCTGCCGGACGAGCGACCTGAGAGGCTGATCTTTGCCGCCCGATGCCTAACGCGTTCGTAAACGCCGGTCGATGGCCGCAAGTCGCGAGCGGCCTTCTCTCGGCGTCGCGAAATCGCCCCTGCCCGAGTAAGCTTGCGCAAGCGGAACAGCGCCCAAGGCCGCTGTCTTCGGCATGCAACCAGGCAAGGGGATTCGAAAAATCCGCTGGTGGAGCTGAGGAGGATCGAACTCCTGACCTCGTCATTGCGAACGACGCGCTCTCCCAGCTGAGCTACAGCCCCGTCCAGCGGATGGGGGCTTTTATCGGCCGCTGCGGTTTCCTGTCAAGACTGCGCTTGCTGCCGAAATGCCGTTCGGCCGCTCGTCCGGCTTTGCCATGCGGCGGAAGGCGGCTCTTGCCGCTTTCACCTACAGTGGCTACATGTCGGCAACAATCGGAGACCGGCATGATCGCCCTAATTCAGACCATTGTCATGGCGCTTGACCTTTACTGGTGGATCATCATCGCCTCGGCGATATTTTCCTGGCTCTACGCCTTCAACGTCGTCAACTCGCGCAACCAGTTCGTCGACACCATCAGCAACATGCTCTATCGGCTGACCGAGCCGGCGCTGCGGCCGATCCGCCGCTTCATGCCAGATCTCGGGGGCATCGACATCTCGCCGATCATCCTGCTGCTGATCCTGTTCTTCATCCGGCAGTTCCTGCTCACCACCGTGCTTTCGCTGGTCGTCTGAGTTCAGGCGTCCCATGAGCGCGCCGTTCCGCACGCGCGCCGACGGCACCGACCTGTTCGTCCGGCTGACGCCGAAATCAGCGATGGACAGGCTGGAAGGCATCGAGACATCGGCGGATGGGCGAAGCTATTTAAAAGCCCGTGTCCGCGCCGTGCCGGAAAACGGCGTCGCCAATCGAGCGCTGGAAAGGCTGGTGGCCAAGGCTCTTGATGTGCCGGCGTCAGCGGTCTCGATCGTCGCCGGCGGCACCGCGCGGCTGAAGACGCTGCGGGTGCTTGGCGATCCCGCGGCGCTGACCAAACGCATCGATACGCTGGGCACGCCTGCGCCATGATCTCGGCTCACTCACCAACCCGCAGAAAAAGGGCCGGGCTGCAAAGCCCGGCCAGATGTGAAGGTCGAAAACCTTCAGAGGGGAACGCGCCGGACGAATGGGAGGAAACATCCGACGCGGATTGCATATGGGTTGGCGTCGACGACGTTTCAATGAGGTCGGGGGAACCACCTTCGCGATCAGGCTTTTAAACATTTCGATTATCTGATCAGCAGCTCGACGAGGCCGATCCGTCCTATCGCGACCGATGCGGCAGGACACCCACCGCAACCCGACCGGAAAGCTCAATATGACCGCTACTCGAGTTCTATTCTTCGACGTTCTGGGAACCGTCGTTGACTGGCGCAACGGTATTGCAAGGGAGGCTGGCGCCTTCCTCGCGCGAAACGGTGCACAGCAGGTCGATCCCGGTGAATTCGCGGATGCATGGGCGTTGCGCTATGACGCCTCGACCGAGGCGGTGCGGACGGGGCACCGGCCTTTCGTTTCACTCGACGTGATCAACAAGGAGAATCTGGACGCCGCCTTCGTCCAGTTCGGGCTAACCCCATCCGCGCTGCCGGCCACCGAACTTGAAGAACTCAATCTCGCCTGGCACCGGCTGGAGCCGTGGCCCGATTCGCTGAAAGGCCTTGCGAGGCTGAAGGAACGCTTCATCATCGCGCCCTTGTCGGGGGGCAATACCCGGCTGTTGCTGGACATGGCCAAGCGCGCCGGCCTGCCTTGGGACACCGTCCTTGGCTCGGATGTGTTCGGCACCTACAAGCCTGCGCCACAGGCTTATCTCCGCGCAGTGGAGATCCTGGGGGTGCGACCTTCGGAGGCCGTGTTAGTCGCCGCGCATAACGACGACCTGGCTGCGGCACGAAGGTGCGGTATCGGAACCGCTTTTGTTGCTCGGCCGAAAGAGCATGGTCCGGCGCAGACGACCGATCTCTCGCCTCGTGAGAGCTGGGACTTTGTGGCCGACGACCTTGTCCATCTCGCCCAAGTTCTCCCGTAGGCCGAGGGCAAAAAACCTAAGCGATGTCGTCGCGGATGCAGGCCTTCAGATGACCCTCGGCTGTCGCCCTCAGCGGCGGCATAGCCCCGGCGCAAGCCTCCAGCGCAAACGGGCAACGGGTCCGGAAAACACAGCCCGACGGCGGGTTTGCCGGGCTGGGAATATCGCCCTTGAGCACCTGCCGGTCTTGCCTGGCCAACGGATCGAGCGACGGAATGGCCGACAGCAGCGCGCGCGTATAGGGATGCTGCGGCCGGGCATAGAGCTCGGCCGCCGGCGCAACCTCCATGATGCGCCCGAGATAGAGCACGATGACCGTGTCGCAGATGTACTCGACCACGGCCAGATCGTGCGAAATGAACAGCATGGTCAGCCCAAGCCGGAGCTGCAGGTCGCGCAACAAATTGATGATTTGGGCCTGGATCGAGACGTCGAGCGCCGAGACCGGCTCGTCGGCGACAATGAATTCCGGCTCGAGCGTCAGCGCCCGGGCGATGCCGATGCGCTGGCGCTGGCCGCCCGAGAATTCATGGGCGTAGCGATCATAGGCGTCGACCGGCAACTCGACCGCGGCAAGTGCCTTCTCGGCCTTCGCCCGCCGCTCGGATTTCCTGCCAATGCCTTGAATGTCCAAGCCTTCGGTGAGGATCTGCCCGATCGTCATGCGCGGCGACAGGCTGGCGAAGGGATCCTGGAAAATATACTGCATCTTGCGGCGCTGGCGGCGCAACTGGGCGGCACCCAGCCTGGTGATGTCGGTGCCGCCATAGCTGATCTGGCCGGATGTCGGCTCGATCAGACGCAGCACCGAGCGGCCGATCGTGGTCTTGCCGGAGCCGGATTCGCCGACCAGCCCGACCACCTGACCACGCCTGACCTCGAACGAAATATCCTCCAGTGCCCTGACGATGGGGCCGCGCGAAAACGCGGTCGGCGCAAAATGCTTGGTCAGGTTTTTGACCGATAGGAACGGGGCGCCCTCCATCAGAGCTCCTCCCAGCGCAGGCAGCGGCTTTGCTGGGTCGGCGTCGCCGCAAACAATGGCGGCACCGCGGCGCGGCAGGCAGTGATAGCCATCGGGCAGCGCGGCGCGAAGGAACAGCCCTTGGGCAGCAAGGCGAGCGACGGAACATTTCCGGCAATGGTCGGCAGCGGCGTTCCCGCCACCTTCAGCGCCGTGGCCTCGCCGAGCCTCGGCACCGAGCGCATCAACCCCACCGTATAGGGATGACGCGGGCGGGTGAACACTTCGCTCACCGGACCTGTTTCGACGATACGCCCGGCATACATCACCGCTACCCGGTCGGCGATTTCGGCGACGACGCCGAGATTGTGGGTGACGAACAGGATGCCCATGCCGCGCTGCGCCTGCAGCTCGGCCAAAAGATCGAGAATCTGGGCCTGGATTGTGACGTCCAGCGCGGTCGTCGGCTCATCGGCAATCAGCAAGCCTGGATCGCAGGACAGGGCCATGGCGATAGTGGCGCGCTGGCGCATCCCGCCCGAAAGTTCGTGCGGATATTGTCGCGCCCGCCGCTTCGGATCGGGAATGCCGACCTGCTCCAGCAGCCGCACCGCGTCTGCCTCTGCCTCGCGGTGCGATTTGCCGAGATGGATGCGGATCGGCTCGGCGATCTGCTCGCCGATCGTGTAGACCGGGTTGAGGCTGGTCATCGGCTCCTGGAACACCATGCCGATCTCGTTGCCACGTATCTTGCGCAGCGACTCGGCATCGAGGCCGGTCAACTCGGTGACCGTGCCGTTCTTGCGCCGCAGCGCGATCGACCCCTCGGCAATATGTCCGACCCTCTTTGGCAACAGGCCGATGATCGACAGGCTGGTGACGGATTTGCCGGATCCGGATTCGCCGACGAGCGCCACCGTCTCGCCGGCGCCGATCGTCAGGTCGACATCCCTTACCGCCGCGATGTCGCGCCCCGCAATGCGGAACACCGCGCGCAGGCCGGAAATCGAGAGGATCGGCGCGACACTCAGCGGAGCAGCCCCACATCGCGAAGGATCATATCGATCTTCGCGGTTTCCTCCTGGTTCAGGCTGCGTTGCGGCCGCGCCATGGTGTTCGAGGCGATGATGCCGAGGCTCTTCATCGCTGCCTTGAAGGCGCCGACGCCGGCCGAGCCGGCACTTGTCCTGCCAAGCGATATCCAGACGATCTCGAACAGCTTCAACAACCGCTCCTGCTCCAGGCGAGCTTCGGCATGCTGGCCGGCCTGCATCAGCTTCCACAGCCTCACATAGCCGTGCGGATCGACATTGGCGAGGCCCGGCACGACGCCATGCGCGCCCATGGCCAGCACACTGTCGACCAGGATCTCGGAGCCGGTCATGCCGAAGAAACCCGGATCGTCGGCCATATCCTTGAGCACGTAACGCAGATTGCCGTCATCGCCGCTGGAATCCTTGATGCCCGCGATGGCGCCTTCCCTGGCGAGGCCGACCGTGGTCTTGCGCTCCAGCTTGACGTGAACGCAGACCGGGATGTCGTAGGCGATGACGGGAATGTCGATCGCATCCTTGATATAGCGGAAGTGGTCGCCGATCTCCGGCTGGCTGGTGCGGGTATAAAACGGCGCGGTGACAACAATAGCGTCGGCGCCGGCCGATCTGGCGATGCGGGCGTGGTTGATGACACGATCGGTCGTCGGGTCGATGACCCCAGCGAAGATCGGAACCCGGCCGTTATTGACCTTGACTGCATGCTCGAGGATGGCCCTGCGGCCTGCCTCGTCGTGGAAGACCACCTCGCTGGTCGAGCCGAGCACGAACAGCCCGTGGACACCGCCGTCGAGCAGGTTCTCGATGGTGCGGGTGAACGACGGGAAGTCGATGCTGAAATCGGCATTGAGCGGGGTGACGACAGGTGGCACGACGCCGGTAAACAGGGGCATTTTGATGAACCTTTGAGGTCAGTTGAGATCGGAGCGAGGATCGAATGCATCGCGCAAGCCGTCGCCGATGAAATTGATGGCGAGGACGGTGAGCACCAGTGCGGCGCCCGGGAACATCCATTGCCACGGGTAATTTTCCAGCACGACGGTGGAGCGGGCGAGATTGAGCATGTTGCCCCAGCTGGCTTCTGGCGGTGCGATGCCAAGGCCGAGAAAGGACAGGCCGGCCTCGAGCAGGATAGCGTTGGCGATCTGCAAGGTGGCGTAGACGACCAGGATATCGATGCAGTTGGGCAGGCCATGCCGGAACAGCAGATGCGGCAGCCCCGCGCCCATGCCCCGGGCCGCAACGACGAAATCGCGCTCGCGCAGTTCGAGCAGCCGGGCGCGCACCATGCGCGACAGCACTGGCCAGGAGAGCAGCGAGATCACCAGGATGGTCGGGGCGATGCCGGTGCCGGCAATCGAAGCCAGCACCAGCAGGAAGATCACCGGCGGCAGCGTCATCGCCAGATCGACCAGGCGCATCACCGTTCCGTCGACGAGACGCCCGCCAAAGCTGGCGACGGCGCCGATCAGGAAGCCGATGACGGTCGAGATGGCAACCGAACAGATGGCAACCAGCAGTGAGATCCGCCCGCCTTGCAGCAACCGTGCCATGACATCACGCCCAACGCCATCGCTGCCCAGCCAATGAATGGCGGACGGCGCCTTGTTCATCGCCCTGAGGTCGATGGCGTTCGGGCCGAACGGCCACCACAGAGGATAGGTCGAAACCGCCAACAGGATCGGGATGACGATCAAAAGCCCGGCGCGTGCCGCTCGGTTTTCAAAAAAGCGGTCGAACGCGCGGCGAAGCGGGCCTTTGGTTTGCGGCACGGCTGTCGGGTCAACTGTAGGATCTGGCGCGGTGATTGCCATCATGCCACCTGAATGCGCGGGTCGACGACGGCATAGACGACGTCGGTCAAGAGGTTGACCAGGATGACGCAAACGCCGATCACTAGGGTAGCGCCCATGATCACCGGGTAATCGCGGGTGCCGACGGCGTTGACCAGAAGCAGTCCCATGCCCGGCCAGTTGAACACGCTTTCCAGGAAGATGGCGCCGCCGACGGCGATGCCGACGGTCGAGCCGATCAGGGTAATGACCGGCAAGAGCGCATTGCGGGTGGCGTGCTTGATGATCACCCAGAACTCGCGCACGCCCTTGGCGCGCGCCGTCCGCACGTAGTCCTGGTTGAGCACTTCCAGCAGCGAAGCGCGCATGTAGCGCATGATCAGCGCGGCATGGCCGATCGATAGCAGGCAAGCGGGCAGGATGAGGTGCGCTAGCACATCCGTCATCGAGAACGGCGCGCCGGCCGTCTGCATGCCGCCGGACGGCGCCCAGCGCAGCAGCACTGAGAAGAAATAGAGACCGAGCAGCGCCGTCAGGAAAGCCGGGCTGGAGATACCGATAAACGACAGCACCGACAGCGCGATGTCGGACGGTTCGTTACGGCGCACCGCGCTGAAAATGCCGGCGGAAATGCCGAGCACGATGGCGATCGCCAGGCCCGTGCCCATCAGCAGCGCCGTCGGGCCGATGCGTTCCATGACCAGTGGCAGCACGGCAACGCCGCTGCGCTGGATCGAATAGCCGAAGTCACCGCTCAGCGCCGCGCGCAGCCAGGCGAGATATTGCACGGGAAGCGGCCGATCGAGCCCGAGCCGTTCGCGCAGGCCCTCGAGGTCGGAAGCCGACATGGGGACCGACGGGTTGATATAGGCGTCGATCGGATCGCCCGGCGCCAGCCGCAGCAGGATGAAGATGAGGACGCTGAGCGCGACCAGCATCAGCAGTCCTGTGGCGCTGCGGCGGGCGATGAAGCTCAACATGGGCTTTCCGTGGCCGTGGCAGGCGGCGCCAAAGTGGTTCCGCCTGCTCGCTTGGTTGCGGAGTTCTTACTGGATGTCCCAGCGCTCGGGGTGAGCTGCATAAGGACCGCCGCCCGGCGCCGGCGTCCAGACGAAGTCACGCAGCTTGTTGGAGGCCACGCCATAGCGGTTGGCCACCCACAACGTCGCCCAGGGTAGCTCCTTGTTCATGACCTTGCAGACCTCCTGCCAGGATTGATCGAGCTTGGCCGGATCGGTTTGGCCGAGCGCGGCGTCCAACGCGGTGCTCAGGTCGTCGAACTCGATGCGCATGGTGTTGAAGCCTGCCGGCGGAATCTGCGACTTGTTGAGGCCGGGATTGAGGCCGGCCGGGTTGGGGCCGTTCTGCAGGCCGGCATAAACCATCGGAAATGCATTCCAGTCCGGCGTGCCTTGCTTGTAGACGATGCCATTGTAGGTCGGCGTATCGACGACGCGCGGCACCACATTGATGCCGACCTCGGCCAGCATCGACTGGACAGCGGCCATCACATTGGCGGCTTGCGGCGAGCCGTAATAGGTCAGCAAGGTGATCGGCTTGTCGCCATTGATCTTGTCCCAGCCCGCCTCGGTCAGCAGCGCCTTGGCCTTTGCCGGATCGTAGGCATAGGGTTCGAGGTCTGCCGGAACGAGATGCGGCGCGACATAGCCGCAATTGGCTGGCTTGGCGGCACCGCCGTAGAGGCTGTCGATGATGGCGTTGCGATCGATCGCATACATAATCGCCTGGCGGACACGGATATCCCTAAACAGGTCGACCTTCTGGTTCAGGCCGATATAGTTGACCACGTACGAGGCACCTTCGATCACCTTGAAATTGCTGTCGCTCTTGAAGGATGCCGCATCGTCGGGCTCGACATAGGTGAACTGGATCTCGCCGGCGCGGAGCGCGGCGACGGCCGCCGCCGGCGACTCGAAATAGCGGTTGATGAGCACGTCTACCTTCGGCTTGCCGCTGCGATAGTCGTCATCGGCTGCCAGTTCGACATATTGGTCGGTCACGTAGCGCTTGAACTTGAACGGGCCGGTGCCAACCGGAGCGGTCGACCACCAGGTGCTTGTCGCCAGTGATTCCGGCGGCAGAGCGGCCAGGGCATGCTCCGGCAGGATCATTAGCTGCGAGAGGATGGATAGAAACGAGCCGTTCGGTTTCGATAGCTTCACCACTGCGGTGTGGTCATCCGGTGCATCGACCGAGGCGATGTTGGCGAGGCGGGCGGCAAACAGGCTGCCGGAGGCCTTGTTCTTGGCAAGCTCGAGGGTGAACTTGACGTCCTTCGAGGTGAACGGTTTGCCGTCATGCCAGGTCTCGTTGACCAGGTTGAACGTATAGCTCAGCTGGTCGTCGCTGATCTTGTAGTCCTTGGCGAGGTCGCCTTCGATCTCGGTCAGCCCGGCATTGAAGATGACCAGCGGTTCGAAATAGGTGCTGAGCCAGGTGTAGCCGCCGGTCGCGACCAGCGGGTTGAAGTTCTTGGGAAAACCGCCCGGGCCGACGTCGAAGCCGCCCGCAATGGTCTTGGCGCTTTGTGCCTGGACATTGGTCAATGGGGCAATGCTGGCGAGCAGCAGCCCGGCGACTGAGAATGCGATGGTCCTGATGCGCATGGTTTCCTCCCTTGGCATATTCAGGTTGTTCTTCAGCTTGCTCGGTTTTTGGCGATAACCTGCTGGATCCCCCGGTAATGGTCGTCGAGCCGCCGACGCGCCTGGTCGACATCCTTGGCGGCGACAGCCTCGACGATCTCGTGATGGTCGCGCCATGTCGCCAGCGGCGTCGGATTATCGAGATTGGTGAAATTCGAGGCCTTGTCGAACGCCGTCCAGAAGATGTCGATCAGTGCGCTCAGCATGTGATTGTTCTGGCAGCGGAACAGCAGCTGGTGGAATTGCTGGTCCTCTTCGGCGAAGCTCTCATGGCGCTCGGCACGTTGCCGCATGCGCTCGGTCAACTGGCGCAGCGCCTCGATATCCTCGGCACTGATCATCTCGATCGTCTTGGCGATGAGGCCGGTTTCCAGCACGCGGCGGATTTCGCGCAGCTCTTCGACATCGCGCAGCGAATCCTGCAAGCCGTATGCCAGGTTATCCAGCAGCGGCTTGAACGAGAACTCCTTGACGAAGACGCCGATGCCGCGCCGCGTCTCCAGGATGCCGATCGATTCCAGCGCCTTGATGGCTTCCCGCACGGAGTTGCGGCCGACGCCGAGCCGCTGCGCCAGGAACGTTTCCGGCGGCAAGGGATCGCCTGCCTTGAGCTGGTTGCTTTCGATATAGGCCCTGAGGCTTTCCTGCACGGTGACGTGAAGAAGCGGCGGTCTGCTCAACGGTTCGATCGACTTCAGTTCCGCCATCCCACTGCTTTCATCATCCGCCGGATTAGCCTGCCCGCTTGTCGTATAGCTACTTGTAGGATATCCTGCAAGCCCATAACAAACCTGCTGCCTTCGAATGAAGATTACCCTCGCCGGCTCGAGCCACTGGCACGCCGAAATGCACCTCGACGCCGCACGCTTTTACGGTGCGGAGATCGCCGGCATCTGGGACGAGGATCCTGGCCAAGCGCATGGGTTCGCCGCGCACCACGATCTGCCGTTTATCAAAGATTTCACGGAGATACTCTCCAGCCCGCCGGATGCGATCCTGTTGATGGGGCACCCTTCGATGGTGCCGGCGCGGGCACGCGCGATCATCGCGGCAGGGATACCGCTGATCCTGGAGAAGCCGGCGGCCAGCCATACGAGGGAACTGGTGGCGCTGCGCGAGCTTGCCAGGCAGCACCAGGCTTTTGTCGCTGTTCCCCTGCCCAACCGTTTCGGGCCGGCCGTTGCCGGCTTTGAACGGCTGCGCCGGCAAGGTCGCGCCGGGCCGGTGGCGCATTGCCAGTTCCGGCTGGTCAACGGCCCGCCGCAACGCTACATCGCCGACGGTGTCGCCTGGGTCGTCGATCCGGCGGTTGGCGGCGGGGGTGCGCTGAGGAACCTCGGCATACACGGCGTCGACGCGGCACTCAGCCTCGCAACCGGCAAGCTCGGCCTGAAAAGCGTTTCGATCGCGAACCGCATTCATCCCGGCCCGGTCGAGGACCATGCGCTGCTGGTGCTGGAAGACGAGGCCGGCGCGGTGTTCATCGTCGAGGCCGGTTACACCTTTGCCTCGATGCGCCCCGGCGGTGACTTCGAGTGGCGTATCGTCAGTGCCAATGCCACCCTCATCGATCATGGCGACCATGCCACCTGCGCAACGCTCGACGATGCGGCCGTTGCCGATTTGCCGGTCGAACTGCCGGCAACGCGCTATCGTCTGTTCATGCGCGATACGCTTGACCGGCTGGCCAGAAAGGCGCCTCCGCCGGTGTCCATCGAGGATTATGTTGCGGCGATGTCTCTGATCGACGCCGCTTATGAAAAGGCAGGATCATGATTGGAATAGGAATTATCGGCGCCGGCGATTTCGGCGCAGCCCATGCGCGGGCAATCCGTGAGGTGGGAGGCATTCGTCTCGTCGCCGCCTCTCGTGGAAATGCCGATGCGCTGCAGCGCTTCACCGCCGAATATGGCGGCTGCGGCTACACTGATTGGCGCAAGCTGCTGGACGACAAGGAGGTCGACGCGGTCCTCATTGCCACCCCGCACCATCTCCATGCCGAAATGGCCATCGGCGCAGCAAACGCCGGCAAGCACATCCTGCTCGAAAAGCCGATGGCGCCGACGGCGGCTGCCTGCGACGCGATCAACGCCGCCGTAACCGATAGCGGCGTCAAGCTGATGGTCGCCCATCTCATGCATTTCGCCCTGCCCTGCATGGCAGCCAGGCAGAAGCTGGAGCAAGGAGAGCTCGGCCGGCCGCTCATCGGATCGAGCTGGATCATCAAGCTATGGATGGAGCACAATCGCCGCGACTGGCATCTGCGCAAGTCGACCGGCGGCGGCATGCTGTTGACGGCCGGCATCCACGCGCTCGACCGCCTGGTCTGGCTGATGGATGACGATGTCGTGTCGGTGAGCGGCATGCTCGGCGCCAAGTTCCATGACCAGGAAGCAGACGACAGCGCCTTGCTTGGGCTGCGCTTCGCCGGCGGCGGCATCGGCCAGGTGCAGAGCATCGGCTATCGCACCGGCGCTACCACCTACGCCATGGATCTGGTCTGCGAGCAGGGAACGCTGCGCATCGACATGGATCGCGGCACGATGCTTGGACGCGATACGGTCTGGACCGAGTTGCCCGGTTCATTCGAACCGAACTGGATGCACAACGCGCTGGTGCGCGAATGGAGCGCGATGCGCGATGCCATTGCCGACGACACGCCGGTGCCGGTCGACGGTCTCTATGCACGCAAGATCATCGGCATTATCGAGGCTGCCTTCGCGTCGAACGAAACCCGCCACGAACACGAGATCGCCGGTGCACGCTGACCTCGACGACCATCTGGCCCGCTTGCCCGCACACGCACCGCGCGGCGTCTGGGGCGCGGTGATGCTGGCCATCGACGATCGCGGAGCGATCGACTGGCAGGCGACGGAAGAGACGATCGCGCGGCTTTGCGCGTCAGGCGTCGACGGCGTCTATTCCAATGGCACGGCCTGCGAATTCCATTGCCAGACCGAGCCCGAATTCGACCGGCTTTGTGGGCTGGTCGCCGCAACAGCCGGCGGCGCGCGCCTTCCTTTCCAGATCGGCATCAGCCAGTCCAATCCGCGCGTCGCACTGGAGCGGCTGACGCGGGTCTCGGCGTTTGGCCCGGCGGCGGTGCAATTCACACTGCCCGACTGGTGGCCGCCCAGCGACGACGAGGTCATGCGTTTTGTCGGCCGCCTCTGCGAGGCCGCGCCCGAAACGCCGCTGGTGCTCTACAACCCGCCGCACGCCAAGCGTCGCCTGACACTCGAAGGCATCGCCCGGCTGCGCGCGGCCGTGCCGTCGCTGGTCGGCGCCAAACTGCCGGGCGGTGACGCCGACTGGTATGCCGATATGCGCCACAAACTGGACGGATTCTCCGTCTTCGTCCCCGGCCACACGCTGGCGACAGGCTATGCTGGGGGAGCCCATGGCAGCTATTCCAATGTTGCCTGCCTCAACCCGAAGGGCGCGGTGCAGTGGTGGCGGATGATCCGTACCGATATGGTCGCCGCTGCCGAGGTCGAGGCCCGCATACAGGCCTTCCTCGCCGCACATGTCCTACCGTTTCGCACCCGTTACAATGTCGGTGATGCAGCACTCGACAAGGTGATGGCCGCGGCCGGCGGCTGGGCGCCGCTCGGCCCGCGACTGCTCTGGCCCTACAGCTCCGTTCCCGATCAGGAAATCCCGACGCTGGCCAGGGCCGCTCACGCGGCTTTCCCGGAATGGTGGTAGGATCCGTCAGCCAAGGTGCGTGACGACGGCGGCTCTTCAGCACTCGGCTCGCAGGCCCGGTATCGCGCGTGACACAAACGTCCCCGATGCAGGGGCATCCGCCTCGCGCCGTGCCAGTGAGTTGCGCAGCAGTGCGATCGCCTCGCGGCCGGCAGTCGCAATCTCGCGCGGCCTGTCGACGCCGACGATCATGAACTCCTTGATCCCCAAAGCGGCGTAGGAAAGCAGCGACAGCGCGACCTGCGCCGGCGGCCCGGCAAGTTCGACCGCCTTCCGGCAGGAAGCGGCAGGTTTGTCTGCCGTACGGATTCGGACGGGAAGCGCGAAACGCAGCTTGCCGGCCCGGCCGTGTTCGGCGGCGGCGCCGCGTACGCGCTCCATTGACTGGCGGATTTCTGCAAGCGAGCCCGGTGCCAGCTCGAACACGTCCGCATGCCTGCCCGCGACCCTGAGTGCAGTGCCCGACTGCCCGCCCATGCGGATGGTCACATCGGCACCATGCGGCCCCTTGCGCGACACATAGCCGCCTTTGATGCTGTAAAAGGCGCCTTCATGGTCGAACGGCCTGTCGTTCGACCACAACCGCTTCAGCAACACCAGATATTCGTCGATGCGCTGCCAGACCACCGTATGGCCGGCCGGACGTGCCTCGGCATCGTCGTCGCTCAGCGGGTCGCTGAGCATCCTGAGCGACAGCCGGCCACCGCTTCTCGCGTCGAGGGCAGCGAGCTGCCGCGCCGCCACGATTGGTTCGATCACGCCCGCCCAATGCGTGAGCACGACTTCGAGGGAGGAGGTCCGGTCCAGCGTCTGGGCGGCAAGGTCCATATTGGTCAGCAGCCCGGCCTGGTCGTCGATGACGATCTTCTGGAATCCGGCATCCTCGATCAGCGACAGCTTCGTCGCGGTCTCGACAAAGTCGTAGAAAAAGCTGGCGTCGGCAGCGTGGATCTTACCGGGAACATGCGTGAACTCGATCGGCATTGCCATCTCCTCCATCACGTTGAATCAGGGCGCGCAAAAGCGCACCGGCATTCGGTTCATTCAACTCCGGAATTTCTGCAAACGGCAGGCCGCTATCCCGAGCAAGCCTCGACGATCAGAGCCTTACTAATCAGGGGATCAGCCCCAGTACCACTGCCCCGGTGAATACGAACGCAAGGGCAAAGACGAGGTAGGCGAAAGCGCCGGCATAGGCCGGCCGCCACACCTGGTCGGAACCCAGCCTTTGGCCTTTGCGGGCAGTCTGAGCGTTCTGGCTATAGGACATATCGACCTCCGTCTCGGCGCTTAATCTATAAAATCAGTAGACTTTGTCGAGTGCTATTTTCGCGAGTTCCTTAGAACAATTTTCCCCAAACCGCAGACAAATTGGTGTTTTTGCTGCTTAGCGCTGGCTTTTGGGCGTGCCGGGGAAGACGGCAGAAAACGTCAGGTCCATGTGTGTGTGGCTCCTTGGCCATCCAATGGATGCGGGATAGCATCGCTGCTTGAGCGGAAGCCGCGACGTCACGGCAAGGCAGCAGGGAGCAAAACATGGGCACAAGACTGGCCGGCAAGGTCGCCATCATTTCGGGCGGCGCGACGGGAATGGGCGGTGCGGCCTCGGAGCTTTTCGCGGCCGAGGGCGCCAAGGTGGCGATCGTCGACCGCAACGGCGAAGCGGCGGCTGCCACCGCAGCGGCAATCAGGCAACGCGGCCATATCGCCGAGCACTGGGTCGCCGACGTATCGGACGAGCGGCAGGTCGAAGCGGCGGTGAAGGGCGTGATGGAAAAATTCGGCCCGGTTACGGTTCTGTTCAACCATGCCGGCACCATCGTCATCAAACCCTTCCTGGAGACCACGCTGCAGGAATGGGACTGGCTGCATGCCGTCAATGTGCGTTCGATGTTCCTGATGACGCGCGCCGTGCTGCCCGGCATGATCGCCGCCGGCGGCGGTTCCATCGTCTGCACCTCGTCGATCTCGGCGGTGGCGGCGACGCCGATGGAGGTGCTTTACGACACCACCAAGGGTGCCTGCCACATGTTCGCGCGTGCCATTGCCGTCGAATTCCGCGACCGCAACGTCCGCTGCAATGCGGTCTGCCCCGGCTTCATCAGGACACCGCATGGCCTGCGCGAGGTCGCCGATCTCGACAAACTTGGCGTCGATGTCTCAGACGCGGCAATGGCCGCGCAGCAAGGCCGGATCGGCGAGCCGGAAGAGGTGGCGAGGGCAGCCCTGTTCCTGGCCAGCGACGAGGCCAGCTTCGTCAACGGCGCCCATCTGTTCGTGGATAACGGCTTTACCGCGATGTGAAGGACGGCGCGCCGCTACCGCTCTTCGCGCCGGAACGGCTTGAGCAGTGCCGAAGGAGCCACCGCATTGCGCGACATCACCGCCATGGCGACGATGGTGAAGATGAAGGGCAGCATCAGGAACGCCTCATAAGGAATGTGGCCGAGCCCACTTGCCTGCATGCGCAATTGCAGCGCGTCGACGAAGGCGAACAGCAGTGCGGCGCCTGCCGAGCGCCATGGATCCCAGCGGCCGAAGACGACGAGTGCGATTGCCACCCAACCACGCCCCGAAACCACGCCGAAGGTGAACGCGTTGAACTGCGCCATCGACAGGAAGGCACCGGCCAGCCCCATCAAGGCACCGCCGAGGATCACCGCCTGGAAGCGCGTGGCGATGACGCTGACGCCGGCCGAATCGGCGGCGCGCGGGTTTTCACCGACCATGCGGACCGACAGGCCCCATGGCGTGCGGTAGAGCACGAAGGCGGCCAGGGGAATAGACAGCATCGCCATGTAGACCAGCGAAAACTGGTTGAACACCGCCGGCCCAAGCACCGGTATGTCGGACAGGATCGGGATCGGCAGCGTCTCGAACCCCTTGATGTTCGGTGGCACCGATTGCTGGCCGAAGATCAGCCGGTAGAGGAAATAGGCAAGGCCTGAACTGAACAGCGTCACGCCGATGCCGCAGACATGCTGGCTGAGGCCGAGCGCCACCGTGAACAGCGCATGCACGGCGCCCATCAGTGCCCCGGTCAGCACCGCCGCAAACACGCCAAGCCAGAGGCTGCCGCTGAGGCTCGCCGCGGTGAAGCCGGTCATCGCCGACAAAAGCATGATGCCTTCGATACCGAGATTGAGCACGCCGGCGCGCTCGGAGAACATTTCGCCCAGCGTCGCGAAGGCAAGCGGCGTGGCGATGCGAATTATGGCGGCCAGGAAGCCGACCTGGAAGATCTGCTCCAGCACCACGCTCATCTGGCGGCTCCGACGCGACGGATGCGATAGGCGGTGAACATGAGCGCCACCAGCATGGCGAGCAGCGCGGTTCCCTGAATAACGTCGCTGAGGAAGGCCGGAACGCCGGTCGCCCGCGACATCGCCTCGGCGCCGGTCATGACGGCGGCAAGGAAGATCGCCGCCAGCACGACGCCAAGCGGATTGAGCCTCGCCAGCATGGCGACGACGATGCCGGAATAGCCATAGCCCGGCGAGATGTCGCTCATCACCTGGAAATGCACGCCGCCGACCTCGCCGACGCCGGCAAGGCCGGCCAGTGCGCCTGACAGCAGCGCCGTCGAAATCAGCACCCGCTCGACATTGATGCCGCCATAGCGCGCGGCTTCCGGGTTCTCGCCGATGACCCTGATGCGGAAACCAAGCGTCGTGCGCGCGACCACAAACCAGATGACCGGTGCTGCGACCAGCGCCGCGACGACGCCGAGATGCAGCCGCGTGCCTTCGAGCAGCACCGGAAAGTTGGCCGTATCCTCGATCGGCGGCGAGATCGGGTAGCCGCTGAACGTGTCCTTCCATGGCCCCTCGATCAGCGCCATCAGTGCGTAGAAAATGACCGAATTGAGCAACAGCGAGCTGACCACGTCATCGACCCTGAATTTCACCCGCAGCGTGGCGGGGATCAGGGCGACGGCCGCGCCCGCGGCGGCGCCCGCCAGCGCCATCAGCAACATGGCGAGCGGCCCCGGCATCGGGATGGCGCCGACGGCACAGCTCGCCACCGCACCGGCCAGCAATTGCCCTTCGGCGCCGATGTTCCAGAATTTGGCGCGGAAGGCGACCGCCACGGCAAGGCCGGTGAAGATCATCGGCGCGGCACGCACCAGCGTTTCGGTGATGGCGTAGCTGTCGCCCAAAGACGCCGAAAACATCACGCCATAGGCCTCGACGACGCCGGCGCCGGCCAATGCAATGAGGCCGCTGCACAGGATCAGCGTCGCGCCGATGGCGAGCAGCGGCAGCGCCAGATTGAACCAGGCGGGCGTTGAGGTGCGGGCCTCGAGACGGAACATCAGGCCTCCGCCCCGGTCATCATCAACCCGAGTCTGGCGACGCTGGCATCGGCGCTTTCCAGCGTGCCGACGATGCGGCCCTCATACATCACGGCAATGCGGTCGCAGAGCATCAGCAACTCTTCGAGGTCCTCACCGATGATGATGATGCCGCAGCCCTTGGCACGCATGTCGAGGAATTTTTCGTGGATGAAGCGCGCGGCGCCGATATCGAGGCCGCGTGTCGGCTGCGAAACGATCAGCACCTTTGGGTCGAAGGCGAGTTCGCGCGCCAGAAGCGCCTTTTGCAGATTGCCGCCGGAAAGCGCCCCGGCGCGCGTCATCGGTCCGGGGCAGCGTATGTCATAGGCCTTGATCTGCGCCTCGGTGAAGGCGCGGATCGCATCCTGTCTGAGCAGGCCGTTGCGGCTGAACGCCACCGTGCCGATGCGCGGCAGCACCATCGAATCGGCAAGCGGCAGATTGGTGACCAGGCCGGTCGTCATGCGGTCTTCCGGGATGCGGCCGAGGCCGAGCGCCTGCACTGCGCTCGGCGAGAACCGCGAAACGGCTTTGCCGGCTATCGTCATGCGGCCGGCATCGGGCGCTCGCACGCCGGAGATGACCTCGGCAAGCGCCCGCTGGCCGTTGCCGGAGACGCCGGCAATGCCGAGGATCTCGCCGCCGCGTACCGACAGCGACACATCGCGCAGCGCCATGCCGGAATGATGCGATGTCGAGATACCATCGAGGGTCAGCACCGCCGGACCCGGTGTCGACGGTCCCCTGGCCGGAGGCACGATCTCGTGGCCGCACATCAGCCGCGCCATCTCCGAAGATGTCGTGCTGGCCGGCGTATCGACGCGGCCGGCAACGCGCCCGTGCCTGAGCACGACGCAGCGATGCGTCAGCGCCCGCACCTCGTTGAGCTTGTGCGAGATGAAGATGATGCCGAGCCCTTGTGCCGCCATCGAGCGCAGCGCCGAAAACAGCCCGTCGACCTCTGTTGGCGCCAGCACCGCCGTCGGCTCGTCGAGGATCAGCAGCCTTGCGCCGCGAAACAGTGCCTTGACGATTTCCAGCCGCTGCTGCTCGCCGACCGACAGCGCCGAGACGGGAAGGTCCGGGTCGAGCGTCAGCCCATGCTGGCGGCCGATCTCGGCAAGCCGCGCCAGCCCCCCGGCGCGGTCGATCCGGCCCGATCTGCCGGGAATGCCGATCAAGAGGTTCTCCAGCACCGAAAGCCGCGGTGCGAGATGAAAATGCTGGTGCACCATGCCGATGCCGGCGGCCAGCGCATCGGCCGAGCTGTTGATCGCCACCGGCCGGCCCTGCACCAGGATCTCGCCGGCGTCGGGCGCATAGGCGCCGAACAGCACGTTCATCAGCGTCGTCTTGCCGGCGCCGTTTTCGCCGAGCAACCCGAGGATTTCACCCGGCGCGACGCTGAGATCGACGGCCTCGTTCGCCTTGACGGCGCCGAAGCTCTTGGTGATGCCGCGCATTTCGATGAGAGGGGCGGGCAAGGGCACTCCTGGTGAGAGATGGCGCGGATACCCTTCCCCCTTGCGGGGAGGCACCGAGCGAAGCGAGGCGGGAGGGGTCGCCTCAACCGCCTCGACTTTTGACTTAAGAGACGGAGCGCGTCGCGGAGGACCCCACCCGGCCCTGCGGGCCACCCTCCCCTCAAGGGGGAGGGGCGGGCGCACTCAGTCCGAGACCGGCGTATTCTCGTCCACGTCGACTCGGAAATTGCCGTCGAGGATCTCGGCCTTCTTCCTCTCGACCAATTCCTTGACCTCGGCCGGCAGCGTCTTGTCGAATTTATGGTACGGCGCGAGGTAGGAGCCGCCCTTGGCCATGCGCGAGAAATCGCCGTAATCCTGCGCGGTGAAGACCCCGGCCTTGACCAGCTTGATCGCCTGCTCGACAGTCGGATACATGTCCCAGACCGGCCCGGTGATCACCGTGTCGGGGCCGAGGCTCGACTGGTCCGACATGTTGGAGATGGCGAGGATCTTCTTCTCCGCCGCCGCTTCGATGACGCCGAAGCGCTCGGCATAGATGACGTCGACGCCAGCGTCGATCTGGGCAACAGCCGCTTCCTTTGCCTTTGGCGGATCGAAGAACGAGCCGATGAAGGCGACCTTCTTCTTGATGTTGGGATTGACCTCCCTGGCGCCGGCAAAGAAGGCGTTGACCAGCCGGTTCACTTCCGGAATGCCCATAGCCGCGACCGCGCCGATCGTGCCCGATTTCGACATCTTTCCGGCGATCATGCCGGACAGATAGGCCGGCTCGTGAATCCAGTTGTCGAAAACGCCGAAGTTCGGCTCGGCCGGCCCGGCGCCGGAGCCGAACAGGAAGGCGGTCTTCGGGAACTGCTTGGCGGTCCTGCGGGATTCGCGCTCGGCGGCGAAGGCATCGCCCAGCACCAGCTCATAGCCGCCTTGCGCATATTCGCGCATGACACGGCTGAAATCGGCGGTCTGCACCTTCTCCGACCATTTGTACTCGATGCCGAGTTCCTTCTCGGCCTTCTGCAGGGCGACGTGGATCTGGTTGTCCCACGGCTCCTCGATCGGCGTGGCGAAGATCGCCGCCACTTTCAGCTTCTTGGTCTTAGCAAAGGCGCTGCCCGGCAGCATCGCCGCCGCAAGGCCGAGCGCGCCCAGCTCCAGCACGTTGCGTCGCGAAAGCCCTTCGCGTTTCGATTGGATTCTGCTCTTCCCGTTGTCCATTGCATGCCCCTCTGATTGGCGCCGTGTCGAGCCGGCTCTCTTCTCTGGAATATCAGCGAAGGAACTATGGAACGGTGCCCGGCTTTTGTCCACATGGTCAAATTTGAAGGGCGGAACGACGTGGGAATTCGCGCAGCCGCACCTTCAGAACGGCCGGAGTTGCTCGCTCACAATCTCTCCAGCGCCACCGCTATGCCCTGGCCGACACCGATGCACATGGTCGCGAGGCCGTAGCGGCCGCCGCGTTCGCGCAGTTCCAATGCCGCCGTGCCGGTGATGCGCGCCCCGGACATGCCGAGCGGATGGCCGAGCGCGATGGCGCCGCCATTCGGGTTGACGTGCTCCGCATCCTCGGCAATGCCGAGTTGGCGCAGCACGGCGATGCCTTGCGAGGCGAAGGCCTCGTTGAGCTCGATGACATCGAATTGTTGCGGCTCCAGGCCGAGCCGGGCGCATAGCTTCTGCGTGGCCGGCACCGGACCAATGCCCATGATGCGCGGCGCCACGCCGGCGGTGGCACCGCCGAGGATGCGGGCGATCGGCGTCAACCCGTATCTTTTCACGGCGGTTTCCGAGGCGACGATCAGCGCCGCGGCACCATCGTTAACGCCCGACGCGTTGCCGGCCGTAACCGTGCCGCCTTGCCGGAACGGCGTCGGCAATTTGGCCAGCGCCTCGATCGTGGTACCCGAGCGCGGATGTTCGTCCTTCGAGACGACGATCGGGTCACCCTTGCGCTGCGCGATCGTCACCGGCGTGATTTCCTTTGCCAGCCGGCCATTGGCTTGTGCGGCGACCGCCTTGTCCTGGCTGCGCACGGCAAACGCATCCTGGTCGGCGCGAGAGACGGCGAACTCTTCCGCCACGTTCTCGCCCGTCTCCGGCATCGAATCGACGCCGTATTGCTTCTTCATCAGTGGATTGACGAAGCGCCAGCCGATCGTGGTATCGTGAACTTCGGCATTGCGCGAAAACGCGGTCTCGGCCTTCGGCAGCACGAACGGTGCGCGCGACATCGATTCGACGCCGCCGGATATCATCAGCTCCGCCTCGCCGGCCTTGATCGCGCGCGCTGCGATGATGACGGCATCCATGCCCGAACCGCAGAGGCGATTGACGGTCGAGCCGGAAATCTCCTTCGGCAGGCCGGCCAGCAGCAGTACCATGCGCGCCACGTTGCGATTGTCCTCACCGGCCTGATTGGCGCAGCCATAGACGACGTCGTCGATGGCAGCCCAGTCGATGCCGGGATTGCGCTCGACCAGCGCCCTCAGCGGGATTGCGCCGAGATCGTCGGCACGCACCGCCGACAACGAACCGCCGAAGCGGCCGATCGGCGTGCGGATATAGTCGCAGATATAGGCCTCGGCCATTATGCAGCTTCCCTTTGCGCTGACGATTTCTGCTCCCGGCCCAGCCATGTTGGCCGCATTCTCCTTGAGACGAAAGCACATCTTGCCGCCGGCCGTTAGGCCAAAGGGAATTTCAGCTCCCGCCCGCCGGGAGCTGCGGATCAGCCGATGCTTTCACCGCCGTCGATCACCAACGCCTGCCCGGTCATGAAGGACGAGCGGTCGGAAACGAGAAACAGGATCGCTTCGGCAATTTCCTCCGCGCTGGCCCAGCGCTGCATGGGGATCTTGGTGCGGACATAGTTTTCGATCGCCGCCCGCCCGCCCATCTGCGCGATAAACGGTTCGTTGAAGGGCGTGTCGACCCAGCCGGGGCACAACGCGTTGACGCGGACATTGTGCCGGGCATAGTCGAGCGACATCTGCCGGGTCATCGCCACCACGGCATGTTTTGAGGTTGCGTAGGCGATCATTTCGCGGTCGTAGAACACACCCGAATTCGAGGCGGTATTCAGGATCACCCCGCCGCCTTGCGCGATCATCGACGGCATGACCAGCCTGGCCGCGAGGAACTGCGCCCGCACATTGATCCGCCAGGAGGCATCCATGCCGTCGGCGCCGACTTCGGTCAGCGTGCCGCCGACCTGGATCCCGGCATGATTGTGCAGGATGTCGATCCGCCGATGCCGGAGGAGCGTTCCTGCGACGAGCTGCTCGACCGCCGCATCGTCGCCGACATCGGTGGCGACGGCTTCGGCCCGACCGCCGGCCGCACGAATGTCGGAAGCGGTTGCTTCCCCCGCCGCCTGGTCCCTGTCGGCGATCACCACGAGCGCGCCTTCCCTGGCCATTATCATGGCGCCGGCACGCCCGATCCCCGACCCGGCGCCCGTCACCACGGCGATGCGATCTTTCAGAATCATGTTTTTGTCTTTCAGTGGGATGGTTTTCGCTGGCGCAATTGCCATTGGGCGAGCACCACGAGCAGAACGGAGGCGACGAGCACGATCGTCGCGATGGCATTGATCTCCGGCGTGACCCCGCGCCGGATCGAGGCAAAGACATAGATCGGCAATGTCGTCTGCGCGCCGGCGACGAAAAAAGCGACGATGAAATCGTCGAAGGAGAATGTGAAGGCGAGCAGGAAGCCGGCAATCACCGCCGGCATGATCTGCGGCAACACGATGCTGCGGAACGTCGTCAGCGGGGTGGCGTAAAGATCGCTCGAAGCCTCGACCAGATTGCGGTCGAGGCTGCCGAGGCGCGTGCCGACGATCATCGCCACCAGCGCCATCGAAAACAGCCCGTGCGCGGCGATGATCGAGCCATAGCCGAGCGCCAGGCGCGGTGGCTGGTCGTTCGGCCACAGCGAAGCGACAAACGGGTTGACCACCCCGAATAGCTGGACCAGCGCGACCAGCGTCGAGATGCCGATGACGACGCCAGGAACGACGATCGCAGCACCCAAAAGCGCATCGAAGACGGCTCGCGTCCGCGCGCCGACACGCGCCAGGCCAAGCGCCGCCGCGGTGCCGCAGAGTGCCGCGAGCAAGGCGCTGGTCGTGGCGATTAACAGGCTGTTCTTCAGCGCTTCGACCAGGAACGGGTTCGCCAGTGCCTTGCCGTACCATTGCACCGAGAAGCCAGTGAACTCGCTGGCGTGGTGGCCGGCGTTGAACGAGAACAGCACCACCAGCGCGATCGGCAGGTAGAGAAAGGCAAAGACCGCAACGACGAAGGCACGCATCAGATCAGGTCCACCCGGCGGGCACCCGAAAGCCGTGTCGAAATGCGGTTCGCGGCAAGCAGCACGACCACGGAAACCGCTACAAGGGTTATGGCGATTGCCGATCCGAACGGCCAGTTGCGCGATTGCAGGAACAGATCGACCAGCGCGTTGCCGATGAAGAACACCATGCCGCCGCCGAGCAGCGTCGGGATCAGATATTCGCCGAGCAGCAGGATCATGACCAGCGAGAAGCCGGTCATCACACCTGGCAAAGAGAGCCGCAGCGTCACGCCGAGGAATGTCGAGATCGGCGTCGCTCCGAGATCGGCGGAGGCCTCCAGCAGCCGGCGGTCGAGCCGCTCGAGGCTGACATAGATCGGCAGGATCATCAGCGGCAGATAACCATAGACAATGCCGAGCAGAACCGCTCCCGGCGTGTTGATCAGCCGCACGTCCTCCATCCCGGCATAGGCCAGCAGAGCTGGGATGCCGCGCCCGCCAAGAACATACATCCAGGCATAGGTTCGCATCAGCAGGCTGGTCCAGAACGGGATGACGACAAGCGCCAGCAGGATCAGCCGCCAGCGTTGCGGTGCGCGTAAGGCGAGGTAGTAGGCGACCGGATAGGCAACGAGAAGACAGGCCAGTGCGCCCGCCGGCGCCAGCACCATGGTGTTCCAGAAGGCGGTCGCCCGCGCCGGAAGATTGGCATACTGCGCCAAGGTGAAAGCGGCCTGATAGCCACCTTCCGGCGCCCGCTCGCCGACGCTGAAAACGGCGATCGCGACGAACGGCAAAACTAAAAACACCAACAGCCATGCGGTCGCCGGACCGAGCAGCAGGGCGGTCAGGAGATTGTGACGAAGGACATTGCTGCGCATTGAAAAAACCGCCCCGGTGCCGGCGGGCATCTGTCCGCCGAGGGAGTTGCCTGCATCGGACCTTTGGTCCGCCCGGTTCAAGCCGACTTGAAGCGTGCCATCAATTCGGCCCGGCCCGGGTCGGTCAAGGTCGCGGCTGCACCGAATTCGAGTGGCTTGAGCAGATCCGCCGCCGGATAGAGGATCGGATTTTCCAGCACCTCCTTGGGCAGCAGCGCATTGACCCGCGCATCGGTGGAAGGCGCACCGTTGGCCAGGTGCTCCTTGACCGCGACTTTCGGGTTCATCAAATAGTTGAGCAAGGCATAACCCGCAGGCTTGTTGGGCGCATCCTTGGGGATTGCGTAGAAGTCGGTCCAGATCTCGCCGCCTTCCTTGCCAAGCACGTAGGCGATTTCGGGGATGTCGCGGTGGAGCTGCGCCCCGTCATTGGTCCAGCACATCGTCATCCAGGCGTCGCCGGCACGCATCGACGGCTGGTAGTCGCTGGAGACCGCGAACAGATGCGGCTTGACCTTCAGCAGCAATTCCTCCGCCTTGGCGAGTTCGTCCGGCTTCAGCGAGTTGAACGAGAAGCCGAAATATTTCAGCGCGTTGCCGATCGTGGTCAGCTGGTAATCATGAACCATGGTCCGGCCGTCGCCCTCCGCCATCGCCGTGTCCCAGAATTCCTTCCAGCTCGTCATCGGCTTGGCCAGTTTCTTGGTGTTGACGGCAAAGCCGGTGGTGCCCCAATTCTTCGGCACAGCGTAGGTCACGCCGTCGATGGTGCCTTCCCCAGTGAAGCGCGGGTCTTCTTGCGAGCCGTCATAATTGGCAAGCTTGGCCATATCGAGCGCTTCGATGATGCCGAGCTTCTTGTAAGTCGAGATCGTGTAGTTGGTTGGAACGAAAAGGCTCCAGCCCGAGGCGCCGGCCTGCAGCTTGGCCAGCATCTCCTCGTTTGAGCCGAACACATTGACCTCGACGGCAACACCGGTCTCGGCCTGGAAATTCTCGAACGTCGCCGGGTCGTGATAATTGGGCCAGGTGGCAATCGACATGCGGTCGCCAAGACCTTCCTGGGCGAAAGCCGGCGTCGGCATGATGCCGAGCTCGCGGGCCATCACCGCCGTTGCGATGCCCAGGCCGGTAAGGCCAAGGAACTCGCGGCGGCCGATGGAACCCCGCTTGAGGCGCATCAATTGATCGACGAACTTTTCAGGGCTTATCGGCAGTCCGTCACGATATGATTTCGACATTTTTGTTTTCCCTCTGGTTGGTCCCGTTATTCTCCGGAAACGCCAGCGGCGTTCCGGCTGCAAAGCCGATGGCAACGGGTTCACCCGGCTTGAAGAGATTTCCACCGCCAATCAGATGATCGGCCTTTGCGAGCAGCGTCCCGATGCCCTGGACCTCGATTGCATATTCCGCAGTCGAACCGAGAAAGATCCGGTTGCGGACGAGCCCGTTCAGCCGGCCGCTTCCGGGCGCGCCGAGGCTTATTCAGGGCGCAGGCTGACCGAAACGGCTTCACCCTGAGCCAGCGAAGTCCGCTTGCGCGCGGCAATGACAGTGCCATCGGCAAGCGCCACCTCGACGAGCTTGCCCGAGAGCCCGACGACCTTGCCGCTCAACAGATTGGTCTTGCCGACGAAATCGGCGACAAAGAGGTCGGCGGGTTCGTCGTAGATTTCGCTCGGCTGCCCAAGCTGGACGATACGCCCGCCATTCATGACGCAGACGAAATCGCTCATCGACAGTGCTTCTTCCTGATCGTGGGTGACCAGGACGAAGGTGATGCCGATCTCGCGCTGCAGGTTCTGCAGCTCTATCTGCATGTCGGTGCGCAGCTTCTTGTCGAGCGCCGCCAGGGGCTCGTCGAGCAGCAGCACCGCCGGCTTGTTGACCAGCGCCCGCGCCAGGGCGACACGCTGCTGCTGGCCGCCGGAAAGCTCATGGATCTTGCGGCGTCCATAGCCGGCAAGCCGCACCATGGCGAGCGCCTCGCCTGCTTTCAGGCTGATCTCGCGCGACGACAGGCGCGGCCGCGCCTGGCGCAGGCCATAGGCGATGTTGTCCTCGACATCCAGATGCGGAAACAACGCATATTGCTGGAACACCATGTTGACCGGCCGCCGATAGGGCGGCGTGCCGGCCATGTCGTGGCCACGGATGAATACCGCGCCTTCGCTTGGCTGTTCGAAGCCGCCGATCATGCGCAAACAGGTTGTCTTGCCGCAGCCGGACGGCCCGAGCAAGGCGACAAAGGCAGACGGCGGGATGGCAAGATCGATGCCGCTGACCGCGATCACGCTGCCGTAGCGTTTGGTGACCCCGCGAAACTCGATGTCGGGCACTGCGGTCAAAGCTGCGGGCTCCAGCGGCTAGTTGATCTCGAAACGCTATCAGAGCCAATGGCGGCTAGTATATACCTCCCAGGTGGTATATTTCGTCTATTTTCTCGTCTGGAGGGGTATGAATTGGGCGTTTCGCGCAGCGATGAATACAGCCGGCTCGCTGCGCTCATCGCAGCGACGCGGGAGACCAGCGGCGAGCTTTTCGGCAAGGCAATGGTGGCCTGGCTCCGGCAGCATGTCAGCTTCGATTATTGCGTGATCTTCGGCTATCGCGGCGCCTTACGCCCGCCGCTGCTGTTCGAGACATTCTCGCCGGCCGACAGCCACGTCTTCGTCGCGCTCTATCAGGAAGGGCCTTATCTGCTCGATCCGTTCCACCATGCTGCGGTCGAGCGCAAGGAAGGCTTTTGGCGCATGCGCGAATTGGCGCCGGATCGCTTCTATGCCAGCGAATATTACCGCTCCTATTACAGCCAGACCAGACTTGCGGAGGAGGTCGGCTTTTTTGTGCCGCTGCCGGGAAAGGACGCACTGGTGCTCTCGCTGATGCGATTGCGCGCTTCGGGACCTTTCGGAACCGCCGATGCGAGGTTGCTGCGCGACATGGCGCCTGCGGTGATCAATCTCATCAGGCTGCGCTGGCATGATCTTCCGGCCGACAAACCGGCAGAGACGAAGCAGGACGAAACGATTGCTCCAGTCAGCGAGTTCGAACGTGCTCACATCTGGAAGAGCCTCTCGCTCACGCCGCGCGAGCAGCATGTCGTCGATCTGGTGCTTCAGGGCCATTCCACGGAATCAATCGCCAGGGCGATGCGCATCGTGCCGGGAACCGTAAAAGTCCATCGCCGCAACATCTACCGCAAGCTCAAGATAAAGTCGCAGGCGGGTCTGTTCGCGCGTTTTGTCGAGATCATGGACGCACGGATTCGGTAGTCCCAAGTTCAGCCGGCAGCGCCGTCCCAGGAACCGGTTTCGGCCATTTGCCTGAGCAGAGGTGCCGCCCGGAAGACGTCCTCGCCGGTCTGCTGGTGCCAGTGATCCAGCCGCCGGATGATCTTGTCCACGCCTTCGCGGCTTGCCCAGAACATCGGCCCGCCCTTGCCGACCGGGAAGCCATAGCCGTTGACCCAGACGACGTCGATATCGGACGCGCGGGCGGCAATCTGTTCCTCGAGGATTTTGGCGCCCTCGTTGATCATCGGATAGAGCGTGCGCTCGATGATCTCCTCGGCGCCGATTGCCCGCGGTGCAATGCCGCGTTCAGCAGCCTTGTTGTGGATGAGCGCTTCGACCTCCGGATCGGGCAGCGGCGTGCGCGAACCGTTCTCATAGCGATAGAAGCCGCTGCCGGTCTTCTGGCCGAAATGGCCCTGTTCGCACAACGTGTCGGCGATGTCAGCCGTCTGGCCACGCGCCTTGCGGTTGCGCCAGCCTATGTCGAGGCCGGCGAGATCGCTCATCTGGAACGGCCCCATCGGCCAGCCGAAATCGGTGAACACCTGGTCGACCTGGCGCGGCATTGCACCCTCGAGCAGAAGCGCCTCCAGTTCCGCACCCCGCGCCGCCAGCATGCGGTTGCCGACGAAGCCGTGGCAGACGCCGACGACGACCGGCACCTTGCCGATCCGCCGCGCCAGATCGACGATGGTCGTCAGCACGTCCGGCGAGGTCTTGTCGGCGCGGACGATTTCCAGAAGCTTCATGACGTTAGCCGGCGAAAAGAAATGCATGCCAAGGAGATCTTGCGGCCGCGACGTCGAAGCGGCGATCTCGTTGACGTCGAGATAAGAGGTGTTGGTGGCAAGGATCGCGCCCGGTTTGGCCACCGCATCGAGCCTGCCGAATACCTCCCTCTTGACCGCCATTTCCTCGAACACAGCCTCGACGATCAGGTCGCAATCGGCGAGGTCTGCATAGTCGGTGCTGCCCCTGAACAAAGCCAGCCGCTGGCGCTTGGCGTCTTCGCTCAGCGACCCGCGGGTGACGGAAACGGCATAGTTCTTGTCGATCGTCGCCAGCCCGCGTTGCAATGCTTCCTGCGTTGTTTCCAGCAAGGTCACGGGAAGACCGCCATTGGCGAACGCCATGGCGATGCCGCCGCCCATCGTGCCGGCGCCGATGACGCCGACCCGGGCGATCTTGCGCCTGACGACATCCTTGCCGGCAAGCTTTGCCGCCTCACGTTCAGCGAAGAACAAATGCCGCTGCGCGCGTGATTGGTCGCCGGCGACAAGCTTGACGAACAGGTCGCGTTCGGCCGCCAGCGCTTCGTCGAAGGGCAGCGTGAGGGCGTTGCGGACCGACTGCGCACAGGCTATCGGCGCCTCGAGACCGCGCGCTTTGCCCGCAAGCGTTGCCGCCTCCTTGTCGAAGGCCGGCAAGTCGGCCTGGTCGAGGCGATCGTTGCGGTCGCGCACCGGCGTGAACGGACCGCCTTTCGCGGCCGTTTCGCTGGCGAAACTCACCGCTTGCGCGGTCAGGTCGCCATCGAAGACGGCATCCACCAGACCGGCGGCGCGCGCCTCGGCCGCATTGATCGGCGTTCCCGAAACGATCATGCTGAGTGCCTTCAGCGGACCAACCAAGCGCGGCAGGCGAACCGTGCCGCCGCCGCCCGGCAGCAGGCCGAGCTTGACTTCCGGCAGGCCGAGCCTTGCCGCTCGGTCGGCAACACGGAAATGGCAGCCGAGCGCCAGTTCCAGGCCACCGCCGAGCGCAGTGCCGTGAATGGCGGCGACCGTCGGCTTGGCGATGGTTTCCAGCACGGCGACAATGGCGCGCAATTCCGGCTGCTGCGCCGGTCTGCCGAATTCGGTGATGTCGGCGCCGGCGACGAAGGTCCGCCCGGCGCAGGCTATCACGATTGCTCCCACCGACGGCTCGTCCCGCAGGGAAACGAGCGCCCGCATCAACGGCTCGCGCACATGGAAGCTCAGCGCGTTGACCGGCGGATTGTCGATGGTCACCAGCGCGACGTTGCCGTGCCTTGTAGTGCTGACGAAATCGGGCACGCAAACCTCATACAATGATGTTGGCCAGGAGCCCGACGGGATTTACAGCGCTGGCATGCGGATGGGAACCACATGTTTGCGGGCCGGATCGATATCCTCTCGCCGCCGGGTGGCCTTGCCTTAGCGCAGCGCCTTCTGCCCGCCGGCCGCGGTGATGACGCCGACGATGATCAGCCCGGTCAGCACCAGGCGCACGCCGACGCTTACGCCGAACGTGTTGAGCATGGTCAACAGCAGCACGAGGAACAGCGCCGCGCCCCAGACCCCCGGCACATTGGCCTTGCCGCCGGCTACCGACGTGCCACCGATGACGACGACCGCGATCGACGCCAGCAGATACTCATTGCCGATATCGACATTGGCGCCGCGGAAATAACCGGCGAGCAGTGCACCGTCGAGGCCGCCGAGCGCGCCCGACAGCGTGTAGGTGAGGAAGCGGGTGCGGCCGACATTGACGCCTGCCAGCCAGGCGGCGCGGATGTTCTGGCCGATCGCCAGCACCGAGCGTCCGTAGATCATGCGCTGCAAAACGATGCCGGCGCCGATGGTGAACAGCACGGTCAGGATCGCCAGCACCGGGATACCGAACACCTGCCAGTTGGTGAAATCGGCAAAGCCCGGCGGCGGCTTGATCTGCAAGCCGCGCCCATAGCTGATATCGACTGACTGGATGACGAAGCTGGCCGACAGCGTCGCGATAATCGGCGGAATGCGCAGCGCCCATATCAGCAGGTAGTTGACGGCACCGATCGCCATGCCGCAGGCAAGCGCGGCCAGCAGCCCGACCGCGATCATCGCATCATTGCCGTCCATGACCTTCATGGCGACAGCACTGGCAAGGCCGATATTGGCCGGCAGCGACAGGTCGACATTGCCCGGCCCGAGCGTGATGACGAACATCTGGCCGACGCCGACGATGACGGTGAAGACGGCAAGCGACAGCGCCGCCGTGATCATCCCGCCTCCGCCATAGCCGCCGGTGAAGGCGATCGTCGCCAGCCACACCAGCAGCGCCCCGAAGAACGACCAGATCCAGGGTCTGGCGAGCAGTGTCCGCAGCGAGACCATGCTCACCTCTCCCTGCGGCTGATCAGCACCCGGGCCGCCAGCACGATGATCAGGATGGCGCCATTGGCGGCAACCTGCCAGTCGGGCGGAATGTGCATGAACGTCAGCAGTGGCGATGCGGCCAGCGCCAGCGTCAACGCGCCGATGACGGCGCCGATCGGCGACACCCGGCCGCCGACGAACTCACCGCCGCCGAGGATGACGCCGGCGATCGAAAGCAACGTGTAGCCATTGCCGATATTGGCGTCGGCCGAGGTGGTGATGCCGATCAGCGCCATGCCGGACAAAACGCCGAACAGGCCGGTCAGCGCAAACAGCGCGATTTTGGTACGGAGCAGCGACCAGCCGGCGCGCTTGAGTGCGGCTGAATTGCCGCCCGATCCACGCAGGATGACACCATAGGAGGTGCGCATCAGGCCAAAGTGGACGACCGCCGCGATCAGCAATGCCGCGATGATCGGGAACGGAATGAAGGGTGGCTTGAAGGCCATCAGCGCCAGCAGCCAGTCCGGCGCCTTGCCGCCGGGCTTTGGCAGGATCAGGATGGCCAGGCCCTGCCAGACGAAACTCATGCCGAGCGTCACCACGATCGAGGGCAGGTTGCGCAGATGGATCAGCGCGCCGAGCAGCGCGTAGACACCGATCGACCCGAGCAGGATGACGACGCCGAGCAACGGCGCGTCCTTCAGCCATGTCGCCGTGACGCAGCCGACGAAGCCGACAAAGGTGCCGATTGACAAATCGAGCTCGTTGCCGGCGATGACGAACATCTGCGCGATCGTCGCCAGCGCGATCGGGATCGCCAGATTGAGCATCAGGCTGAAGCCGAAATAGCTGATGGCGCGCGGGTTGAGCCAGGCGATAGCGATGAGCACCAGCGCCAACGACAGTGCCGGCAGCAGGCTGCGCAGCATGCGCGCCCGCCTCGTGGCGCGAGCCGACGATTTTAGCCCATTCTCGATGGATGCCGCCGTCATCTCAGGCCGCGTCGCCAAACGAGGACTGGATGATCTTTTCCTCCGTCAGTTCGTCGCGACGAAGGTTGGCGACGATCCGGCCATTCTTGAACACATAGATGTGGTCGCAATTGTCGAGCTCTTCGGTTTCGGTGGTGTACCAGAGGAATGTGCGGCCATGGCGAGCTTCTTCGCGCACGAGATCGTAGACTTCGAGCTTGGTTCCGATATCGACGCCGCGCATCGGATCGTCCATCAGCACGATCTTGGCGTCGGAGCCGAGCGCCCGCGCGAACAAGGCCTTCTGCTGGTTGCCGCCGGACAGCGAGAAGATGTTGTTGTTCATGTCGGGCGTGCGGATGCCGATTTTCCGCTGCCACAGCTGGGCGAGCTCGGCTTCGCGCTGCGGTGAGATCAAGAGGCCGTTGCGCAATCGCGCCAGCGAACGGATGCCGATGTTCTCGGCGATCGACCATTGCGGAAAAATCCCGTCCGACTGGCGGTCGCCGGCAACCAGCGCCACCGGCGCGGTGACCTCGATGCCGGTCTTGGCGCGGGAAGCCGCGGCAAAGATCGCCAGCAACAGGTCGGTCTGGCCATGCCCGGCAAGTCCGGCAAGGCCGATGATCTCACCGGCACGGGCGATGAGCTCATTGCCGTCTTGCTGTCGCGCCGGCCGCGCCCGGACCCGCAGCGGACCGGGCTCCGGCTTGCCGCTCGCAATCTCTGCGGCGGCCTTCTCGCGCGCCTCCGCTCCGCCCATCGCCGTCACCAGCCTGTCGCGGTCGAAGGCGTCGGCCTGCCCGGCGGCGACCACCTTGCCGTCGCGCATCACCACGATGCGATCGGCATTTCCGAGCACTTCGCCCAGCACATGCGAGATCAGGATGCAGCTCTTGCCGGCGGCGATGAAGCGGCGCACGAACGCTAGCAGCTGGCCGGCGGTATGCGCATCGAGCGAGGATGTCGGCTCGTCGAGGATGACCAGTTCGAGCGGCTCCTGCGTGACCGTGAAGGCGCGCGCCACCTCCACCATCTGCCGGCTGGTGATGGAAAGATCGCCGACGATGTCGGATGCCGAGATGCTGTGGCCGGGGAATATCTCGTCGAGCTTGGCGGCAATCAGATGGGCGGCCTTGCGCCGCCAGCCGAAGCCATTAAGCGAGGCGTGGTTGATCCGCGTATTCTCGGCGACGCTGAGGTTCGGGCAGAGCGACAGTTCCTGGAAAACGCAACGTATGCCGAGCTGCTGTGCGCGCGGCACCGAATAACTTGCCTCGACGCCGCCGCGGACCGCGATCTGCCCGCTGTCGGGGGTAAGCGTGCCGGCCACCATATGCATGAGCGTCGACTTTCCGGCGCCGTTATGGCCGACGAGACCGACGCATTCTCCGGCACGAACGCTGAAATCGACACCGTCGAGCGCCCTGACGGCGCCGAAATGTTTTTCGGCTCCGTCCAGTCTTATGATGTCCATACTGACGGCGCCGAAATGTTTTTCGGCGCCGTCAGGCCTGATGATGTCTGCACTGGCCTCGGGCATGCCTCAACGATACCCGGTTATCTGTGGCGGCAACAATAGTGCCATGCTCACTTGATGTTGGCCTTGATCGCCGCGACGGCGTCTTCCTGCGTGTATTCGTGGCTGGCGACGCCGCCCTTCGGAATCTTCGGCAACGCTGCCTCGAAATCGTCCTGTGTGAAGGCGAGATAAGGAACCAGCAGGTCGTGCGGCACGTCGGTGCGGCCGTCGAGCACTTGCTGCGCCACCCAGAAGGCAAGCGTCGATACGCCTGGCGCGATCGAAGCCGACCAGGTCTGGTAACCGTCCTTTTCCTTCTGCTCTTTCCACCATTGCAACTCGTCCTGGCGATTGCCCATGATGATGGTCGGGCGCGGCTTGCCGGCGGCGGCAAAGGCCTGCGCCGCGCCGTAGCCGTCACCGCCCTGGTCGACGACACCGACCACATCCGGCAGCGACGGCAGGATCGTCGCTACGGCCTTCTGTGCCGTGGTCTGGTCCCAGTCGCCGGTCACCGAGCCGACGATCTTGAACTCGGGATGGGCGGCGACACCTTCGAGGATGCCGGCATGGATGGCATCGTCGATCGAAGTGCCGGCAAGGCCACGGATTTCCAGCAGATTGCCACCCTTGGGCTGGAACTTGGCCATCTGCTCGACTTCCTGCTTGCCCATGTCCTTGAAGTCGACGACGACGCGGTAGGCGCAGGGTTCGGTGACGATGCCATCGAAGGAGACGACGACAATGCCGGCGTCGCAGGCCTGCTTGATGGCGCCGTTGAGGGCATCCGGAGATGCCGCGTTGATGACGATCGCGTCATAGCCCTGCAGGATCAGGTTCTGCACCTGGGCTGCCTGCGTCGGCACTTCCTTGTCGGCCGTCGTGAAGACGTCGGCGGCGCCGACCACCTTGTCGGCGACTGCCTTCTTGGTGACGATGCCGTAGCTGTCCAGCATCGCCTGCCGCCACGAATTGCCGGCGTAATTGTTGGAGAAAGCGATCTTCTTGCCGCTGGTATCGGCAAGCGCGGTGCCTGCGGCAAGCATCGCCGCAAGGGCGCCCAAAACGAATATTTTCTTCATGTCATACTCCTCCCGTGAGTTGCTGTCTTACTGGTGGCTAATGGCTGGTTGGTGGCTAATGGCTGATACGCTCACAATGCTGTTTTTTATCTATTATCAGACAAATGCAGATAGCCAGCAAGCTGTCAACATCAATCCATGGCCGACGATCAACTTGCGGTGCAATCATTGAAACCGGTTCGACTCCTGGTCTAGGGATGGCGATGGAGACGGATTAAATGGCAGTGAACCTTGCCCCGGGTGCACCCGGCATTCCGGCGCGCTGGACGTCGAGCGCCAAGAGCGGCGTCGGCACCGCGCTGTCGCCGGCCTGCCCGATCTGGTTCACCATCAGCCACGGTATCCTCAACGAGATCTACTTTCCCCGCCTCGACAGCGCATGCACCCGCGATCTGGGGCTGATCGTCACCGGACCCGACGGCTATTTCTCCGAAGAGAAGCGCGACGCCGAGCATCGCATCGAACCCCTCGAGGACGGGGTGCCTGCCTATCGGCTGGTCAACACCGCAGCCGATGGAAGCTACCGGATCGAGAAGCGCGTCCTCACCGATCCGGAACGTCCCGTCTTGCTGCAGGAGATCATGTTCACGTCGCTCAAGGGTGTGGCCAGCGACTACCGCGTCTACGCGCTGCTGGCGCCGCACCTCGTCAATGCCGGCATGGGCAACACTGCCTGGATCGACGACCATGAAGGACAGCCTGTTCTGTTTGCATCGGGACGCGGCGTCTGCCTGGCGCTCGCCTCGTCGCGGCCGTGGAAGGCGTGCGCGGCCGGCTATGTCGGCGCCTCCGACGGCTGGCAGCAGCTTCGTCAAAGCGGCCGGCTCGATCCGGCCTGCCGCAGGGCCGAGGACGGCAATGTCGCGCTGACCGGTGAGATCGCCTTTTCGGCTGCGAACCCAAAAATGTTGCTGGCGCTGGGCTTCGGCACGACGCCGCAACAGGCGGCGGAAACTGCTTTCGCCAGCCTGAACCAAGGTTTTGGGCCCGCAGCCGGATCCTACATCGACAAATGGCGCCAATGGCAGGCCGGATTGCTGCCGCTGGACCGGCATGCGGTGTCCGCCCTCAATCCCTACCGCCTCAGCACGGCGGTGCTGGCGACACACCGCTCGTCGACCGGAGCAGCCGTGGCCAGCCTGTCGATCCCGTGGGGCTTCAACAAGGGCGACGACGATCTCGGCGGCTATCACCTGGTCTGGCCGCGCGATCTGGTCGAAACCGCCGGCGGATTCCTCGCCGCCGGCGACCCGGCGGAAGCCTTGCGCATCCTTGGCTATCTGCGCTCGATCCAGCAGCCGGACGGCCATTGGCCGCAGAACGCCTGGCTCGACGGGTCGGTCTATTGGCCGGGCATCCAGATGGACGAGTGCGCCTTTCCGCTGCTGCTCGCCGACGCGCTGCGCCGCGCCGGGCATTTGCCGCCTGCGGTACTCTCCTCCTTCATGCCGATGATCGAGCGCGCTGCCGCCTATGTCGTACGCAACGGCCCCGTCACCGGCGAGGACCGCTGGGAGGAAGACGCCGGCTACAGCCCGTTCACGCTTGCCGTCGAGATCGCCGCGCTGCTTGCGGCTGCGGACATGTTCGATGCCGCCGGCAAAACAGAGCCGGCAAACTATCTGCGCGAAACCGCCGATATCTGGAACGATCAGATCGAGCGCTGGACCTACGTCGCCGGCACCGCCGCATGCGACGAAGCCGGCGTCGAAGGCTACTATGTCCGCATCGCCCCGCCCGACACCGCCGGCGCCGCATCGCCGAAGGACGGCTTTGTGCCGATCAAGAACCGCCCGCCCGGTGATGCGGACCGCCCAGCCGAAGCGATCGTCAGCCCGGATGCGCTGGCGCTGGTCCGCTTCGGCCTGAGGGCAGCCGACGATCCGCGCATCCTCGACACGGTCAAGGTCATCGACGCGCAATTGCGCTGCGAACTGCCGCAGGGGCCGCTCTGGTACCGCTACAATGGCGACGGCTATGGCGAGCATGCCGACGGCGCACCCTTCGATGGAACCGGCCAGGGCCGGCCCGGCCCGCTGCTGGTCGGCGAGCGCGCCCATTACGAGCTGGCGGCAGGGCGCAGGGACAGTGCGGCACGCCTGCTCGCCACGTTTGAGGGCTCCGCCGGGCCGGGCGGCCTGCTGCCGGAGCAGGTCTGGGACGGTCCCGACATGCCGGAGCGCGAATTGCGGCATGGCGGCCCCTCCGGCAGCGCCAAGCCGCTGGTCTGGGCGCATTCCGAGCACATCAAGCTGCTGCGTTCGCTGCGCGACGGCGCCGTGTTCGACATGCCGCCGCAAGGCGTCAAGCGCTATATCGAGGGCAGGACGGTGTCGTGCCTCAGGGCATGGCGCTTCAACCACAAGATCCGTACCGTCCCGGCAGGCAAGGCGCTGCGCATCGAACTTCTGGCCCGGGCGGTGGTTCATTGGAGCAGCGACAATTGGGCAACCGTCCATGACACCGAGACCGCCGCGAACCTTTTCGGTATCCATCTCGCAGAGTTGCCGGTTGCCGACGCCGCTCCGGGCAATAGCATTGTCTTCACATTCTTCTGGTCCGATGCCGGCCGTTGGGAGAATGCTGACTTTTCTGTCGGCATCGGCGATACCGCACAGCCACTAGATCATCGATCCCTCAAGTAAGGCAGGACGAGACCATGCAGATAGGAATGATGGGACTGGGCCGGATGGGCGCCAACATGGTTCGGCGCCTGCTGCGCGATGGCCACGAATGCGTCGTCTACGACATTAACCCGGCGAGCGTCGCGGCGCTTGTGACCGCCGGCGCGGTCGGAGCCGCCTCGATGGAGGAGTTCGTCGGCAAGCTCACCAAGCCGCGCAGCGCCTGGCTGATGCTGCCGGCGGCGATCACCGGCCGGATCGTCGACCAGGTGGCCGCCCTGATGGAGCCGGGCGACATCATCATCGACGGCGGCAATTCCTATTATCATGAGGCCGTCGACCACGCCGCGCGCCTGGCCTTGAAAGGCTTGAGCTATGTCGATGTCGGCACCAGCGGCGGCGTCTGGGGCCTCGAGCGCGGCTACTGCCTGATGATCGGCGGCCCCGACAGCGCGGTGCAGCATCTCGATCCGATTTTCGCAACGCTGGCGCCGGGCGCCGACGCCGCTTCGCCCGCCCCTGCCAAGGACGCCGGAACCGCTCCCTTCGGCTATCTCCACTGCGGACCGAGCGGCGCCGGCCATTTCGTCAAGATGGTCCATAACGGCATCGAATACGGCGTCATGGCCGCCTATGCCGAGGGCATGAACATCCTGAAGTCGGCGAACGCCGGCAAGCGGCAGCGCACCGCCGACGCCGAAACCAGTCCACTCGAGAACCCGCAATATTACCAGTTCGACATCGACATCGCTGAGGTGGCAGAGGTCTGGCGGCACGGCAGCGTCATCGGCTCGTGGCTGCTCGACCTGACGGCCGGCGTGCTGAAGGCCGATTCGTCGCTGACACAGTTCGGCGGGCGGGTCTCGGATTCCGGCGAAGGCCGCTGGACGCTGAAGGCGGCGATCGACACCGGCGTGCCGGCGCCGGTGCTGTCGTCGGCGCTGTTCGACAGGTTCTCCTCGCAAGGCGAGTCCGAATTCGCCGACAAGCTTCTGTCCGCCATGCGCTATGCCTTTGGCGGCCATGTCGAAAAACCCAAGGCCGGCTCGTGACGGGCGACAGGGAGGCACGCCCATGAGCCAGGAACGATCGGACACGCTGGTGCTTTTCGGCGCCACCGGCGATCTCGCCCACAAGAAGATCTTCCCCGCCCTCTACGCCATGGTGGCCAAGGGAACGCTGAACGAGCCGGTGATCGGCGTCGCCTTCGATCCTTGGGATATCGCCAAGCTGCAGGCGCGCGCCCGCGACGGCATCGTCAACGCCATCGGCAGCATCGACGAGAAGATCTTCGCAAGGCTCGCGTCGCTGCTGCGCTATGTCAGCGGCGACTACCGGGCGCCTGCGACCTTCGATAAACTGAAGACCGCGCTCGGCAGCGCACAGCGGCCGCTGCACTATCTGGCGGTGCCGCCCGCCATGTTCGAGGTCGTCGTCCAGGGACTGGAGCAGTCGGGCGCTGCCCAGGGCGCGCGCCTGATGGTGGAAAAGCCGTTCGGCCATGATCTGCAGTCCGCGCGCTGGCTGAACCGGGTACTGCATCTGGTCTTCGACGAAAAGTCGATCTTCCGCATCGACCATTATCTCGGCAAGGAGGCGATCCAGAACCTGCTCTATTTCCGCTTCGCCAATTCCTTCCTCGAGCCGATCTGGAACCGCAACTTCGTCGAGAGCGTGCAGATCACCATGGCCGAGGATTTCGGTGTCGAGGGCCGCGGCCGCTTCTATGACGAGGTCGGCTGCATCCGCGACGTCATCGAAAACCATCTGCTCAACATCCTCTTGCTGCTCGCCATGGAGCCGCCGGTCGGCCGCTCGGCCGACGATCTGATCGACGAGAAGGTGCAGGTGCTGCGGGCGATCCGGACGCTGACCAGGGACGATGTCGTGCGCGGCCAGTTCGACGGCTATCTCAACGAGCCGGGCGTGGCGCCGAACTCGCCGGTCGAGACCTTCGCGGCGGTGCGCTTTTTCGTCGATACCTGGCGCTGGCAAGATGTGCCGTTCTTCATCCGCGCCGGCAAATCCCTGCCGGTGCACGCCACCGAGGTCATCGTGCGGCTGAAACGGCCGCCGCTCGACGTCTTCGATCCAATCAAGCCCAGCGACTGCAATCACGTGCGCTTCCGCATCGATCCGCAGGTGGCGATCTCGATCGGAGCCCGGCGCAAGGCGCCCGGCGACGACATGGTCGGCGAGCAGGTCGAGCTCACCGCGCTCGACGATTCGAAGGGCGACATGCCGCCTTACGAGCGATTGATCGGCGACGCCATGAACGGCAACGGCCAGCTGTTCACCCGCCAGGACGCCAGCGAGCTCGCCTGGCGCATCGTCGGCCCGGTGCTCGGCGACACCACGCCGCCCGCGATCTACGCGCCAAAGACCTGGGGGCCGACCGAAGCGATGGCTGGATTCGGCCCGCCGAACGGCTGGATCAATCCATCGAAATGATTTCTGGGAGGCGAAAGAGATGGCCAAAGCGGTGAAGCGACCGGCACCCGACGCCGAAAAGATCGTGCTTGCGATCGATATCGGCGGCTCGCACGTCAAGATCCGCACCAGCGCCGGCGGCGACGAGCGCAAGTCCGCTTCCGGACCGGAGCTGACGCCGCAGCAGATGGTCGCGGCGGTGAAGACGCTGGCCGAAGGGCTGCAATACGATGTCGTCTCGATGGGCTATCCGGGTCCGGTGCACCACAACCGGCCGCTCACCGAACCCGCCAATCTCGGCAAGGGCTGGGTCGGCTGCGATTTCGCCGCTGAGTTCGGCAAACCGGTGAAGGTCGTCAACGATGCGCTGATGCAGGCCGTCGGCAGCTATGAAGGCGGCCGCATGCTGTTCCTCGGCCTCGGAACCGGCCTCGGGGCCGCGATGATCGTCGACAACGTCGCCCAACCGATGGAGCTTGCCCATCTTCCCTACAAGAAGCGCGGCAGTTTCGAAGACTATGTCGGCGAACGCGGCCTGCAAAAGCGCGGCAAGAAGAAATGGCGCAAACACGTCTTTGACGTGGTCGACCGGCTTCGCGCCGCCATGCAGCCGGATTACGTGGTCATCGGCGGCGGCAATGTCGAGGAACTCGCCGACTTGCCCGCCGATTGCAGACGCGGCGACAATACACGCGCCTTCGAGGGCGGATTTCGACTGTGGCGCGACAAATCCCTGATTATCTGATATTGCTGATTGTCTGATATTATCGAGCACCGGCTCAGGGTTGTTAATCCCGCGCTGCCGTTAGTATTATTATTCAAAATAATGTGTGACGTGGTGCGGCGTCATTGCATTGCGCAGATTTGCCGACTAGGAATTTCTGCGACCCCCACGGACGGAGAAATAGATTGACCGACGACAACAACAACGCTCGCAAAGACATCGACCTGCTTGAGCTGACCGCCCATATCGTGTCCGCATATGTCGAGAAGAACCGCTTGCCGGCTTCCGGCCTCGGCGATCTCATCGCCAGCGTCAGCGCTTCCATAGGCGGGCTCGGGCAACCGGCAGTGCCGGTCGCCGCGCCGCTGACGCCTGCCGTCAATCCCAAGAAATCGGTGACGCCGGACTACATCATCTGTCTCGAGGACGGCAAGAAGTTCAAATCCTTGAAGCGCCATATCGGCGTCCATTTCGGGCTGACGCCCGACGCCTATCGCGCCAAATGGGGCCTGCCGTCCGACTACCCGATGGTCGCCCCCAACTACGCGGCCTCGCGTTCGCAGCTGGCCAAGGCAATCGGTCTCGGCCGCAAGGCCGCCCCGCCCGCGCCCGTCAAGGGCAGGGGCAGGAAGGCCAAGGCGACGGCCTAAAGCGTTCGGAGCAGGTCCGGTCGCTCCGCCAGCGGCAACGCCCGGCGGAGCGGAAATTGTTGATCCAGGCCGGATTTTTGCGCGCGCCCTGCGCTGAACTGCGCTAAAGGCTCTCTTGGCCGGACCAGCGCCCATCGTGGAAGTGCCCCGCCGGCCGACATCATGACCACAGAATCCCAAGTACCGCCTGACCAGCGTTATGCCGCCTTTCGCCATCGGCCGTTCCTGAGCTACTGGGCGGCGCGCTTCCTCTCGACATTCTCCACCCAGATCGTGTCGGTCGCCGTCGGCTGGCAGATCTACGATCTGACCCGCGACCCGTTCGACCTTGGGCTTGTCGGCATCGTCCAGTTCCTGCCTTCGCTGCTGCTGGTGCTGGTCACTGGCGACGTTGCCGACCGTTTTGGACGCCGCCTGATCATGGCGCTGGCGGTGCTGGTCGAGGCGGGCTGCGCTTTGGCGCTTCTGTTGCTGACGCTGCGCGGCCTCTCCGGGCCGATGCCGGTCTTCATCGTGCTCGCCATGTTCGGCATCGCGCGCGCCTTCTTCGGGCCGGCCTCGTCATCATTGTTCGCCAATCTGGTGCCGCCCGAGGATTTCGCCAACGCCATCGCCTGGAACTCGTCCGCCTGGCAGACGGCAACCATCGTCGGGCCGGTCGCCGGCGGTCTGCTCTACGGGCTTTCGGCCGAAGCCGCCTACACCACCGCGGCCGCGCTGATGCTCATCGCCGCCGTGCTGATCTTCACCATCCCGAAGCCCGCCCAGCGCAGCCGGGCCGACAGGCCGACAGTACAGACCCTGTTCGCCGGCTTCGGCTATATCTGGGGCGAAAAGATCGTGCTCGGCGCGATTTCGCTCGATCTGTTCGCGGTGCTCCTGTCCGGCGCCTCGGCGCTGCTGCCGGTCTATGCGCGCGATATCCTCGAACTCGGCCCGTGGGGGCTCGGCCTGTTGCGCTCGGCGCCCGGCGTCGGCGCCATCTGCGTCGCCATCTGGCTGGCCGGGCACCCGATCCGCAACCATGCCGGCCTTGTCATGCTCGGCTTCGTCGCGCTGTTCGGCGCGTTCACCGTCCTGTTCGGCCTCTCGACCATCACCTGGGTGTCGATCGCAGCCCTTGCCCTGCTCGGCGCCACCGACATGTTCAGCGTCTATATCCGCGAGACGCTGATCCAGCTGTGGACGCCGGACGACGTTCGCGGCCGCGTCAACGCCGTCAACCAGGTGTTTGTCGGCGCCTCCAATGAGCTCGGCGAATTCCGCGCCGGCACCATGGCGGCGCTGATCGGCACGGTTCCGGCCGTGGTGGTCGGCGGCGTCGGGGCGATCGCTGTCGCCGGTCTATGGGCGGTGCTGTTCCCACAGCTGCGCAAGGTGCGTCATCTCAGGGGGCGAAACTAAAGCGCGACGCGCTTTAGTTCGTTTGTTTGTGCATGTCGTTTTCCCAAAACCGCTGCACACTTTTGGGCGACATGCACCGACTTCACCGCAGCGCCGGCTTGCCAAAAATCATGGGCAGGAACTCGCCGAGCCAGCGCTTGAGGTGCATGTCCCAGATCAGCCGGCCACCGAGATGGTCGCGGCCGGGCTGCGCGCCGGGCAATTCGAAGCGATGGGCGCCGCGCACCACCCAGCGCTGCATCATCGCCCGGGTCAATTCGCCATGGAACTGGATGCCCCAGGCATTGTCGCCATAGCGGAAGGCCTGGTTGGGATAGGTTTCGGCCGTCGCCAAAAGTGTTGCGTCCTTCGGCAGCGAAAAGCCCTCACGATGGAACTGATAGACCATCTCCGGCCAATGCATCAGCCTGCTGCCTGCTTCAGTCGCCTTTAGCGGATACCAGCCGATTTCGACGAGGCCCTCGCCATGGCCCTCGACCCTGCCGCCGAGATGCTTGACCAGCATTTGCGCGCCGAGGCAGATGCCAAGCAGCGGCCGGTTCTCGTTGAGTGGAATTTTGAGCCAGTCGGTCTCGCGGCGGACGAACTCGTCGCCGTCATTGGCGCTCATCGGCCCGCCGAACACCACGGCGCCGGCATGGCCATCCAGCGTCTGCGGCAAGGCCTCGCCGAGCGGCGGGCGGCGGATGTCGAGATCGAAGCCTTCCTCGATAAGCATATGGCCGACCCGGCCCGAGCGCGAATGCTCCTGATGCAGCACGATCAGGATCTTTGGTCTCGGGCTTGGCTTGGGCGGCATTGGAAGGCGGGATCCTGTCTATTCGTCGCTTGACGTTCCGGCAGCACCAGGAGCCGCGGCCGCCGCCTTGAGGCGCGCCTCGACGCGGTCGCGGCGTTCGACGCCGATCAGCTCGGCGACCCGCCAGACGGTATTGTCCTCGAGTTCGTGCAGCTCGCCATCGGCATAGACGATCTCCCACATCAGGCCGATAAAGGCCTTTCGCGCCTCGGCGTCGAGATGGCGCTTGAGCACGCTGGTAAAGGCGTAAAGGTCGATCGCCTCATTGTCGGCCCGCTCGCCGGCAGCCGCCAACGCATCGAGTTCGTCGCCGCTGATCGAATAGCTTTCCGCCAGCACCTTCTTGAACCGTTCCCATTCGGTATCCTGGCGCACGCCGTCGGCGTTCATCACGTGGAAAAGCAGGGCGGATGCGGCAACGCGCGGATCGTCGGCGCTGGCGCTGGCGCCGCCACCGGACGGCAGGTCCCTTAGAAACGACAGAACGCGTTCGAACATCAAATCATTCCCAATAAGCCCGGGTCCACTCGACCCTGATCAAAACAAACGAAACCGGCGCGTCGATTTATCCGCCTCGTCGTCGGGATCGACGCCGGGGTCGTCGGGCAGCCGCGTCAACTCCTGCGCCGGCTCGACGGCTTCGGCATCGTGCGGCACCGCGGCAAACGCCGCCGCGGCGACCGGTGTCACATGATCCTCGCCGGCACGGTTTTCGGTCTTTGCTTCGGTCGCGGTGCCCGGTGTCTCGGCAGCAACCGCTGTGTGCTCGATCGCCTCGGCTGTTTCCTGTACCGGCTTGGCTGAAGCCGCAATTGCCGGCACCGATGCCTCCTGCGTATCCTCATCGCTGTCGATCAACTGGCCGAGCCGCTCCATCGGCGCTCGCCATTCGAATGCATCGAGCCTCCCGGTGATCGGCGATACCGGAGCCCAGCGGTCGGAGACGACGCCGTCGGCGACCCAGGCCGGGTCGCGCGGCGCTCTCACCGCCTTCGACAGCAACTGCCGCACCTTGCCCTGGTCGCCGGTCTCGGCCTCCTCGATATCGGCCAGCAGCAGATAGGCGCCTTCGCGGCGATCGATGCGGATGGCGGCTTCGGCCTCGCGGCGGGCGGTTGAAAAATCCTGCGCATCGAGCGCGGCGCGCGCCACGGCAAGCGAGGCCTCGGCATGGTTCTTCTTCAGGTCCTGCAGCTTCTTTGCCCGGTTCAGCCGGTCGAGCACGGCATCGCCGGGCCTGGCATGGGTGTAGAGCTCGGCGATCTCCGGGTGCGGCTCGGCCTTCCACGCCGCCTCGAGGATTTTCGAGCCCTTGCGCACGTCGTTCTGCCGAAACAGCAATTTCGCCGCGACGACCGCCGCCGGCGCGAAATCCGGCCGCAGCCGGTTGGCTTCGAGAGCCGCCGTCCGGGCGGCATTGGCATCGCTGTCGATCAGCGCCTGCGCCTTGGCGGTGAGCAGCACGGCGCGGCGCCGGTTAGCGGCGTCGCGCTCGATCTGCCGCGTCGACTTCTGGGCGTCGACAAGTTTCAGCGCGCCGTCCCAATCGCCGCGTCCAGTCAAGTCTTCCAGCGTCGATTCGGCCGCCCAGGCCAGCTGCGGCGCCACCGCCGCGGCACGGCCGGCATAGTGGCGGGCAGCATTGCGGTCGCCGAGCCGCTCGGCTTCGAGATACAGTCCGCGCAGGCCGAGCAGCCGCATTTCGGGATCGTCGAGCATGGTCTCGAACTTTTCGCGGGCGCCCTCATGGTCGCCTTCGAGCAGCGAGGCCTGCGCGTCGAGCAGCTGGATCAGCGGCTCCTGGTCGGAGCGGATCAGCTTTGCCGCTTCCTTGGTCTTCTTGCGGGCGAGCGCGCCGTCACCGGCGCCGGCGGCGATCATGCCGGTCGACAGTGCCTGGTAGCCGCGGTCGCGGCGGCGCACGCGGAAATAGCGCGAGATCGTATAGGGGCTGGTCCACAGCGCCTTGACCAGCCACCAGACGATCATCACCGCGGCAACCACGGCAACGATCGCCACCGCCGCGACCATCAGGCTGACCTGGTATTGATAGCCGTTGAAGGTGACGAGCATTTCACCCGGCCGGTCGGCCAGCCAGGCGAACCCGAGCCCGAGCGCAAAGACGACGGCAAGGAAGGCGAGGATGCGGATCATCGGGTTCCTCACGCCTTCATCGCGCCAGCGATGAGCGAATCGATCTGCGTCTCGACCTCCATCCGCGCTTTCAGTTTGCCGGCAAAGTCGGCGCCGGCGGCCTTGGCCGCTTCAGGCAGCGTTTCGTATTCGCTGAGCGCCTTGGCGTAGTCGCCCTGATTGACGGCGACCTCCATGCGGGCGACGGTTTCCGGGGCGCCGGCGCCCTCGATCGCACCGATCGGCCTGACCTTGACCAGCGATTCGGCGCTCGACAGCAGCTTTTGCAGGATGCCGGCATTCTGGTCGACAGGCGTCGCGGCAGCGACCATGGCGTTGGCGGTGGCGTCCGCTTCGGCGGCGATCTCGGCGCGCGTTGGGACCCCCTTTTCGGCATAGGCGCGCAGCGTCGCGATCTCGGGTGCATCCGGTGAGATCGCGGCAAAGGTTTCGAGTTCGGCCGCGAACGGCACACCGCGGTCGAGCGCTGCCTTGAGCGCAGAGGCGGCAATGGCCAGCGCGATCTTCGGCTGCGAAGCCTGTGCATCGACCTTGCCCGAGAGCTGTGAAACCGACTGTTCCAGCGCTGCAAGCCGGCCTTCCTGCGCCTTTGCCGTGTCGCCGGCCGATTTCACCAGCGCGTCGAGCGCGGCCAGCCTTTCGTTGAGCGGGCCGAGATCGACCGGCGCCGTGCCGCCGGCCTTACCGAGGGCCGCGACCGCCGTCTCGATCTGCCTGACTTTGTCGCCAAGTGCTGCCAGTCCGGCATTGTCGCCGGCGCCGCCTTGCTCGACCGTCGATTTCAGCGCCGCGACGTCCGCCCTGACCTGATCCAGCGCCGACGACAGCCCGTCGACTTTGGACGATGCGTCATTGTTGGCGCCGGCCTGTCTGAGGTCCGCGACCTCGCGCTTCAGCGAAACGATCTCACCATTGACCGCGTCGAGCGACACGGGGCCTGACCCCGGCGCGCCGAGCAGGCCGGCAAATTGCAGCCCGCCGGCGGCGGCCAGCGCGATGACGCCGCCGACAATACCGGCGGCGATGCCGTTGATGCCGCTCCGCTTCGGCTGCGCTGCCATATGGTCGTCCCTCGTCTCAGCTGTCTTCTCGCCGGAACCTGGTATCCTCGGTTCGTTGGCCCCGGTTCCGCTGGGTGCATCTTCGAAACTGTAGTCGGAAGCCGTGAAGCGACCGACCGGCGCATCCGAACCGGCCGGATAAGGGATTTCCGCTTCCCGGGAAGAATCGGCGCCTGCGTCCGTCGGCTCTTGCGTGCCGGCCCGCGCGGCTGCGTCGGCATGTTCCCATGGTTCGAGATCGGTCTGGTCGGCATGCACCGGCTCCTCAGGCGGCTCCGGCTGCGATGCGTTCGCCGCTTCCTCGGCCCGCGCCTCGTAGGTCTGCGCCGCGGCCGGCTGCTGCGAGCTGGCATCCTGTTCGTCGGCGACTCGCGAGACGGCGCCGGGCTCCAGCTCGATGGTCACCGGTTCACGGCGGCTCTTGGAATGCCGCATCTTCGGCGTCTTGACCATGCTCGGGCTCCGCAAAATTCGCTTCGGGATGGTTGAAAGGGTCTAGCACATCACCAAGCGGTGAAAAGGGGCGGCGTGATGACGCCACGGCTTGGAGTTCAGTTTTGGCAAAACGCCGCAGCGGTTTTGGGAGATGCAATGCGGGGCCAGAAACGAAAAACCCGCCTCGGCGGCGGGTCGGTGGGGCGAATCAGCACCATAAGTGATTTTCTAGCATAGCTGCCGGCACAAAGCAAGAACAAAATGTGCCCGAGCGCAATTGTCTCAGGTTGGTGGCTGCCCGTCAAGCTGCCGATCTCCCCCCTTGCGGGGGAGATGGCCGGCAGGCCAGAGGGGGGTGTGACAGAGCACCAACGTCTACCTAAACCCATCCCCCAACCGGGAATGGAGGGCTCGATTGGCTGACAGGTCGGAGGGACAGCACCCCCCTCTGCCCTGCCGGGCATCTCCCCCGCAAGGGGGGAGATCGGCAGCTTCGCCGACAGCGCCTGCTGCGGAATAAATTGAGGATGCCGGCAGGAGGTATGCCAACGTCCGGAACAGGCGGATGCCGGTCAGCGCCGCGCCTGCAAAAGCCCCAGCAAGGCATCTTCGCTGGGCTCGGGCGCAATCCGGATCCTTTCGCCGGCGACATCGCCGAGGACCGCGACAATGCGTCTCGACAACACGAAAAACCGCGTTTCCTGGAAAAGGCCACGCAGCGCCGGCCGGCCAGCCAGGGCCTGCATAGCGGTGGCCGCCTTGGCCGAATAGAGCAGCACCGCCTCGACCGGCTGGGCGGACAGGCGCGCAAGAACGGCCTCGTCGGAGTAATCCAGCACAACGGTGTCGTAGGTCTCCACGGCGCGGACCTGAAAGCCCGCCGCCTGCAGCCGCTCCTCGAAGACCGGAAACCGCACCCGCCCGCAGAGATAGACGATGGTCTGCCCCGCGTAACCGCCAGCAAATCCATCGGCCAGCGCCTCGGCATTGCCCGGGCCTTCGCTGACCGACAGAAACCCGGCCGCGCGGGCGGCTTCCGCCGTCTTCCTGCCGACGGTGTGGCACGGCAAGCCGGCGAGCGCCGCGATGACCTCTTTCGGCGCATGGCGAAGGGCATTGGCGCTGGTGACCGCGACCGCCGCGGCGCCATCGGCGACCGCGCCGGCATCGACCGCCAGCGCCACCGTTTCGGTCAATGGCAGCAGGATCGGCTGAAAGCCGGCGTCAGCGAGCCGGCGCGCCGTGCGCGAGGCGCCCGGTTCGGGCCTCGTCACCAGGACGCGGAGCATGTCAGGTCCAGCCGTCGAAGAATGTTTCGCCGGCCTTGGCCCGAACGGTCGCGGCGGCTTTCGCGCCAATGTGCGACGCCTCCTGCACTGGCCCTTCCAGCCTGACCTCATGCGACTGCGTGCCATCGGGCGAGATGATCAGCCCGGCAAAGGAAACCGTTCCGCCCGATATCGTCGCATGGCCGGCGATCGGCGTGCGGCAGGAGCCGTCGAGCGCCGCCAGGAAGGCGCGCTCGCAGGCCAGCGCCTCGCCGGTCGGCCCGTCATGGATCGCTGCCAGCATCTGTTCCACGTCGCGGTCGCCGATGCGGCTTTCGATGCAGATCGCGCCTTGCCCCGGCGCCGGCGGAAAGACGTCGAGCGGCATCAGGTCAGTGACGACATCTTCGAGGCCGAGCCGCTTCAGCCCGGCATAGGCGAGGATGGTGCCGTCGGCGATGCCTTCGTCGAGCTTGCGCAGCCGCGTCTGCACATTGCCGCGAAACATCACCACGTCGATGTCCGGCCGCATCCGCCGGATCAGCGCCTGGCGCCTGAGCGACGACGAACCGACCCTGGCGCCTTGCGGCAGGCCGGCAATCGTTCGCGCCGCCTTGCCGATGAAGGCGTCACGCGCGTCCTCGCGCGGCAGGAAGGCGGCCAGCTCCAGCCCCTCGGGCAACAGCGTCGGCATGTCCTTCGACGAATGCACGGCGATGTCGATGCGCCGCGCCAGCAGCGCCTCCTCGATCTCCTTGGTGAACAGGCCCTTGCCGCCGGCTTCGGACAGCGGCCGGTCCTGGATGCGGTCGCCGCTGGTCGAGATGACGACCACCTCGAACGCCTCGGCCGGCATGCCATGCGCCGTCGTCAGCCGGGCCTGCGTTTCATGCGCCTGCGCCAGTGCCAGCGGGCTGCCGCGTGTTCCGATTTTCAAGGTTGTTTGCATGGCGCGCCGTCCGTGATAACCCCCGGCAGGATCGAGGTCCGTCTTCCCGGCTTTCTCCTATCGGGGAAAGGCAGGCCGTACAATCCTTGGAGACAGCGACGAATTGATCCGCGTTCTGGGCATCGAGACGAGTTGCGACGAGACCGCCGCCAGCGTGGTGGCGCTGGACGATCGCAGCGCGCCCCAAATCCTGTCGAACATCGTGCTCAGCCAGATCGAGGAGCATGCCGCTTTCGGCGGCGTCGTGCCGGAGATCGCCGCGCGTGCCCATGTCGAGGCGCTGGACGGCATCATCGAGGCAGCGCTTGCTGATTCCGGCGTCGATCTCGCCGACATCGATGCGATTGCTGCCACCGCCGGTCCCGGTCTTGTCGGCGGGCTGATCGTCGGCCTGATGACGGCAAAAGCCATCGCCGCGGCAGCCAAAAAACCGCTGATCGCCATCAACCATCTCGAAGGCCACGCGCTCACCGCCAGGCTGACCGACGGGCTCGACTTTCCCTACCTCTTGCTGCTGGTCTCCGGCGGCCATACCCAGATCGTCGCCGTGCGCGGCGTTGGCGACTACCAGCGCTGGGCGACGACCATCGACGACGCGCTTGGCGAAGCCTTCGACAAGACGGCTAAGATGCTCGGCCTGCCCTATCCCGGCGGACCGAATGTCGAGAAGGCGGCGGCAAATGGCGACGCGGCCCGTTTTGCGTTTCCGCGCCCGATGAAGGGCTCGGTGCAGCCCGATTTTTCTTTCTCCGGCCTCAAGACCGCGGTGCGCCAGGCGGCAACCGCGATTGCCCCGCTGAGCGACCAGGACGTCGCCGATATCTGCGCCTCGTTCCAGGCGGCGGTGGCGGATGCGCTCGGCGACCGTGTTTCGCGGGCGCTGACCAGGTTCCGTCAGCAATTCCCGGACAAGGCTGAGCCTGCGCTGGTTGTCGCCGGCGGCGTCGCCGCCAACCGGACGATCAAGGCGACATTGCAAGCGCTGTGCGAGCAGGCCGGGTTCAGCTTCGTCGCCCCGCCGCTTAACCTCTGCACCGACAATGCGGCGATGATCGCCTGGGCCGGCATCGAGCGCCTGCGCGCCGGCATATCAGGCGAAAACGCCGCCGATTTCGTGCCGCGCTCGCGCTGGCCGCTGGACAGCGTCTCGGCCCCGATGGTCGGCTCTGGCCGGCGCGGGGCCAAGGCGTGATGAGCAAAGCCATGACGCGCAAAGCCAGCACCGGCTGGCGTGTCGCCGTGCTCGGCGGCGGCGCCTGGGGCACGGCGCTGGCGCTGGCCATGCTGCGCGCCGGTCATTCGGTCCGGCTGTTCGCGCGCGACCCGGAGACCGTCGCGGCGATCGACCGTGGCGAAAATCCGCGCTATCTGCCCGGCATCGCGCTCGATCCCGGCATCGCGGCGACAAGTGACATCAAACTGGCTCTCGCCGACGCCGACTGCGTGCTGGCGGTGGCGCCGGCGCAATCGTTGCGCGCCATGCTGACGGCCGCGTCCAGCCATGTGCCGAAAGGCGTCCCGCTGGTGCTCTGCGCCAAGGGCATCGAGCGCGACACCGGCGCGCTGCTGTCGTCCATTGCCGAGGAAATCCTGCCGGCAAATCCGGTCGCCGCCCTGTCGGGCCCAAGCTTTGCCACCGACGTCGCCAGGGGCCTGCCGACGGCCGTCGTGGTCGCCGCCCGTGACGAGGCCCTGGCCGCCGACCTTGCCGCCCGTTTTTCGGCTGAAAACCTGCGCTGTTATTCGAGCGACGACCTAATCGGCGTCGAGATCGGCGGCGCGCTGAAGAACGTCTTTGCCATTGCCGCGGGTGCCGTCACCGGCGCCGGGCTCGGCGCCAGCGCCCAGGCCGCAATGGTGACGCGCGGCTTCGTCGAATTGCGCCGCATCGGTGCCGCCTTCGGCGCAAAGCCGGAGACGCTGATGGGGCTTTCCGGCCTCGGCGACCTGCTGCTCACCTGCTCGTCCGCGCAGTCGCGCAATTTCGCCTATGGGCTGGCACTGGGGCAAGGCAAGCCGCTTGCCGGCCTGCCTCTGGCGGAAGGCGTGCCGACGGCGGCGATCGCCGCCCGCATCGCCGGTGAGCGCCGGATCGATGCACCGATCATCGCCGCCGTCGCCGCCATACTGGACGGCACCGTCACCATAGACCAGGCTGTGTCGGCGTTGATGACCAGGCCGCTCAAAACCGAAACCGACATGTGATCCCGAACGATTGCGGAGATGGAAAGATGCTGTTTGCGTTGATTTGCAAGGACAAGCCAGGAAGCCTGCAGGTGCGGCTCGATACGCGGCCCGAGCATATTGCCTTTCTGGAAGGGCTGAACGGCGACAAGAAACTGGCCTTCGCCGGCCCGTTCCTCGACGCAGACGGCAAGCCGAACGGCAGCCTCGTCGTTGTCGAGGCGCCCGATCTGGCTGCGGCAAAAGCCGTGTCGACGGCCGATCCCTATACCAAGGCAGGGCTGTTCGAAAGCGTCGAAATCCGGCAGTGGAACTGGAGCTTCAACAAACCGGCGGATATCTAATCGCGGCGGCACCTGAGGAGGAGCAACACAATGAACTACTGGCTGTTCAAATCCGAACCTTCGGTCTTCTCCTTCGAGGACCTCAAGGCCAAGGGCAAGGCCGGCACGCAATGGGACGGCGTGCGCAATTATGCGGCGCGCAACAACATGAAGGCGATGCAGATCGGCGATCTCGGCTTCTTCTACCATTCCAATGACGGGCTCGACATAGTCGGCATCGCCGAAGTCTGCGCCCTGGCCCATCAGGACAGCACGACCGACGACCCCCGCTGGGAGTGCGTCGATATCCGCGCCTTCAAGGACATGCCGAAGCCGGTGACGCTGGAACAGGCCAAGGCCAATCCAAAGCTGGCCGACATGGCGCTGGTGCGGCTCGGGCGGCTTTCGGTGCAGCCGGTGACGCCTGCCGAATGGCAGGAGGTCTGCCGCATGAGCGGACTGACGCCGGCGCCATGACGGCGCTGACGCCGGACAGCGCCAAGAAATTCATCCTCGACAACACGGCGCTCATGGCGCCGCCGCATGTGCCGGAGATACGCCTGCAGCTGGCCGACGAGGCGCATGAATTGTGGCAGCGGACCGAGGATGAGCTGAGCGAAATCGGCCTGCCACCGCCCTTCTGGGCCTTCGCCTGGGCCGGCGGCCAAGGCCTTGCCCGCTACATCCTCGACAATCCGGCTGCGGTGCGCGGCAGGCGCGTGCTCGACTTCGCCTCCGGCTCCGGCCTTGTCGCCATTGCAGCAGTGATGGCCGGATCTGCCGAGGTGATCGCCGCCGATATCGACCCGTTCTGCGCGACCGCGATCCGCCTCAATGCAGAGGCCAATGGCGTCGAGATAGAATTCCTCGCCGGCGACTGCATCGGCACCGATGCGGGCTGGGATCTGGTGCTGGCCGGCGACGTCTTCTACGACAAAGCTTTCGCCGACAGGCTGATGCCGTGGTTCGGGGCGTTGAAGGCGCGCGGCGCCGACATCCTCGTCGGCGATCCCGGCCGCTCCTATCTGCCGAAGGCCGGGCTGGAACCGCTTGCCGTCTACGAAGTGGCGGTGACCCGCGCGCTGGAGGACGCCGAGGTCAAGCGCACCACCGTCTGGTGCCTTGCTTGACGGCATCGCCGAACAGGCGTTCCATCGCGCAATCGACCGGAGGGAATCATGGATTTTTCAGCAATCAATTGGCTGGCGGTAATCGTCGCCGCCGTGGTGGCGTGGCTGTTCGGCGCGGCCTGGTATATGGGCTTGAGCAAGCCGTGGCTGAAGGCCGCCAAGCTTGATCCGGCGACGATGAGCAAGTCGATGCTGCCCTTCGTCGTCTCCTTCGTCGCGGAGCTTGTCATGGCGCTGGTCATGTCGCTGATCATCGGCGCCGTGACCGGCGGCGAACCGAGCCTGCTTGCCGGGGTGATCTTCGGCTTCGTTCTCTGGCTGGGGTTCGTCGCCACGACGCTTTCGGTCAACCATCGCTACGAAGGTTTCGGCTGGGATCTGACGCTCATCGATGTCGGCCATTGGCTCGGCGTGATGCTTCTCATCGGCGCGGTGATCGGCTGGTTCGGCGCGGCGGCGACAGGCTGACCTTTAGGCGGCGACAGGCTGACCTTTAGGTTGGGGTCTTGGCGACTTCCTCGAGAAGCCAATCGCGAAAGGCGACGATGCGCGGATCGTTCGCCGCACTTTCGGGATAGACCAGGAAATAGGCGAATTCGGGCGCGACCTTGATGCCGAGTTCAAAGGGCCGGATCAGCCGGCCTTCCGAAAGGTCGTTTGCCACCATGGCGAAATCGGCGAGCGCAACCGCGTTGCCGTCGAGCGCGGCCTGCACGGCATCCGTCGAATTGCCGAACACGATGGTCCGGCTGTCGTCGAAATCGTCGACGCCCGCCGCCGCCATCCACATGCTCCAGTTCGGCCAGGTGACGCCCTGGCGCGACCACTCGATATGCGCCAGCGTATGATGGAACAGGTCGCGTGGCTCCTTGAGCGGCGGCCCTGACCGCAGCAAGGCCGGACTGCAGACGGGAATGATGACGTTTTCGAACAGCCGGTGCGAGCGAAGCCCCGGATATTTGCCGGCGCCGAAACGGATGCCGACATCGACATCGTCGCGGTCGAAATCGCGCACCTCATAGCTGATATCGAAGCGCAGCTCGATTGCCGGATGCTGTTTGCGAAAATCGTCGACGCGCCGCATCAGCCACTTCGTCGCGAATTGCGCATCGAGGGTGACCTTCAGCAGCGCCGATCCGCGCGCCGTCTTCTGCGCCCGTGAGACCGCGCGGCCAAGCAGGTCGAGCGCGTCGGTCGAGGCCTCGAACAGCACCGCACCCGCCTCGGTGAGCCGGATTGTGCGGCTGGTGCGTGTGAACAGCATGATGCCGAGCTGATCCTCGATTTCCTTGATCTGGTGGCTGACCGCTGCCGGCGTCAGGCCGAGCTCGTCGGCGGCGCGGGTGAAATTGAGGTGCCGGGCCGCCGCCTCCAGCGTCCGCAGCGCACGGGTTCCAGGCAGCAGGCGCGCCATCAGGGCCAGACGAGGAGGGTTCGGTCGAGCATTCCAATCCTCAAACAAAACTTGAAGATGCAGAAAAAACTACTCGTTTCCCGTTTGAATTTCAATCCGCCATGATCTGAGCATCGAAGAAACATCAAACCGGATTTGATGTCCGGAGAAGCGGATTGCACCATGTCTGACATCGCCCTGCGCTCTGTAACCCTCCGCCCGGCCTGGCTGCGCGCCGTGCTCGACTGGCTTCGGCACGCGAGAATCGCGGCCAATCTTCCCTACGAGAATGTCGAGGATCTCTCCGATCGCCAGCTGCGCGACATCGGTAGCGAACGCAAGGACATCGCACGCGCCATGGACCGCGAACTCGGCCGGCTCGGCCTTCTCGACATAGGGTGGCAAAGGAGTAGGGGAGTAGGGGAGTAGGGGAGTAGGGGAGTAGGGGAGTAGGGGAGCTAAGCGGCGCGCCCGCCCCTGTCTCTACTTTTACTGCCCTATTCCCCTACTCCCTTATTCCCCTATTCCCTTACCTTACCACCCTCACCACCGTCCGCTCCGACAGCAGCGGCAGCAGCCGTGCCATGGTGCGGGCTGTTACCGCGACGCAGCCTTGCGTCGGCGTGAAGCCGGGGCGCGCCAGGTGGAAGAAGATGGCGCTGCCGCGCCCGCGCCGGCGCGGCACAATGTTCCAGTCCAGCACTAGGCAAGCATCGTAGAGATCGTCGGCCCGCTGCATCCGCTCATGGCTGGCGCCATAGGGGATTTTGACCGGGCGGTTGTAGTTGCGGTCCCCAGGCACTTCGCACCAGCCGAGGTCGCGGCCGATCGGCGTCATCGCCAGCCGCGTCCGGCGGCCGCTGGAAAAACGGTCGCCGCGAAAATATCCCGACAATATCCGCATCGAGGCGAGCGGCGTGGCGCCATCGCCCTCGCGCTTGCCGGCCGAGATGCCGCCATGCCCCAGCGCACATGGAAACACGAGTTTGCCGGCCTGTAGAAAGCCCTGGCTGGCATGGCCGGGCCGCGCGCGCACGGTGAGCACGGTAAGCCCTTTCGGCAAAATTGCGCCGACTGCATTGCGATCGTGTTTTTTCTTGTATGATCGTGCCACGGAACAAATCACTGTGAACGGCTGTTGTGCCGGTCAGCTTCCGCATAAACAGGCAGCGGTCAACTGAAATCTCTTTTCAAAACAACGGATTGATCCATGACTTCACGCACCATTCTGATCGTCGACGACGATGACGACCTGCGCGGCACCCTTGTCGAGCAATTGTCGCTTTATGAGGAATTCGATGTCCTGCAGGAAGCGACCGCCGCCAAAGGCGTCGCCGCGGCGCGCGGCGGGCTTATCGACCTGCTCATCATGGATGTCGGCCTGCCCGACATGGATGGCCGCGAGGCGGTGAAGATATTGCGCAAGGGCGGCTACAAGGCGCCGATCATCATGCTGACCGGCCACGACACTGATTCCGACACGATCCTTGGTCTCGAGGCCGGCGCCAACGACTATGTGACCAAGCCGTTCCGCTTTGCCGTGCTGCTGGCCCGCATTCGCGCCCAGCTGCGCCAGCACGAGCAGAGCGAGGACGCCACTTTCTCGGTCGGCCCCTACACGTTCAAGCCCAGCCAGAAGCTTCTGATCGACCCGCGCGGCGCCAAGGTGCGGCTGACCGAAAAGGAAGCCTCGATCATCAAATATCTCTACCGCGCCGACCAGAAGGTGGTGACCCGCGACGTGCTGCTGGAGGAAGTCTGGGGCTACAATTCCGGCGTCACCACGCATACGCTCGAAACCCACGTCTACCGGCTGCGCCAGAAGATCGAGCGCGATCCTTCCAACGCGGAAATTCTCGTGACAGAAAGCGGCGGCTACAAGCTGGTTCCTTAAACATTTCATTATTCAAATAAGCGATCCGGGCGGGGCGCTTTTCGGGTACGGTCCTGAGCTGGAGGTTGGTCTGGATCGAACTCGCGGAGGCATCGGGTCCAAGGAGCGGAACCGATTTTTGAAACGCCTTGCGCGTCCGGGGGACGCGCGGCGCTCTAGGGAGGAGTGGGACTGACGGTTCGGGGACATAGCTAGATGGCGCTGGATGACGACATCCGCATCCTGTCCACCGTGAGGCTCTTCGAGGGCTTTACGCAGGAACAGCTGCGTCTGCTCGCCTTCGGCGCCGAAACCACCATGCTGAAAGCCGACCACAAGCTTTATCGCGAGGACGACGAAGCTGATTCGGCCTACATCGTGGTCAGCGGCCGCATCGTGCTCTATCGCGAGCACGACGGGGAGCGCATCCCGATCGGCACCGCCGGTCCCGGCACCATACTCAGCGAACTGGCGCTGATCGCCGACACCAACCGGCTGACCAGCGCCTCCGCCGAAATCGATTCGGAAGTGCTGCGGCTCAGCCGCAAGATGTTCCGCCGCATCCTCGAGGAATACCCGGAGCTGGCGGTTCACTTGCACCAGCGCATATTGGAGGATTTCCAGGCGATGATCCGCCGGATCGAGGAACTTGGGCCGCGTTTTGCCGGCTAATGTAGCGCCTCTGGTTTAACCAGATTTCGGAATTTGCGAGTTCTCAAGGCCGGTGCGTTGCGGAAACAAGCTCGGCCTTGCGCCGCGCCGTCTCCAGTCCGAGCGCAATGAAGCGGCGCGCATGTTTGGCCAGCTCCATATTGTCGGTCCACAGATTGCGCCAGATCGCGGTTTTCCGCGACAGGTTCTCGTCGACGATTTCCGACGAGAAGGATTCGAAGCTGAGGTCGTCGCTGTAGCCGATAGCGGTCAGCGCATCGAATATCCCGGCGAAATCGATATTGCCGGTGCCGAGGAAGCCGCGATGGCTCTCGCCGATATGGACATAGCCGATTTTCTTTGCGGCGTTGCGGATGGCCAATCCGACATCGGCCTCCTCGATGTTCATGTGGAACGTGTCGAGATGCAGGAAGATGTTGTCGGAGCCGCTGTCCTCGATAAAGGCCATGCCTTGCGCGGCGGTGTTGAGCAGGTTGCTTTCGAAGCGGTTGACGATCTCGAGGTTGAGGGTGACGCCGGCTGACTTTGCCGTCTCCGCCACCTCGGCAAGCGTGCCGGCGCTGCGGTTCCACTGGTCGCGCGTCGGCGCCTCGCTCTGCAAGCCGTGGCTGGTGCTGAGGATGCCGGCAACCTTCTGGCCGCCGAGATCGCGAGTCAGCGCGATCGTACGTTTCAGGATTTCGACGCCGTGCGCCGCAATCGTTTTGTCGGCGCTCGAAATATCGCCGTCGGCCGGCAGTCCGATGCTGATCGCGACGCCGAGGCCGAGATCGGCTATCCGCTTGGCCAAGCCGTCAATGTCGACATTGGCGGGGTCGAGATAGGAGAATTCGATCAGGTCGAAGCCGGCTTCGCTGGTGTTGGCCAGCGTCCGCTCGAGATCGCTCTGCGTCGAGCTCGCCGACCAGACGAATGAGTGGATTCCGATGCGCGACATGATTGTCTCCGGTTATTCCAGCAGTAGCGGACCCAAGTCCAAATCGGTGTTTGGCAATCCGTTGCTCAGACAAAAAAGGTGCGGCCGGTCATACCCGCCGCCCCCGGCGTGGGAGGTTTAGCGAGCTGCGGTCCAGCCCTTGTAATCCTTCAAATTGTCGGCCGTGATCAGCTTCGGGTCGAGCAGCACCGTCGGCTCGGCCGGCTTCTTGCCGGCAAGCAGGTCAGCCGCCATCGTCAGCGACTGGCCGGCCATCACATAGGGATCCTGCGAGGCCGAGGCCTTGATCATCGACGTGCCGGAAGCGAGTTCCTTCTCGATATCGGGCGCGCCGTCGACCGCCGTGAAGATGAACTCCGAGCGGTTGAGCTGCTTGGCCGCAAGCTGGGCGCCGATCGCCGTCGGATCGTTGATGGCGAACACCGCGTCGATCTTGTCGAAACGGGTCAGCAGCGACTGGAACACTTTCAAGCCGCCGTCACGTGAGCCTTCGGCGTTCTGGTCGTCTGAAAGGACCTTGATGTCGGGGTGTTTTGCCAGCACGTCCTTGCAGCCCTTGACCCTCTCCAGGATCGACGACGAGGCCGGGCCGTTGAGGATGACGTAGTCGCCCTTGCCGCCGGTATGGTCGACCAGATACTGGCACGCCTCTTCGCCGGCCTTGACATTGTTGGTCATCACGGTGACATCGGCGCCCGGCGCCGAAACGTCAAAAGCGGCAACGACGATGCCGGCCGCCTGTGCCTTCTTCACCGCCGGTGCGATCGCCTTGGCATCGACGGCATTGAGCATGATGACGTCGACGCCGGCGGCGATGAAGGAATCGACCTGCGAGACCTGCTTGTTGAGATCGTAGTCGGCCGATACCGATGTCACCTGCACATTCGGGTTGATTTTCTTGGCCGCGTCCTCGATGCCCTTGATGGTTGCGACGAAGAACGGGTTGCCGAGCAGGCCGACCGAGATGCCGACCTTGTTCAGGTCCTTGGCCGATGCCGGCGCGATGACGGCGGCTGCAAGGGCGACGCCGCAGAGCAGTTTAGCGATGATCTTCATTGTTTTATTTTCCTCCTGATGCCCGCGCCTCTCACGGTGCGTTACACATGAAACCGGCTCGATGGACGCCGGCGACTAAGGGCCATCACGTTCTTGCTCCTGCCTGGAGCCGGTAACGGTCGAGGGCGACCGCCACGATGATGACCAATCCCTTGATGATGTACTGCCAGATGTCGGAAACACCGGCGAGGATGAGCCCATTTGACAGCACGGCGATGATCAGGCCGCCGATCAGCGTGCCCCAGATCGAGCCGACGCCGCCGACGAAGCTGGTGCCGCCGAGGATGACCGCGGCAATGGCGTCGAGTTCGTAGGACTGGCCGAGCTGCAGCCCGTTGGCGGCATAGAGCCGGGCCGCCGACATGGCGCCGCCAAGGCCGGCCAGAAGGCCGGAAACGCCGTAGACGAAGAGCAGCACCAGCGGCACCTTGATGCCGGTCAGTCTGGCGGCCTCGGCGTTGCCGCCGACGGCGTAGATCCAGGTGCCAAGCACGGTGCGCTTGAGCACCAGCCAGGACAGCACCACGACCGCCAGCGCGATGATGACCAGCCATGGAACGCCGAACAGCGAACCGTTGCCGATGAAGTCGAACGGCAGGTCCGAGTTGAACACCGTCGTGTCCTGGCCAAGCAACCGGGCGACGCCGCGCACGGCGGTCAGTGATCCCAGCGTGACGATGAAGGGCGGCAGCTTGATGTAGGCGATCAGCAGGCCGTTGATGACGCCGAAGCCGAGCCCGACGAGAATGGCCGCCGGCACGCCCAGCAGTCCCCAATCGGGCACCAGCGACACCATCACCGCCACCATCGCCGAGGCGGCAAGGATCGAGCCGACGGACAGGTCGATGCCGCCGGTCAGGATGACGAAGGTCATGCCGGCCGCCAACACGATGTTGATCGACGATTGCTGCATGACGATCAGCAGATTGGTCTGGGTGAAAAAGCGCGGGTTGATGAACTGGAAGCCAACCGCCAGCAGAATCAGGATCGGCAGCATGCCGAGCGCAGCGATGGCGGTGCGCCACCTTGTGCTCCTGCCGACCGCCCGGTCGTCCGCTTTCATCGTGTCGGCCACCTTGTCGGTCATCGCTGAGCCGCTCCCGTTGCAAGTTCCATGATCGCTTCCTGCCGCAGTGGCTCGCCCTCCGACGCCGTTACCTCGCCGGCAATGGTGCCGTCGCGCATCACCAGCACGCGGTCGGCGATGCCGATCACCTCCGGCAGTTCGCTGGAGATCATCAGGATGGCGATGCCTTTCTTGGCCAGATTGTCGATCAGCCGGTAGATTTCCGACTTCGCCCCGACGTCGACGCCGCGGGTCGGCTCATCGAGGATGACGACCTGCGGCTCTGTTTCCAGCAGGCGGGCGAGCAGCACCTTCTGCTGGTTGCCACCCGACAGCGAGCCGGCATTGGCCTGCACCGAGCTGGTGCGGATGGAGAGCTCGGACACCGCCTTGGCGGCGCGCTTTTCGGCAGCCGCGAAGTCGCGCAGACCGCCGGCCTTCGCGTCCCTTGCCAGCACGCCCATGCTGATGTTGTCGGAGATCGACATGTCGAGGAACAGGCCAAGTTGCTTGCGGTCCTCGGTCAGGTAGGCGATGCCGGCATCCAGCGCCTCGCTTGGCGAACCGATGGATATCGGTTTGCCGCCGAGCTCCAGCGTGCCCGATATGTGCCTGTCGGCGCCGAAGATCAGCCGTGCCAGTTCGGTGCGGCCCGAGCCGACCAGGCCTGCCAGTGCCAGCACCTCGCCTTTGTGGAGGTCGAAGGAGCAATTCTTTATGAGATTGCCGTCCGACATGCCGCGCACCGACAGCGCGACGGCGCGCTTGCTGTCCGGCGGGCGGTGATCCTTCTTGTAGAACGTCGACAGATCGCGCCCGACCATCATCGATACCAGGCGTGAGGCGTTCAGATCGGCGCGGTCGAGCGTGCCGACATAGCCGCTGTCGCGTAGCACGCTGACGCGGTCGGCGAGCTGGTAGACCTCTTCCATGCGGTGGCTGATGTAGATGATGGCAATACCTTGCGACTTCAGCGTCGCGATCACCTCGAACAGCCGGTCGGTCTCACGCGAGGTCAGCGACGTGGTCGGCTCGTCCATGACGATGATGCGCGCATTGGTCGACAGCGCGCGGGCGATTTCGACCAACTGGCGTTCGCCGAGCGACAGGCTGGTGACCGGGGTGCGCGCTGAAAAAGTCACACCGAGCCGCGCGATGATGTCGCTGGCGCGCCGGTTACACTGCTCGCGATCGACGATGCCGAACCGTCGCGGCTCGTTGCCGAGGAAAATGTTCTGCGCCACCGACAGATTGGGCGCCAGCGACAGCTCCTGGTAGATGACCGCAATGCCGGCGGCGCGTGCCTTGATCGGGTCGCCGGTGGCGGCCGGCATGCCGTCGATCAGGATTTCGCCGCCGGGATCCGGCCGGTAGGCACCGGACAGCACCTTCATCAGCGTCGACTTGCCGGCACCGTTCTCACCCATCAGCGCGTGCAGCTCGCCGGCATGGACGGTCAGCGACACATCGTGCAGGGCGCGGATCGGGCCGAATGTCTTCGAGATGTGGCGCATCTCCAGCACCGGCTGGCGCACCGTCTCGATCCGGGCGATGGCGCTCATCGCGCACCTCCCACAGCTGCTCTGGGGGCACCCCGATCGGCGGCAAGGCCGCGCCAGTCGTTGCGGTAGCCGGCAAGGCCGCTGAAGCTTGCCGCATGCACCGCCTCCGGCGCCTCGGTGGCAAACTCGCGTCCGACGCTTTCGAAGGCAAGTGCTGCGGCACCGGTGGCGCTGCCCTCCAGCGTTGCGCCCTGCAGGAAGGCCTGCCCGGGACGCACTTGCGCCAGCAGCGCGGCAAGCAGCCCGCCATTGTTCAGGCCGCCGTCGACGATGACGGTATTATCGGAATGGATCAGCTCGAGGCACAAATCGACCATCAGCGCGACATAGAGCAGCGCCATGGCCGCGCGTTCGTCGGCGTTGGGCGTGCGCCCGACCAGTTCGCCGCGCCGGTGTGCCATCGGGCCGCCGGGCGCGAAGCTCGGCAGCGCCATGATGCCGGCGTCGATCACCCGCTGTATCGATGACGGCGCGATGGCGCCCTGCCAGCCGGCGCTGATCGTCGCGAATTCGCGGCCGCCCATGAAGCGGATGGTTGGCACCGGGCCGCCATCGACATCGACGTTGACCAGCATGTCGCGCTCGCCGTCGAGTGCGTCGAGCGGGCAGTCCGGATTGAGAACGACGACCCAGGTGCCGGTCGAGACCACGGTCACCGGCCCGAGCTGCTGCCGGCGGTAGGCATGGAGCGCGGCATTGCTGTCGTGGACGCCATTATGGATGGCGACCGGCTTCGCGGCTCGGCCGAAGCGCTGCTCGCCGATCACCGCGCCGGCACGCTCGAAGGCGGGCATCTGGCCGCGCCAGCCCTCGCCATCGACCAGCGAGCTGAAATCGCGTTTGCGCGGCGCCCATAAATGCGAGTGGCAGCCGAGATAGGACACTTCCGATACCGGCCGGCCACCAAGGCGCCAGCTCCAGTATTGGGGGTAGCCGAGGATCGATTTCGCTGCGGCGAAGGCACCGGGCTCCACCTCCTTCAGCCACAACATGTGGCGGCCGTAGTTGAAGCCAAGCGGCAGGCGCGGCGAAAAGGTCTCGGCAAAATCCGGAATGCGGCGATCGATTTGCGCGGCGATCTCGGCCGGCGGTTCCTGCTCGTAATCGAGGATCGGATGCGTCAGCGCGGCGTCGTCGACCAACGCGAAGGTGCAGCCATGGCCGGATACCATCAGCCCTTCCACGCCATGCGTGTCGACGGCGTCATCGATGGCGCGGGCCGCCCAGTCGTGCAGCGTTGCCTCGTCGAGCACGCTGAAGCCGTTTTTGCGGATCCAGCTCGGCTGGGTGCGGCGCTCGTCGAGGATGCGTCCGTCCTGGCCGAAGACGAACAGCTTCGAATTGGTCTTGCCGAAATCGAGGACGGCTACTTTCACTGGGCGCCTCCCGAGGAAGCGGCGATGCGCACCATGACGCCGGCATCTTCGAGCATGCGCGCGTCGGTGTCGGACAGGCCCTCATCGGTGACCAGCGTACCGATCCGCGACAGCGGCAGCGCCACGTTGCGGGCGTGGATCGACAGTTTGCGGCTGTCGGCCAGCACGACGATCTGGTCGGCGCAGAGGCTGAGCTCGACGATCGAGCGGACCAGCAGCGGGTGCGATTCCAGAAGGCCTTCCTGGCCGATGCCTTGCGCGCCGAGAAAGAACTTCGAGGCGTAGAACGGCACCGTCTGGGTCAGCGAATGGATGATACCCGGCTCGCGGTGCAGTTCGCCGCCGGCGACGGTCAGGCTGCAATGGCCGTGATCGCTGAGATAGGCCGCGAGCGGCATCGAGTTGGTGTAGAGCCGGATGTTGCGGTCGGCGAGCTTGACGCCGAGATGGAAGCAGGTCGAACCGCCATGCACGATGACCGCGTCGCCGTCGCGCACCATGGTGGCGGCGAGAGCGGCGATCTGCCGCTTGGCCTCGACGGCGAGGTCGCGGTTCTCGTCATAGGGCCTGGCATAGGCGACGCCAACTTGCGAAGCGCCATCGAGCGCCGAGATGCCGCCATAGACCTTGCGCGCTTCGCCGGCCTCGTCGATCTTGTCGATGTCGCGCCGCACCGTCGCCGCCGACACGCCAAGCCGCTCCTGCAGCTCGCGCACCGATGCGAAAGGCCGGTCTCGCAAAAGCTCGACAATCTGGCGCTGGCGGCCGGAGTCGCTCAACCCTTACCTCCCAATGCGCTTGCCTCCCAAGCCATTTTGCACGGCATTGCCATTTTGCACGGCAATTGGTGCAACTTACTCAACGGGCCTCGGATTGCAAGCGTGATTTGACGCGATAACATCACTGTTGACGTAACTTACTCGCATCTGCGATACCAGCGTCGGTCTTAGTCCCGGCAACGGGCCGTCCAAAGCCGTGGCCACGCGGCCGGTTTGTGGAGGAATTTCGATGACGATCAGTGCGGATGCGCAGGAATTGGCAGCGCTGCGGTCGCTTTCGGCCGTCATCGGCAGCGACCCGCATCTGACCCAGGCCGCCGGCGGCAATACCTCGCTGAAAGCCGGCGACACGCTCTGGATCAAGGCCTCCGGTACCTGGCTGAAGGACGCGCTTACCGCAGACATCATGGTGCCGGTCAGCATCCCGCCATTGCTTGAAGCCATCGAACGGCGCGACCCGGCCGCCGAACAGCCGCAGGCCTTTGCCATCGGCGCCCTCAATCCACGCGGCTTGCGCCCGTCGATCGAGACCACGGTGCATGCGCTGATGCCGCAGCGTATCGTCCTGCATGTCCACTGCGTCGAGACCATTTCGCTGGCCGTGCAGGCCGATTGCGAGGCCGAGGTCGCCAGGCGGCTCGATGGCCACCAATGGACCTATGTTCCTTATCGCCGGCCGGGGCTGCCGCTTGCCCAAGGGATCGCCGAGCGCTTGCGGCCAGGCGTAGACATCCTGATCCTCGGCAATCACGGTCTGGTCGTTGCAGCCGAGACCGTCGCCGCGGCCGACATGCTGCTGCGCCGCGTAACCCGGCTCCTGGCGCGGCCGCCGCGCCAGGTGGCTGAGCCGGACATTGCCGCACTGACGGCGCGCGCCGGCGGCAGCGGCTACAGACTGCCAGCCGACGTGGAGGCGCATGCGGTGGCGATCGACCCCGAAAGCTGCCGCATGGCTTCGGGTGGCAGCCTCTACCCCGACCACGTCATCTTTCTCGGCGAGGGTTCGGTCGTGGCGGGACCGGGCGAGGATGTGAAGCGCGTGATCGAGCGCTGCGGCGCCGCACCCGTGGCGATCCTGTTTCCCGGCCTTGGCGTGCTGATGCGCGGCGACGCCGGCGCCGGCGCCGACGCCATGCAGCGCTGCCTCGCCGACGTGACGGCGCGGGTCGATGTCGCAGCGAAGCTGAATTATCTGACAGCGGCGGAGAATGACGAACTGATCAACTGGGACGCCGAAAAATATCGCCAGAAACTCAATGCCGGAGGCAGCTGACATGCCGCGTTCGTCAAGCCCACTATCAACTGGCCCGCTTGCCATCGGCATCGACATCGGCACATCCGGCGCGCGCGCCGTCGCAATGCGCCCGGACTTTTCCATCGCCGCGCATTCCGAAATTGCCCTTGAGCGATTTGGGCTGAACGGCCGCGACCCCGCCGTATGGTGGGAGGCGGTCGGCGCGACGTTGGCGGAAGTGCTCAAATGTATCGATCGCGCGGCAGTGCTCTCGATCGCCGTCGACGGTACGTCGGGCACGCTGCTGCCGGTCGACGGCTCCGGGCGGCCGCTGGCCGAACCGCTGATGTACAACGACAAGGTCGCTGACGACATTATTCTGACTGCAATAGCCGGCGCGGCACCGGCAACGAGCGCTGCACTTGGGGCGACGTCCGGTCTCGCCAAGGCGCTGTCTTTCCAGCACCTGCCCGGCGTCGCCACTGTGCTGCACCAGGCCGACTGGATCGCCGGACAGTTTTCCGGCCGCTTCGATGTCAGTGACGAGAACAACGCGCTGAAAACCGGCTACGACGTCGAGGCCCGGCGCTGGCCGGACTGGATCGCGGCGACCGGCATGCGCATGGAATTCCTGCCCCGAATCGTGCGGCCGGGCGATGTCACGGGCACGCTCACCGCCAGCGCTGCGAAAATGTTCGGCCTGCCGCGCGACGTGGTTGTCGTCGCCGGCACCACCGATGGATGCGCGTCGTTCCTGGCGACCGGTGCGACTGCCGCGGGCGCCGGCGTCACCGCGCTCGGCTCATCGCTGACCATCAAGATCCTCTCCGACCGGCCGATCTCGGCGCCGCAATTCGGCATCTACAGCCATAGGCTGGGAAACACCTACCTGGCGGGCGGTGCCTCGAACTCCGGCGGCAAGGTGCTGGCCCAGCATTTCCCCGTCGCCCGCATTGTCGAACTCAGCAAAAAGATCGACCCGGCGACAGAGACCGGCCTCGATTATTACCCGCTGCCGGCGCCGGGCGAACGCTTCCCCATAGCCGATCCGGCGCTGCCGCCCCGCCTCGAGCCGCGGCCCGCCGACGACGCCGATTATCTGAAAGCGATGTTCGAGGGTATTGCGGCGATCGAAGCGCTCGGCTATCGCCGGCTTGCCGAACTCGGCGCACCCCGGCTTACATCGGTCAGGAGCGTCGGCGGCGGTGCGGCCAATCCGGCCTGGACGGCGATCCGGCAGCGCAAGCTTGGCGTCGCTCTCGTGCCGGCTCTTTCGGAGGAGGCCGCCGCCGGCACGGCGCGGCTGGCGCTGATGGGCGCAGGCGCAGCGGGGCTTTTATGACGGCCAAGATAATTCAGCACCTCGACGGCATCGCCGCGCTGGCCGAGCGCTATCAGGTGTTCCTGCTCGACCAATTTGGTGTGCTGCACGACGGCACCAGCGCCTATCCAGGCGCTATCGAAGCCTTGTCGGCACTCAAGCGCGCCGGCAAGACCATCGTGCTGATCTCGAATTCCGGCAAGCGGGCGCAACCCAATGAGCGCCGCCTGCTGAAGCTCGGCTTCGCACCGGGAAGCTGGGACCATTTTGTCTCCTCCGGCGAGGTGGCGTGGCGCTCCTTCCACGAAATGGCGGCATCGGGGACCCTGCGCCCGCAGACAAAATGCCTGCTGATCAGCCGCGATAATGACCGTTCGGCTGTCGACGGCCTGCCCTTCGTCCTGGCCAAGGACGGCGACGATGCAGAACTGGTACTGATTTCCGCCAGCGAGGGCGATCGCTACGACCTCGACCATTATCGCCGGCTTCTCGGTCCGGCGGCGAAGCGCCAGGTGCCGTGCTTCTGCACCAACCCCGACAAGATCATGCTGACTGCCGTCGGGCCTTGCTTCGGCGCTGGCCGGCTGGCCGATCTCTATGAGAACCTCGGCGGCAGCGTCACCCGCATCGGCAAGCCCTATCCGCAGATATTCGAGGCAGCGCTGGCGCTGGCGGGCAACCCGGAGCGCGGCAACGCGGTCTGCGTCGGCGACAGCGTCGAGCACGACATCGCCGGCGGCAACGGCGTCGGCGTCGCGACGACGCTGGTCCTGTCCGGCATATTGGCGGAGACACCTGATCTGGAGACTGTTTTCGCCACGCTGAACGCCCGCCCCGACTACATCGCGGATAGCTTCAGGTTTCGCTGAATTGTTAAGGCGAGACAAAGCTAATCGAGGTTGAAACGCCCGATCACCGGCACATGGTCGGAGGGCCGCTCCCAGCCGCGCGCCGGCCGCAGGATTTCATAGCCGGCAAACTGCGGCACCAGGTTTGGCGACGACCAGATATGGTCGAGGCGGCGGCCGCGATTTGACGCCTGCCAATCCTGTGCACGATAGCTCCACCAGGTGTAGAGCTTCTCCTCGTAAGGCACATTGAGCCGCATCAGGTCGACCCAGTCGCCGGCGAGCCGCATCGCTTCGAAATTTTCCGTCTCGACCGGCGTATGGCTGACGACGTTGAGCAGCTGCTTGTGCGACCAGACATCGTGCTCGAGCGGCGCGATGTTAAGATCGCCGACCAGGATCGAGCCGGAAACCTCGTCATGCTCGGCGCGGACGGCGTTCATCTCGGCAACAAAATCGAGCTTGTGCTTGAACTTCCGGTTGACGGCCGGGTCGGGCTCGTCGCCGCCGGCCGGCACGTAGAAATTGTGCAGCAGGATCGCCTTGCCGCCAGCCTTGACGGTGACCGACAGATGCCGGCTGTCGTCGATCTCGCAGAAGCGGCGCTTTTCGACCACCTCGATCGGCCGCCGTGCCACCGTCGCAACGCCGTGGTAGCCCTTCTGGCCATGGAAGGCGATGTGCTCGTAGCCAAGCTTGCGGAACGCCTTCTCCGGAAACAATTCGTCAGGAACCTTGGTTTCCTGCAGGCAGAGCACGTCCGGCGCCTGCTCGACCAGCAGACGCTCGACGATCGGCATGCGCAGCCGGACGGAGTTGATGTTCCAGGTAGCGACGGAAAACGGCATGTGGGGTTCCGGACAACGCAAGATCCGCCGGATGGCCCGACGGAAGTCAATCGCGGAAACTACTGCCAGCCGCGCACCGCAAAAACAAGCCGGCCGCGCCTTGGGGGGCGCGGCCCATGACTTTCCAGAAATATCAATACAGGAACCAAGCCCAAGGTGTGCTGAGATTCAGGTCAGGCCGAGTCGGAGTCGAAGACGGGCGCGAAGCGACCAGAATGGTGGATTCCGAGAACCGGAGCGGAGCGTACTTTTGGGTACGTGAGCACCGGCCTACGCCGGCCGTAGCGTTAACTGCCACGACCGCTCATGAGTGCTTTGGCCGGCGAAGGCCGGAAGCGCAGGAAACCGCCGTTTGCAGGCCGGCATCACCTGAATATCGACACACCTTAGCGCGACTTGGTGTTCAGTTCCCGGTTGGCCGTATAGTCGATGGCAAAGGTGTCGGGCGCGAAACTGACGCCCTCCTTGGTGTTGAAGATCATCACCGTCGTGTCCTTGCCTTGCGCATCGGTGATGGTCCACTGCCGCAATTCATAGGATTTCGGATCGAACATCATGGTGATCTTCGAATTGCCGAACACCGATTTGTCGGCAAGCTGGATGGTGGTGAGATCGTTTTCTTCCTTGACGCTTCTGACGCGTCCGCCCGACAGATCGATCTTGTCGTCGAGCAGCAGCTTCAGCGGTGTCTTCGACAGCGGGTAGAGGTCGGAGGTCCGCAGCTTCTTGTTGAGGATGACCACCGACTTGCCGTCGGAAATCACCCTGAAATTCGAGGCGCCGTCATAGTTGAAGCGGATCTTGCCCGGCCGTTCCAGAAAGAACTTGCCGCCGGTCTGCTCGCCCTTTGGCCCGAACTGCACGAACTCGCCGCTCATCGATTTGACCGAGGAGAAATGATCGGCGATCTTCTGCGCCGTCGCCGGAACCGCTGCTTGCGCCGACGCCAGCAGCTGGAAGCCGGGCACGACGTTGACGGCCGCGGCACCGGCCAGGACCAGACCGAGGCCGAGCACCTGTCGGCGGGTTGGGGCGAAATCCCTGCTTGGGGCGAAAGATGCGTTTTTCATGCCGGTCACCATCATCTGATTGCTTGCTCGTTATATTGGTCTGGCCCCCCAGTTGGGCTTAAGTTTGGCGGGCGCGCAGCGCTCATCCGTTGCAACGCGCCGAGAGGTTCAAAGTTGCCGGCGCGGATGCGCTCTAGAACTTGTCGTCCTCCGTCGGCACCAGGATTTCGCGTTTTCCGGCATGGTTGGCCGGGCCGACAATGCCTTCCTTCTCCATCTTCTCGATGATCGAGGCGGCGCGGTTGTAGCCGATGCCGAGCCGGCGCTGGATGTAGCTGGTCGAGGCCTTGCCGTCGCGCAGCACCACCGCGACCGCCTGGTCGTAGGGATCGTCGGAATCCTCGAAATTGCCGCCGTCGCCGCTGCTGCCACTGCCTTTGCCCGACGGCTCATCATCATCCTTGTCGTCATCCTCGGTGATGGCGTCGAGATATTCCGGCACGCCTTGCAATTTCAGATGCGCGACGATCCTCTCCACCTCGTCGTCGGAAACGAAGGGACCGTGCACGCGCTGGATGCGGCCGCCGCCGGCCATGTAGAGCATATCGCCCATGCCGAGCAGCTGTTCGGCGCCCTGCTCGCCCAGGATGGTGCGGCTGTCGATCTTCGATGTCACCTGGAAGGAGATGCGGGTCGGGAAGTTGGCCTTGATGGTGCCGGTGATGACGTCGACCGACGGCCGCTGCGTTGCCATGATGACATGGATGCCGGCGGCGCGCGCCATCTGCGCCAGGCGCTGCACTGCGCCTTCGATGTCCTTGCCGGCGACCATCATCAGATCGGCCATCTCGTCGATGATGACGACGATGTAGGGCATCGGCTCGAGGTCGAGGTTCTCCGTCTCGTAGATCGCTTCACCGGTCTGGCGGTCGAAGCCGGTCTGCACGGTGCGCGAGATTCTTTCGCCTTTTTTCTCGGCCTGCTGCACGCGCGCGTTGAAACCGTCGATGTTGCGGACGCCGACCTTCGACATTTTGCGGTAGCGGTCCTCCATCTCTCGCACGGTCCATTTCAGCGCCACCACCGCCTTCTTCGGATCGGTGACCACCGGCGTCAGAAGATGCGGGATGCCGTCATAGACCGAGAGTTCCAGCATTTTCGGATCGATCATGATCAGCCGGCAGTCCTGCGGCGTCAGCCGGTAGAGCAGCGACAGGATCATGGTGTTGATGGCGACGGACTTGCCCGAGCCGGTGGTGCCGGCGACCAGCACGTGCGGCATCTTGGCGATGTCGACGATGACCGCCTCGCCATTGATGGTCTTGCCCAGCGCCAGCGCCAGCTTGGCCTTGGTGGTCTCGAAATCGCGGCTGGCCATGATCTCGCGCAAATAGACGGTCTCGCGCCTGGCGTTCGGCAATTCGATGCCGATGGCGTTGCGGCCAGGCACCACGGCGACACGGCAGGCGATGGCGCTCATCGAGCGGGCGATGTCGTCGGACAGGCCGATCACCCGCGACGATTTGATGCCGGGCGCAGGTTCCAGCTCGTAAAGCGTGACGACCGGACCCGGGCGCACATGGATGATTTCGCCCTTGACGCCGAAATCCTCCAGCACGCCCTCGAGCAGGCGGGCGTTCTGCTCCAGCGCGTCCTTCGACAGGCTGGCGTCGCGCACCACGTTCTTCGGTTCCGACAGGAAATGCAGTGACGGCATGTCGAATTTTTCCGAGCCGATCAGCGAGGTCTGCGCCTCGCGCTGGACCCGGGCGCCGGGTGCCGGCCGCGGCGCCGGCGCCTCGACGCGTGTCGCCGCATCGGAACGGAAGTTCTGCACCTTCGCCGTCGGCGCGGCGCGGCGTTGGCCGGCCGGCTCGGGCGCGAAATCCATGTCGTCGTCATTGTCGTCGTTATCGAAGACATCGGCATCGTCGGGGTCGATCGAGGCACTGCGGTCGTTGACCATGGCGGCGAAGAATTCCGGCTCGACGCGGGCGCGCCCGCCCGGGCTCATCCGCGCCTCGGCGAACTCGGCCGATTCGACCCGTTCGGCCGCCCGCCGCCAGGCGCTGGCCCGCGGCTCCATCTCCGGCTCGAAATCGTCGCGCTCGCGCCGGCGCGCGGCGCGGCGACGCAGATAGGCCCGCAGCGACAGCCACCAATGGGTGATGGCGCCAAGCGCCAATATGCCTTCGTCGCCCTCGTCCTCGTCATTGTCGAAAAGCAGGTCGTCCTGCGGATCGGCAGCAGTGGGCTGATCAAGGACGGCAAAGCCGTTCTTGCGTGAAATCAGCGCCGAACCATACAGAAACAGCCCCAGCGCCGGTGCTGCAAGGAGCACGGCAAGCACGCTGGCGACGAGGCCGGTCGGATAGCCGCCGATGACCAGGCCGGGAATGTTGAGCACCATGTCGCCAAAGACGCCGCCGAGGCCGGTCGGCAGCGGCCAGGTCTTGGGCGGCACCACGCAGCCGGCAATTGCCGCGCCAAGCAGCGAAAACCCGAACCAGGCCAGCGCCCGTTTCGGCAGCCGGTCGACGCCGCGCGCGGTAAACAGCAGAAATCCCCAGATCACCGCCGGCACCAGCGCCGCAACGGCGGCAAGTCCGAAGAACTGCATGGCAATGTCGGAAAAGACGGCGCCGGCATAACCCATTGCATTGGTGACGATATTATCGGTGGCGTGCGAGAAGCTCGGATCGGCGACGTTCCAGGTGGCAAGGGCGGCGACGCCGAAGCCAACCAGAGCAAACAGCCCGGCACCGACCAGCCGCCCGACCTGGCGCCTCGCGAACGCCCGGATGCCGTGCCCCGTATCGGCCAGCGCAAGCGGTGCTGAAGCCCCTGAACGCATGCTCTTCCTCGTCTGTCGTTGCCCGGCCGGGCGCGGACGCGCAACACGGCAGATTCGGCTGTCAGACTAGCGGTGGGAAGGTTAAGGGCGCATTAACCATGGGCAGTCTGCGTCTGCGGAACGGGCGCAGGATGTCACGCCTGACTTCCTGTTCAAACGCGGCGGTGATCCTGCGACAGGCATTGGCAACCACGCTGACTCGGCGAAAATGGCGGGCACGCTGGAGCCGCTGCGGCCGATGTTTCACGCCGCCGACGGATCGAGCACCTTGATCAAGCGATCGTGATCGAGCCGTCACGGCCATCCGCGCACAAAAAGAGGCCCGGAAGATTTCCGGGCCTCAAGGCGTGAGCCCTTGCAGGAGCATCACGACGGGATGGGACGTCGCGAGGCGGCCGAGGCCGCCCCGGACGAGCTTACGGGTGATAGGCCACTTCGCCGTGCGAGGTGAGATCGAGCCCTTCGCGCTCTGCATCGGCTGTCGGACGCAGGCCGACGATCAGGTCGACGATCTTGTAGAGGATCGCGCTGCCGATACCCGACCAGAGGATTGTCACCAGCACACCTTTGAACTGCGACATCAGCTGGGTGGCCGTGCCGGCGTAGCCGGCGGCGAAGTCGGCTGTCGAGTAATCGACGATGCCGGCGCCGCCGAGAGCGGGATTGACCAGGATACCGGTGCCGAGCGCGCCGATGATGCCGCCGATGCAGTGGATGCCGAAAACATCGAGGCTGTCGTCGTAGCCGAACTTGTTCTTCACCACCGAGACGAAGAAGTAGCAGACGCAAGTGGCGACGAGACCGAGCACGATGGCGCCCATCGGTCCGGCAAAGCCGGCGGCAGGTGTCACGGCGACGAGGCCGGTGACAGCACCCGAAACGGCGCCAAGCATGGATGCTTTGCCGCGCAGCAGCGTTTCAAGCACGATCCAGGTCACTGCCGCCGCCGCCGTGGCGACAAACGTATTGACCATGGCCAGCACGGCATAGGCGTTCGCTTCCAGGTTCGAACCGGCATTGAAGCCGAACCAGCCGACCCACAGCAGCGAGGCGCCGACCATGGTCAGCGTCATCGAGTGCGGCGCCATGACGTCCTTCTGGTAGCCGATACGCTTGCCGATCATCAGCGCGCCGACAAGGCCGGCAATGCCTGCATTGATGTGAACGACGGTGCCGCCGGCGAAGTCGATGGCGCCGAAGCCGAAGATGAGACCCGACGGATCGCTATAAGCGCTCGGGCCGCCCCAGAACCACACCATGTGCGCGATCGGGAAATATACGAAGGTGACCCAGAGGATGGTGAAAAGGATCACGGCGGAGAACTTGATGCGTTCGGCGAAAGCGCCGACGATCAGGGCAGGCGTGATGCAGGCGAAGGTCATCTGGAAGAGAACGAACACCAGTTCGGGAATGGCCACGCCCTTGGTGAAGGTTTCGGACACCGTCGTCACGTCGACGCCGGCCAGAAACATCTTGGAAAGGCCACCGACGAAGGCGTTGCCGGGGGTGAAGGCCAGGCTGTAGCCGTAGAAAACCCAGACGATCATGACCACGCTGGTGATGGTGAAGACCTGCATCAGCACCGACAGCATATTCTTGGCGCGAACCAGGCCACCGTAGAAAAGGGCAAGGCCGGGAATGGTCATCAGCAGCACCAGAATAGTGGAGATCATCATCCACGTCGTGTCGCCCTTGTCGACGGTGAATGCCGGCGCCGCTGCCGGTGCTGCCGGAGCCGCTTCCTGCGCGAACGCAGCAACCGTGCCCAGTGCAGCGAGAGCGAGCGAGCCCAAAACGGCCGCGCGTCCCGTTAACTTCAAGGTGGAAGGAATATTCATTGAACTCTCCATTGGAATACGTGTCCGCGGCTCAAAGCGCGTCGGTGTCTGTTTCGCCGGTGCGAATGCGCACCGCCTGGTCGATGCCGAAGACGAAGATCTTGCCGTCGCCGATCTGACCGGTCTTGGCCGCCGCGGTGATGGCTTCGACGGCCTTGTCGACCATGTCGACGGCGACCGCGACTTCGATCTTGATCTTCGGCAGGAAGCTGACCGCGTATTCCGCCCCGCGATAGATTTCCGTGTGCCCCTTCTGACGTCCGTAGCCTTTTACTTCGGTGACGGTCAGGCCTTGGATGCCGACTGCGGTGAGCGCCTCGCGCACCTCGTCGAGCTTGAACGGCTTTATGATTGCCATCACGATCTTCATAAGGTTTCACCCTTTGCTGTTGCGGGTCCCCGCGTTTGCACGACTTCGCCGATCCCCATGAGAGCCGGAGAGTGCCCGCTAGGATTCAAGCTCCGTGCCAATTGCCGAAGCAGGGTGTTAAGCTGTTGTTAAACAACGAAATCGGGAAGGTTTGTCGGCTGCCTGTTCACAGTTGCGTCAATGCAAATGATTAAAAAATAGGCAAAATTCGAAAAATGCCTACTCGGCAGGCGGCCGCTTCAGCCGGATGAGTCCTTCTTGGGCAACCGAGGCGATCAACGTGCCGTCGCGGGCAAATAGCGAGCCGCGGGTAAAGCCACGCGATCCTTGCGTCGACGGGCTGTCCTGCGTGTACAGCATCCAGTCGTCGAGCGGGTGGCTGCGATGGAACCACATGGCGTGGTCGAGGCTCGCTGCCTGGATGTCGCGATCGAAAATGGCGCGGCCGTGGGCAAAAGTCGAGGTGTCGAGCAACGTCATATCGGAGAGGTAAGCGAGCACGGCCGCCTGCGTGGCGCGGTCGGCCGGCACCGGGCCGGTGGTGCGGATCCAGATGTTCTGCTTCGGCTCGAGCTTTTCCCGGCTCGTGTAATGCTTCAGCATCACCGGCTTCATCTCGATCGGCCGGTCGCGCTCCCAATAGCGCTTGATGCCGTCGGGCACGGCTTCGCCGAACTTGCCCAGCAATTCGCGCTGCGACAGCAATGTGTCGGGCGCCGGCACGTCCTGCGGCATCGGCACCTGATGTTCCAGGCCGACCTCATCCTGCTGGAATGAGGCTTCCAGCGAAAAGATCGCCTGGCCGTGCTGGATCGCGACGACGCGGCGCGTGGTGAAGGAGCCGCCGTCACGGATGCGGTCGACCTCGTAGATGATCGGCACCTTGGTGTCGCCCGGTCGCATGAAATAGCCATGCAGCGAGTGCACATGGCGCTCGGCCTCGACCGTTCGCTGCGCGGCGACAAGCGCCTGGGCGATGGTCTGGCCGCCGAAGATGCGCTGCCAGTCGAGCTTGGGGCTGCGACCGCGATACAGGTTGTGTTCCAGCTGCTCGAGGTCGAGAATGCCGAGAAGCTCGTCCATGGCTGCCGTCATCTTGACCTCGCCGCAAAATTACCATGGCGGTTTCCGACAGGAACAGCGGGCAGTCAAGGGCGGAATGCCCGGCGACAGTCAGGCTGCGAAAGGAATTGCCATCGTGGACAGCAAGAATTCGCTCGACGTTCTGGTCGCCGGCGCCGGCTATATCGGCCTGGCCGCCGCCGTGTCTCTGAAGCAGGCGCGGCCGAGCCTCGCCGTTGCCGTCGTCGACGCAGCACCCGCCGGCGTCTGGCAGAAGGACGGCCGCGCCTCGGCGATTGCAGCCGCCGCGTGCCGCATGCTCGACCAGCTCGGCGTCTGGAACGAGATCGCGCCGGAGGCGCAGGCGATCACCGAAATGATCGTCACCGATTCGCGCACAACGGATCCGGTCCGTCCGGTGTTCCTCACCTTCGATGGCGAGGTCGCGCCCGGCGAACCCTTTGCGCATATGGTCGCCAACAAGGATTTGAACGGCGCCTTGCGCCGGCGCGCCGAACAGCTCGGCATCGGCATCATCGAGGGCGTCGCCGTCAGCGCCTTCGATACCAACGGCGCCGGCATCACCGTGCATCTTGCCGATGGCGCGACGCTTAAGGCGCGGCTGCTGGTCGCCGCCGACGGCGTCAACTCGAAGCTGCGCGACATGGCCGGCATCAAAACGGTGAAATGGGAGTATGGCCAGTCCGGCATCGTCTGCACGGTGGCGCATGAGCGGCCGCACAACGGCCGCGCCGAAGAGCATTTTCTTCCGGCCGGCCCCTTTGCCACGCTGCCACTCAAGCCGGGCAAGGACGGCACCAACCGTTCGTCGATCGTCTGGGTCGAACGGTCGCAAGACGCCGAAAAGCTGGTCGGGGGCGACACCCTGGTCCTGGAGTATGAGCTCGAGCACCGCTTTGGCCTCAAGCTCGGCGAAATCCATATCGCCGACAAGCCCCGCGCCTGGCCGCTCGGGCTGACCATTGCGCGCGCCTTCGTCGCGCCGCGCATCGCCTTGGCCGGCGACGCCGCCCACGGCATCCACCCGATCGCCGGCCAGGGCCTCAATCTGGGCTTCAAGGACGTGGCGGCACTTGCTGAGGTGGTGGTCGAGGCCGACCGGCTCGGCCAGGACATCGGCGCGCTCGACGTGCTTGAGCGCTACCAGCAATGGCGGCGCTTCGACACGGTGCAGATGGGCATCACCACCGATGTGCTGAACCGGCTGTTTTCCAACGATTTCGGCCCGCTGCGTACGTTGCGCGACGTCGGTCTTGGCCTTGTCGAACGCATGCCGCGGCTGAAGGGGTTCTTCATCCGCCAGGCGTCAGGTCTGTCCGGCAACACGCCGAAGCTGTTGAAGGGCGAGGCGATCTGATCCATCTCACAGACATGCCAGGATGTGTTGAGATTCAGGTCAGGCCGAGCCGGAGTCGAAGACGGGGCGCGAAGCGACCAACAGTGGCTTCCGAGAACCGGAGCGGAGCGTGCGTTTGGGTACGTGAGAATAGGAGCGCAGGAAGCCACCCTTTGCAGGCCGGCATCACCTGAATATCAGCACACCCTAATTGACCTCGAAACCGAGCTTCTGGCGCAGCCGGAGCATGCGCTGGTCGGAAATCTGCTGGCTTTGCCCGCCGACTTCCGTGACACGGCTGACCATCTGTAGCAGATCGTTCCTTTCAGCCGCATCGAGGCGTTCGCGCAGGAACGGTGCCAGCTTGTCGATGACGACCGTGGCGTCGTCGATTTGCGAGGCCGCCCATTTGGCGTAGATCACCGCTTCATCGGTCTGCTTTTTGTCGGCAATCTCCGAGATCACCGATCGAATGGCAGCTTCGCGTTGCGGCAGCACCGGACCATGCTCGGAAACGATGGCGGTGATCAGCGTCGCCGCCGCCACGACCGGATCGTCGATCGCCGTCAACGGCGAGAGCGCCGCCTGCTTGCGCAGTTTCTTGCGGCGGACATTGCCCTGGACGCGGCCAACGACGTCGGCAACCTCACGCGCCGCGTCGTTCATGGTCTTCAGCCGGTACCACCAGAACGCCGCTGCCCCCAGCAGGCCGATTGCAGCAATCAATATATGCATGCCCAAGATCCCCAATCTCAGGCGACGATAAGAGAAGTGTTGCTTCGCTTCAACACGCAAAAGTTGCGTCAATTGAAGAAAACGAAAGCCTGCGCCAGTCGCCGGCCGCCGACATCTCTACGACCCCGGCACATTGTAGATCGCCCGCACCTCGATCGTGCCGATTTCTGCCAGCGGAATGCCGCCGGCGATCTCCAGCGCCTCGTCGAGGTCCCCGGCCTCGATCATGACGAAACCGAGCAACTGCTCCTTGGTCTCGGCGAAGGGGCCGTCGGTGACCAGCCGCTTGCCTTTGCGCCGGCGCACGGTTTTCGACGTCTGCACCGATTGCAGCGCCTGCGCGATGATCAGCCGGCCGCTTTGCGCCACCGACCTGTCATAGGCCAGCGAATCGGCGTCGAGCTTGGCCAGCCTCGCAGGCGTCATTGCGTAGAGATCTTTTTCTTCACCGTAGACCAGGCAAACGTATTTCATCTTTACCTCCATTCCTGGGTTGAAGCGGCAGCCGAGGCTAGGGAAATCTCGGCCGCGCCTTTGCCCGCTGTATGATCGAGCCCCGCTGCATAATCCAGAAAGGACACCGCAATCCCGATAATGGCAATCGCCGCAAGCAGCCGGCCGAAGCCGGAAGGCGGCACGCGCGACCAGTCGGCTTGTTGTTCACCGGCCCTGTGGCTGGTGTTTGTCCAGTGAGCAGAAAACAGATTGTTCATGTGGTCCTCCATCCGGCCACCAATTCCATGGCCGCCCGCAGGACGGTCGGGGCAGATGGAAGTCGACATTTTTGCACGCATATTTTTTTCGCGATTTTTTCCCGAGCGATTTTTTGCTTGACCATGATGTGTCACGCTGCCGCCGATACGAAAGCGCGGGTGGCCTTCGCTCCAGCGCGCGCTATAGTCGACTGGATGCCGATCACGGGCTCAATCACGACAATCAAGGAGGAATTGATGGACCGCACCGCCAACGCCGTTTGGAAAGGCAGTTTCAAGGAAGGCAAAGGCACGCTCGAAACCCAGAGCGGGACGCTGAAAGGTACGCCCTATTCTGCCAAGATGCGTTTCGAGGACGAGAGCGGCAAATCCGGCACCAACCCGGAAGAGCTGATCGCCGCCGCCCATGCCGGCTGCTACGCCATGCAGCTTTCGCATTTCCTCGCCGAGAACGGCACTCCGGCTGCCGAGCTCGACGCCAAGGCCGTGGTAACGCTGGTCCCCGGCACCGGCATCACCGGCAGCGCGATCACGCTGGTCGGCAAGGTGCCGGGCATCGATGCCGCCAAGTTCAAGGAACTGGCCGAAAAGGCCAAGGCCGAATGCCCAGTCTCGAAAGCGCTCGGCGCCATCAAAGTATCGCTCGACGCCAGTCTCGGGTGAGCCGTAAGCAAACCTGCATCGAACAGCCGGTCGATGATTGGCGACAGCATAGCGGCCATCCGATCTCCCTTGCGGGGGGCTGGCAGGATAGAGGGAAGATCGCGGCTTTATTCCAGCTTGGGTTGCTCGCCCCACGACAGTGGGGAGAGGTGTCTCGGCGAAGCCGAGACGGAGAGGGGAACCGCGCTCTATGAAGCCCCCTCTCCGGCCGCTTCGCGGCCACCTCTCCCCCGCTTCGCGGTGGGCGAGGAACCCAGTCTTGAGAGTCGGGGGGCCACGGGCTCCCCATGATGCCCGGGCGTAACCCAATGTCAGTTCTTTAAGGCCGCAGCGCGCACGTCCGACGGCGTCGCGTCGTAGCGCCGGCGGAACGCCCGGTTGAAATAGGAAAGGTCGTTGAAGCCGGCATCGAAGGCGATTGCCGTGATGCTGCGGCCGGCATGAGAAGGATCGACTAGCATGCGATGCGCGCGCACTAGCCGCTGGCGCAGCATGAAGTCCGACAGCGACGTGCCTTCGCTCTCGAACAGCTTTCGCACATAGCGGGCGCAGAGATGGTGGCGGGCGGCGATGTCGTCGGCCGACAGCTCGTCGTGCCCGCCATGGGCGAGGATATCGGCCTTGATGGCGCGCAATCGCGCCACTCGCACGCCGCGGCCACGCGCAATTTCGGCGGTCGCCCCCATGGCAAGCGCGGCAAGGTCGAAAATGTGAGTCGCGGCCAGCTGCCAGGTTTCCGGCGTCAGCGCATCGTCTGCATCCTGGATCGACTGGACATAGTCGAGCAGCAGCCGCATCGCCCCGCTCGTGGTCGGCGACGGCTGCATAAGCACCGAAGCCGGATCGCCGATCAGCGGCGAAAGCTGCCTCAGCGAGAAGCTCATATTGACGAAGCGCATGCCGCCGGGCTGGATGAGGTTGAGGCCGACCTCTTCGCCGCTCATCATCAGCGCCCGGCCGTTGCCGATCGGTTCCTCGCGGCCGCGATGCTTCATGACGCTCGCGCCATCGAGCGCCGCCAACAGGAGGAGGTCGTCGCTGTCGATCAGCGGCATCGAGTGATGCGCCCGGAATTCCGAGGAGGTGCCGGTGGCAATGCCGAGGCCGGGCAGCGCACGCACCTTCATGTCGACATGCGTCGGTGCGAGCGGATCGAGATCGACCTTGAGGACCGTGCGGCCGTAGACCTGGCGCATCACCTCGACGCGATCCTGCTCCGGAAACGCGTCCGTCATCAGCCTGAATGAGGTCGTCGCATTCATCGGCATCCCCCAGCCCGAGAGCGCGCTGATATGCGCCGAGCCCCCTGAAACGTCAATACAGGGCCGTTTAGGCCGTTTTTAGGGCCGTCTCGTCCAAGCCGGCTTGTCTCCATCGGACGTAGTTTGCAGCCCGTTTCCAAAACCGGAAATCCATCGGCAATGACCACAGGGGGTTCGATGTATCACCTGCAACTGTTCAGGACGCTGTCGGCGCTCGCCTCGGCGGGCTTTAATCCGCGCGTCTATCTCCTGTCGCTTGCGCTCGGAAAAACCGCCACCCATGATCGCGACCTAAAGCTGCCACCGCGCATCGGGGAGCGTCAGCCATGAGCCTGCGATATGCCTTTTTGGCGGCGCCGATGCTGTGCCTTGGCCTTTCCGGCTGCGTCGGCCTCAATCCGATTTCCGCGGCTGTCGGCCTCGGCGGCATGGCGGCGGCAAACTCCATCGGCATGGCGCAATCGGGTGTCATCAGCCCGCAGGAGCAGGCGAAATATGCCGGCATGTCCTGTGCCGAGTTGCGGCAACAGGCCGCCGGCTACGAGGAGGCCAGGAACCATGGGCCTTCGCCGAAGAAATATGGCGGCATGGCACCCCCCGGCAAGATGGCGATCGTCAACAATGTCATAGCCACGCGGCTTGCCCATCTGCACAAGCTTATCGCGAACAAGGGATGCTGACCGGCTCCTCACCCGCGCGCCTGGCGGTTTTTGTCACACTGGCGGGCCTGACCGGTTGCCTGGCCGTCGGCCCGGCCGATGCCGCCGGCCAAGGCAAGGGGCGGACAGCCCGTTCGCGCCAGGGCTCGATACCACCAGCACTTGTCGGCAAATGGGGCTTTGCAGTCGCCAGCGGCGATTATTGCACGACGCTCGGCCATTGTGCGCCGGGCAGCGGCGGCAGCATCTCCTTCACCTTCAGCGCCAACGGGCGCACGCAATATGCGCTGTTCGAATCCTCGCTGGTCGACGGCTGCGGCCAAATCCAGTCGCTGACGCTGAAGACGGGCACGACGACCGTGCACGGCTCGACGCTGGTCTTCACGCCTAAGGCCGGAACCTACAAATCCGTCAATGGCTGCCGGCCCGATCTGACCGGCACCTGGAAGTTCGGCGCCGGCGACCTGAAGCCGGTCTCGCTGAGTTGGCAGCTGAATGGCCGGCAGTTGCGGCTGGTCGATCCGGGGGGCGAGGCGAGCGGCGTCTACAGCAGGAGGTGAGGTCGCGATTCAGTGCCCCTCGCCGGTCAGCGCGTCGAGGCGGGCGCGCAATGCCGCGACCTCCTGCTCGAGGGCCTGCACGCGCATTTCCAGATCCGAGGCCGGCAAGGGCGATTGCTGGGGCGCCGCGGCAGCCGACAGCTGCACCGGCCCGCTGAGCAGTTGGACATAACGGTCCTCGCGCTGGCCCGGGCCGCGGTCGATCTGCTGCACCAGCGGCGGCCTGCGGCCGATCAGCAGATCGAGATTGCCGCGAAGCTCCTCGATCGACGGCAACCGTGCCATGCGCTCGCTTCGCGCCAGCAGTTCATAGGCCGTCTGCGGGCCGCGCAGCAGCAACAGGCCGAGCAGCGCGATCTGCGCCGAGGTCAGGGAAAAGCGCTGCGCCACGACATGCTCATAGCGCTCGACGCGCGACGCGAACACCTGCCTGACCAGGCCCTTCTGCTCGAGCTGGCCAAGCGCCCTTCTAACCTCGGCAAGCTCGACCGACATTACCGGCTCGCGCGCCGTCTTCTGGTTGGCCGCGGCAAGTGCCGCATTGAGCGTCAGCGGATAGACGTCGGGCGTCAGCTCCTTCTTCTCGATCAGGCAGCCGAGCACACGCGCCTCGATGGGGGAGAGGATGGGAAGCTCATCGCTCATTGAAGTTCAGCCTCCCGGCGGTAAAAGTCGGTTGCAAGGACACGGTTTCGCGCCTGGCGGGCTTCATCCCGGATCACGCCGGCAAGGTTCATTTCGTGGTGACCATAGCGCGCCTCAAGATAGCGCGCGATCGCCGTCGGGATGAGACCGGTCCCCATTTCCCGCGTCTGGCTTTTGCGGTCGATCAGGCTGCGGATTTCATCGCTTGCCTGCGCTGGCATCTCGATCTGGTCGATGCACTCGCCAAGGTTCATCGGCGGTAGACCGGCGAGGCCGCGCTGCTCCATCCAGTCCAACGCGACCAGTGGTCGAATGAGATAGAACAGCTTCTTCAGCTTCACCTCGCCGGAAAAGCTGCCGATCTTGGCAACATGTGAACGCGCCAGGCCGAGATAGTGACGCGCTACTTTTGCCGGATCGACGATCTCGGCAAGCAGGTCGAGAAGGCGCCGCCGAAATCCCGTGACCTCTTCGTAGACGATTGATGATTTTGCCCATTCGACGATGACGGCATTGCCGCCGAGCCCGAGCAGCAAGGCCTTGCGCAGATCCCAGCCACCGGCATCGATCTCGCCTTCGATGGGAAATTCGATCACGTCGCGTGCCTGTTCCAACACAAGGTGATCCGATGCCGGCCTGACATAGACGAAACGGCAGTCATAGTCGCTGTCGGGAGACGGGAACCCCCAGGCGCGGCTGCCGCTTTCGATGGCGAACAGGATCGTCACGCCTTGCGTTCGCACGACATCGAGTCGCGCCCGGATCGCCGCGACGGCGTCAGATGAAAAATCGGCAGGTAGCTGCTTCATCTGCTGCTAAACCCGTCGCTCCACCATCATCTTCTTGATCTCGGCGATCGCCTTGGCCGGGTTGAGCCCCTTGGGGCAGGTCTGGGCGCAGTTCATGATCGTGTGACAGCGATAGAGCCGGAACGGGTCTTCGAGATTGTCGAGCCGCTCGCCCGTTGCCTCGTCCCTGGAATCGATCAGCCAGCGATAGGCCTGCAGCAGCGTCGCCGGGCCGAGATAGCGCTCGCCGTTCCACCAGTAGCTCGGGCAGGAGGTCGAGCAGCAGGCGCACAATATGCACTCGTAGAGCCCGTCGAGCTTTTCGCGGTCCTCATGGCTCTGCAGCCATTCCTTGGCCGGCTCGGGCGACACCGTCTTCAACCACGGCTCGATCGAGGCGTGCTGGGCGTAGAAATTGGTGAGGTCGGGCACAAGGTCCTTGACCACTTGCATGTGCGGCAGCGGGTAGACCTTGATCGCGCCGGAAATGTCGTCGCAGCCCTTGGTGCAGGCCAGCGTGTTCGACCCGTCGATGTTCATGGCGCAGGAGCCGCAAATGCCTTCGCGGCAGGAACGGCGCAGCGTCAGCGTCGGGTCGATCTTGTTCTTGATCCAGAGCAGCGCGTCGAGCACCATCGGCCCGCAATCGTCCATGTCGACGAAATACGTGTCCATGCGCGGGTTCTCGTCATCGTCCGGCGACCAGCGATAGATGCGGTATTCGCGCAGATTGGTCGCGCCCTCCGGCTTCGGCCAGGTTTTTCCGGCCATGATCTTCGAGTTTTTCGGAAGCGTGAGTTCGACCATTATCTCAGGTCCTTTCGGATGACGAGCTTCAGCCCGGACCAGATCCCGTTTATGGCGGCGACCTTGACGTCGACGAGGTCGAGCTTCAGCGCCTCGGTGCGGATAACGTCCTCGGTGACGTCGGTCGGCACTTTCGATGCCTTCTTTGGCCACGACACCCAAACCATGCCGTGCCGCTTAATCGCCGCTTCTACGTCGCCAAGACGGTCCTCGATTTCGACACGCCGCCGGGCGAAAGCATGCACGGCATCGTATTTCTCATGAACGCCAGAGATCGCCGACCAGTCAGCCAGCCGGTCGACGTGGGCAAAGTCGACGGCGTCGGTCAGATCGTCGAGTTCGGGCGGCAGGGCGACGAAGGCGGCAATCATCCCGTCCTTCAGGCCGAGCTTGGCCGGAAGGGGTGTGCCGGAATATCCAGCTGCCGCCAGCGCCATGATCAATACACCCTGGCCTTCGGCGCAATCTTGGCCGGGTTGATGCCGCCGTCTGCTTCCTTAAGCAGCGTCTCGGCGTGCACCGGCCGGTAGCTGAGCGCTACCTCGCCGGCCTCGTTGAGCCGGGCCAGCGTATGCTTGCGCCAGTTCGCGTCGTCGCGGGCCGAAAAGTCCTCCCGCGCGTGCGCCCCGCGGCTTTCCTTGCGCGCTTCGGCGCCGTAGACGGTGGTGATGGCGTTGGCCATCAGGTTTTCCAGCTCCAGCGTCTCGACCAGGTCGGAGTTCCAGATCATCGAGCGGTCGAACACCTTGACGTCGCCGAGTTCACCCCAGATCTGCGAAATGCGCCTGCAGCCGCTTTCCAACGATTCCTGGGTGCGGAACACCGCCGCGTCCTCCTGCATCGCCTTCTGCATCTTTTCGCGCAAAACCGCTGTCGGCGTCGAACCGTTGGCGTGGCGCAGCCGGTCGAAGCGGTCCATGATCTTTTCGACCGAGGCTTCGTTGGGCGACGGGATCGCGACGTTGCGGTCGATCACCTTGCCGGCCCGGATCGCCGCCGCACGGCCGAACACCACCAGGTCGATCAGCGAATTCGAACCCAGCCGGTTGGCGCCGTGCACCGAGGCGCAGCCGGCCTCGCCGACGGCCATCAGCCCGGGCAACACCTGGTCCGGGTTCAGGGCGGTCGGGTTGAGCACCTCGCCCCAGTAATTGGTCGGCACGCCGCCCATATTGTAATGGACGGTCGGCAGCACCGGGATCGGTTCCTTGGTCAGGTCGACGCCGGCAAAAATCTTTGCCGACTCTGAAATACCCGGGAGCCTTTCGTGCAAAACGGCCGGATCGAGATGGTCGAGGTGGAGAAAAATATGGTCCTTCTTCGGGCCGACGCCACGGCCTTCGCGGATCTCCAGCGTCATGCAGCGCGAGACCACGTCACGCGAAGCCAGATCCTTGGCTGACGGCGCGTAGCGTTCCATGAAGCGCTCGCCCTCGGAATTGACGAGATAGCCGCCCTCGCCGCGCGCGCCCTCGGTAATCAGGCAGCCGGCGCCGTAGATGCCGGTCGGGTGGAACTGCACGAACTCCATGTCCTGCAGCGCCAGGCCGGCGCGTGCGACCATGCCGCCGCCATCGCCGGTGCAGGTATGCGCCGAGGTGGCCGAGAAATAGGCGCGGCCATAGCCGCCGGTCGCCAGCACCACCATCTTGGCCGAAAAACGGTGGATGGTGCCGTCGTCGAGGTTCCAGGCGACGACGCCGGTGCAGGTGCCGTCCGGCTCCATGATCAGGTCGAGCGCGAAATACTCGATGAAGAACTGCGCATTGTGCTTCAGCGACTGACCGTACAGCGTATGCAGCATGGCGTGGCCGGTGCGGTCGGCGGCAGCGCAGGTGCGCTGCACCGGCGGCCCTTCGCCGAAATTCATCATCATGCCGCCGAACGGCCGCTGGTAGATTTTCCCGTCCTCGGTGCGGCTGAAGGGAACGCCGTAATGCTCGAGTTCATAGACCGCCGCCGGCGCCTCGCGCACCATGTATTCCTGCGCGTCGGTATCACCCAGCCAATCCGAGCCCTTGACCGTGTCGAAGAGATGCCACTGCCAGTTGTCGGGCCCCATATTGGCGAGCGAGGCGGCGATGCCGCCCTGAGCGGCGACCGTGTGCGAGCGCGTCGGGAAAACCTTGGTGATGCAGGCGGTGCGCAGGCCCTGCTCGGCCATGCCGAGCGTGGCACGCAGGCCAGCACCGCCGGCGCCGACGACCACGACGTCGAATTTGTGGTCGACATAGCTATAGGCGGAAGCCGTATTGGCGTTCTTCGCGTCCTTGGCCAAAAATCAGCCTCCAAATGCCAGTTTAAGCAGGGCGAAGACCGAAGCGACGCCGACGACTACGGGAAAGAATGTGTTGAGCGCGAGCAGCGCCAACCTGGTGCCCTCGCCATGCACATAGTCTTCGATGATCGCCTGCATGCCGAGCCGCATGTGGTAGAGCACCGACAACAGCACCAGCGCCAGCACCAGTGCCACGAACGGATTGGCAAGTGCGGCGCGCACCTCGAGATAGCTGGCGCCGTTGAGTGCGATCAGGAAGCCGACGAAGAACAGGACCAGCGGGATGTTGGAGATCGCCGTCAGCCGCTGGCGCCAGAAATGGCCGGTGCCCTCGCGGGCCGAACCCAGGCCGCGGACCTTGGCCAGCGGCGTGCGCATATCGGTGTTTTTGCCTGTCATGTCAGGCTCCCCCGCGCCATGTAGCCGGCGATCCAGATCAGCAGCGTCAGCGTGACCGAGCCGGCCAGCGTCGCCCAGGCGATCCTCGAGGCCGTATGCTTTTCCAGCCCTGCCCCAGTGTCCCAGATAAGATGGCGCACGCCGCCCAGCATGTGGTGCATCAGCGCCCAGCTGTAGCCGAACAGCACCAGCCGCCCCAGCCAGGAGCCGAAGGCCCAGTTGACGGCATTGAAGGTCGCCTCCGAGCTCGCCGCCGCCATCAGCCACAGCGCGACCAGCAGCGTGCCGAAATAGAGCGCCCCGCCGGTGATGCGGTGGACGATCGACATCGTCATGGTGATCGGCGGCCGATAGACGGTCAGGTGCGGCGAAAGCGGCCGTTCACGTCTGGTAAATTCGCGGGTGGCTGGTGATTTGCTCATGGCTCCCCCAGTTCGGCGTCTCTGGAGCCTCAGGTGGAAATGCGGCATTGCCGCTTCCGGTTGCGACTTCGGACAGCCGGTTTCTAATGCTCTTTTTGCACCGCGTCAAAGCCGGAAAACCGTTTTGAAAACGTAATTTAGTCTGATGAAAGCGAAGGTTTCAGCTTCAATCGATTAGGGCTGTGACCTTGAGCCGGCACAATGTCGCTGCACTGCAAAATATGGCTGCCGCACCGGGTCGATCAGCGTTTACAGGCCACCGGTGAGGCACCGCCCTTCATCACCAGCGCGTCACGCCCGTCAATCACGACTGCGTCATGCGCCTCGCCGTAACGGCTGGTCTGATTGGCCGGTGAGGCCGGCAGCTCGGCGCTGGTGCCGTCCGGGCCGAGCACACGCACCGACGTGCCGAGATTCTCGATGGTCATCACGCTACCGTCGGCGCAGTTGTAAGTAGCAGTGCGCGGCTGCGGTGCCGTCGGTTCGCTGGCGGCGGGAGCAAGCGACACGGAAGCGGCGGGCGCATTGCCGAGCTTGGGCGCGCCGGTCTGCGGCGCGCAGGCGGCGGCGGCTAGCAGCGGCGGAATGGCCAGCGCCATCCGAAACGTGCGGCGTAATCTCATATCCTGCTTCCCCCGCGCATCGAGCCCGCCGCGATGCTCCGGCAAGCCCCCGGATTTTCATGCTTTTTGAGTCGCGCCCGATGCCGGCGATGGTGGGAACAAGGCATGGCCGAATGATGGCCGGTGGGCGACCGAGTATTAACCATGTTTTCCGAGACCTCGCGGCGGCGGCGGTTGCCCTCTTAACAAAGGTTAATAAAAGGTTAATTTCTGATTCGAGGAGGCTTGCCTCCCAGCAATGGAGCAGCACGCCATGCATTCGAATTCAGCAGGATCGCGCCTTCCCTGGTTCCTATTGGCGGCGCTCGCCGTCGGCGTCGTCGCACCGGCATTCGCCGGAACGCGCCATCATGACCGCGTCTATGCCGATTCCTTCGGCAATCTCGTCATCGACAGCGCCGCCGGCTACAAGCGTATCCTCGTTGGCGAGGGCAAGCTGGCCAAGGAATTGTCCGACTACACCAGCGCCGGCCAGCCCGACGTGATCTACGAAAACGAATCGGACGATGTCCGCGACGGCGACTGCTACAGGCCGCCGGTTTTCGTCAAGGGCCGCAGCTATATGTACGGCCTCTCCGACGGCGAGATGCCGGAGCTCAGCCCGTGCCGCTGACGGCCGCGCTGCCGTTTGTCGCCGGCGCCGGCTGGGCAGCAGCCGGCCCGGCCGAGACACGCACGCAATCGCGGCCGCTGCCCTTCGCCTGATAGAGCGCTTTGTCGGCGCGCCGCAGCAGGTCGGAAAAGCTTTCGCCCGAACCAAGCTCGGCAACGCCGAAACTGGCGCTGCAGCGATGATCCGCCGGTAGGCAGTCGATGGGCGTGGCACCGAAGGCGGTACGCGTGCCCTCGGCGAAGAGCCGGGCGGCGGCGAGGTTGGTCCCCGGCAGGAAAATAGCGAATTCCTCGCCGCCGATCCGGCCGGCGACATGATGGTCGGTCGCGGCATCGCGGAGAAAACCGGCAAAGGTCTCGATGACCCGATCGCCGGACGCGTGGCCGTACGTATCGTTGATGCGCTTGAAATGGTCGAGATCGGCAATGACCAGTGCCGCCGAGACAGCCCGCCGCATGGCGTCGCGCAGTGCGATCTCGGCATGGCGCTCGAAGCCGCCACGGTTGAGCAGCCGTGAAAGCGTATCGGTTTCCGATTTCGACGTCGCCTCGGCGAGCACGTCGCGGACCAGGATAGCCAACGTCACCAGCGCAAGCGCCAGGCCGAACACGGTGCCGATAGACTGCGACACCAACGCGTAGCTGGTCTGCGCATAAGATTGCGGGTTGGCGCCCCAGCCGCCAAGCGCATGGGCGATGAAGGGTTTGCTGGCGAACTGCAAGGTGCTGGCTGCCAGGACAGCCATCAGCATATAGTCGAGCCGCTCGCGTCTTTGCCTGGACGACAAGACGATCGTCAGCCCGGTGAATTGCATGGCCGCATAGGGAAACTGGTAGGCCGCCATGCGCACAAAGGATTGACGTTGCAGGTCCTGTACGACGTAGACCGCCACGGTGGCGAAGACCAGGAAGAACAGCATCGGCGGCCAAGGCGGCGAAACGCGGTATTTCTGGGCAAGCCCGCCATTGAAGGCGACGGTTGCGCCAAGGAAAGCGGCAAAGGCGGCGACAACCACGGGGCGCGCATTGTCGAAGGCGGGAATGCTGAACTCGATGGCGAAATAGGCCATGCCGAGCACATAGCCGAACGCCAGCCAGCGCGCCGACACCCGTCCGGCGTCATAGACCGCGATCGTCATGAAGGCCGCCGCCAGCAGCCCGGCAACGAACAGGTTGATCACCAGGATGAAATTAGCGCTGCCCATGGCGTTTTGGCACCCCCCGCCGAACAGCAAATCACCGAGGCGCGAAAAAGACGTTAATTCGACGCCGCCGCTGACGCTCCGCCGGCACCGGTCCGATTGGGAAGGACGACCGTTTCAGGCCGCTGATAGGACAGGCACACGCTGTCGCGGCCATTTCCTTTGGCTTTGTAGAGCGCTTCGTCGGCGCGCCGCATCAGCGGGTCCAGCCCTTCGTCGCTAGTGCGGGCGGCCACGCCGAAGCTCGCGGTCACTCTTGTGTCGGGCGGAAGCCCGTCGATTCTGCCCGCCGAATAGAGCGTGCGAATGGTTTCGGCAAACAGTCTTGCCGCGCCAAGGTCGCTGAGCGGCAAAAGCACGGCGAACTCCTCGCCGCCGATGCGGCCGGCAACGCCGCCCGTGCCTGCAGCCAATAGAAGCTTGGCGGCGAAGTCGGCGATGACGCGATCCCCGGCTGCGTGGCCATGCTGATCGTTCAGCGCCTTGAAATGATCGAGATCGGCCAGCACCAGCGTCGCCGGCAACCGCGCCGTGGCACAGTGCTGCAGGACCAGCGTGGCGCGTTCCTCGAAACCGCGGCGGTTGAGCAAGCCCGACAGCGGGTCTGTCAGGGTTTCTGTCTTCAGGGCCTTCATTACATCGAGCGCGGCGGCGCCGAACAGGCAGAGTGCAATGAGCAGCGACAGCAATGCATGCGACAGCAGCGCCGTCGTCCAGTAGGACGAAGTGTAAAGCCCTTCATAGCTGGTGAACGGCCCATGCGCGATGACGACAGCAAGGGTCCGCGCCAGGAAGTTCAGGCCGGAAAGCAGCGACAGCACGAACAGGATCATCTCCGTCGGGCCGTTGTTGCGCACCACGCGCAACTCGGCGGCGACAACCAGGCTGATGCCGCCGAAGCTGAAATTGATGGCAAGGATCCGCCACGTGATATCCGGCCGGGCAAAGAGAAACCATGAGACCGCGGCCAGGCCGCCGCCCGCCAGAATGCCGATCGCTGGATACGGCACGCGCCGCCCGTAGCGCGCGATGACCGCGCCGGCGAGACAGCAGGTCGCGAAGGTGAAGCATAGGATGGACATGAGCTTGGTCGGCGCCATTCCGACCGGCAGCGTGAAATACTGGAGCAGGAAGCCTGCGGCCGAGGCCGAGTAGCCCGCTGCCAGCACGATCAGATAGGGACGGTGGCGCTGATAGAACCACAGCACGAGAAATGCCGCGCCGAGTGTAAGGGCGATGCCTGGATTGAGCAGCGCTATGAGCAGGCCGGTGTCCAAGCGCTGTAATTTCCCCTCGCTTCCCTCAGGAGACGTTAGAGCGGAAGCCCAAACAAGCGGTTAAGCGAAAGCGAATATACGACAGGTGCGTCGACAAAGCCGCTGGGCGGAACCGCGAACGGCGAGCGGCGTTTCACGACGGCAACCAGGAGACGCTCCGATGGCCGACACGATCATGCTGACCGATCACGATGCAATTCGCTCATGGGCCGCGGCGCGCGCCGGCTTTCCGGCGATCGTCGACGTGTCGCCCGAAGCCGGAACGCAGCCCATGCTGAGGCTGGTTTTCGGCCAGCATGCCTACCAGGACCAGGATGAGGCCGAACGCCCGGTCAATGCCGGCGGCTATGAACTGGTCGAATGGGACGAATGGTTCAAGCTCTTCGACGAGCGCCAACTGGCGCTGGTCGTCGCAAAGGACCAACCCGGCCGCCGTGAGGGATTCCACGAATTCGTCAGGCGCCCCGGCTGAAGAAATGCCCGAACCGCACTGCGGCTCGGGCAACTCATATCCGACTGCGCGCGCCTGCGCTATTTCCACTCGCGGATATCGACGAAATGGCCGGCGATCGCTGCTGCCGCCGCCATTGCCGGCGACACCAGATGGGTGCGGCCCTTGAAGCCTTGGCGCCCTTCGAAATTGCGGTTCGAGGTCGAGGCGCAGCGCTCATGCGGCTTCAGCCGGTCGTCGTTCATGGCAAGGCACATCGAGCAGCCCGGCTCGCGCCAGTCAAAGCCGGCGGCGACAAAGATCTTGTCGAGGCCTTCGGCCTCGGCCTGTTCCTTGACCAGGCCGGAACCGGGCACGATCATCGCGCTGACCCGCGGATTGACCTTCTTGCCCTCGATCACCTTGGCGGCGGCGCGCAGATCCTCGATGCGGCCATTGGTGCAGGAGCCGATGAAGACGCGGTCGAGTTCGATATCGGTTATCTTGGTGCCCGGCGTCAGGCCCATATAGTCGAGCGCGCGTTGCTTGGAGGTGCGCTTGTTCTCATCAGTGATGTCGTCCGGGTTCGGCACGATGCCCTGGACCGAAACGACGTCCTCGGGCGAGGAGCCCCAGGAGACGATCGGCGGCAGCTTTGCCGCGTCGAGCACGACCACCTTGTCGAAATGCGCGCCTTCGTCGGACTGCAGCGTCTTCCAATAGGCGAGCGCGGCATCCCAGGCTTCGCCCTTGGGGGCGCGCGGCTTGTCCTTGACATAGGCGAAGGTGGTCTCGTCGGGCGCGATCAGGCCGGCGCGCGCGCCGGCTTCGATCGACATGTTGCAGATCGTCATGCGGCCTTCCATCGACAGCGCACGGATCGCCTCGCCGGCATATTCGATGACATAGCCGGTGCCGCCGGCCGTGCCGATCTCGCCGATGATGGCGAGGATGATGTCCTTGGCGGTGACGCCTTCCGGCAGCGCGCCGTCGACACGCACCAGCATGTTCTTGGCCTTGCGCTGGATCAGCGTCTGCGTCGCCAGCACATGCTCGACTTCCGAGGTGCCGATGCCATGCGCCAGCGCGCCGAACGCGCCATGCGTCGAGGTGTGGCTGTCGCCGCAGACGATGGTCATGCCGGGCAGCGTAAAGCCTTGCTCCGGCCCGATGATGTGGACGATGCCCTGGCGGATGTCCTTCTCGGAATAGTATTCGATACCGAAATCCTTGGCGTTTTTGGCCAGCGCCTCGACCTGGATGCGGCTTTCCTCGTTCTTGATTCCAAACTTGCGTTCCGGCGAGGTCGACACATTGTGATCGACCACGGCCAGCGTCTTTTCCGGATGCCGAACCTTGCGGCCGGTCATGCGCAGGCCTTCGAAAGCCTGCGGGCTGGTGACTTCGTGGACGAGGTGGCGGTCGATGTAGAGCAGGCAGGTGCCGTCGTCCTGGCGGTCGACCACATGGTCGTCGAAAATCTTGTCGTAGAGGGTGCGCGGTGCGCTCATTTGCGTAAATCCGTCGATTTAAAAAAAGGAAAAGGACGCCGGTCGGCCCGGCGAAACAGCCTGGCGAGTCTGCCTTAGCTAAGTCGGCTGGTCAGCGCCCCGCAGACGCGCGCCGAAAATCGCGACGGCAGGCGTTTTCTGTCCTGCAGCACGAAACCCTTATAGGCCGGATCGCCAAAAAGCTCTTCCATGGCGCTGCTCTTATCAATGTTTTGGCTTTTCAGCAATCGTGGCGGCCTTCGCAGGCGCTTCACAGCACCTCGAACACAAACGTCTTCACCAGCGCGTCGGGCTCGGCGATCGCATAGCAGCGGAACCATGGGCTCTCCTCGACCGGCCGCCATTTTTTCGCCTGCTCCAGTTCGTCAAACACGGCTTGAAACCCGCCGCTTTCAAATACCTGGTCACGGACGGTGAAGATGGCGTGGCCGCCCTTCCTGGTGATGCGTACCAGTTCACGCAAGCCGGACGCCGGCGCGTGGCTGATGGTGAACACGCCGGTCGAGAAGAAGGCGCGAAAATACCCGTCCGCCCAGGGCAATGGCCCGCCGAGCATCGCCTGTTTCAGCTCGCTGTAGGCCTGCCGGCTGCCGGCGATTTTCAGCATGTCCTCCGACAGGTCGAGCCCGGCAATGTCGTGGTAGCCGAGCGCCTTGAGCGACGGCCCCGACAGGCCGGTGCCGCAGCCGGCGTCCAGCAGCGGCCCTTCGCCTGACGGCACGTGGCGCGTCACCCAGGCGGCGATCAGGAACGGCAGGAGATAGCCGAGCGCCGCGGTTTCGCCGTCATAGGTCGCAGCCCATTGCGCATAGGCCTTGGCGAGCGCCTCAGGCGTGTCGGCCGTGTAGACCGCTTCCAGCGCCGCATTGGCTTTGTCGATGATCATGGTTCTCCCCGGTCGCATTCGTTCGATGGTAGCGCCGTTTTCGCCTGCCTTCTATTCCCCATGCTGGTGCCGCAGCCGCTTCTCCAGCGCCCGCAACGCCAGCGACAGACCGACGGTCAGGATGAGATAGATATAGGCGACGATCGAATAGGTTTCGAAGAAGCGGAACGAACCGGCGGCGTAAATCTTGCCCATCTGGGTGATGTCGGCGACGCCGAGCACCGAGACCAGCGAGGAATCCTTGACCATGGCGACGAAATCATTGCCGAGCGGCGGCAGGATGGTGCGGATCGCCTGCGGAAAGACGATCAGCCGGAAGCGCTGCGTGCGCGTCAGCCCGAGCGCCTTCGCCGCCTCGATCTGACCCTTCTCGACCGCCTGGATGCCGGCGCGGAAGACCTCCGAGATGAAAGCGGAATAGCCGATGGTCAGCGCCATGATGGCGCGCCATAGCAGCGACACGTCGCGTACCAGCAGCTCACCGAACAGGCCGGCGCTTTGCAGCGGCGCCGTCAGCGCGTTCCATGCCGCGACGAAGGCCGGCGCGCCAGCAAAGGCGATCCAGAACAACAGCACCAGGATCGGCACGCCGCGGATGATCTCGACGTAGAAGCGGGCGATCTGGCTGAGCCAGCGTGAGCCCGACAGCCCCATCAGCGCCACGCCAAGCCCGATGGCGCAAGCCAGCGTGAAGGCGACCACGGTGACGAAGATGGTGACGCCGATGCCCTTGGCGACGGTCGCGAACACCTGGGCATAGAGGTCGCTGGCGGCGATGAAGATGGCGGCGGCCAAGGCGATCGTCACGGCCACGGCAAGCCACCACGGGAAGTCGGATTTGGCGGAGGCTGGGGGCGCCGGCGGCATCAAGCAATACCGGTGACAGAGTCGCCCAGAGTCAGCACGAGTTCCCGCGCATCACCGGGCACCAGCGACAAAAGTCCTACTGCCCCATCTTGTAGTCGAGGAACCACTTCTTGTTGAGCGCGTCGAGCGTGCCGTCGGCCTTGAGCGCGGCGATTGCCGCGTTGACCGGCTTCACCAGGTCGGAGCCCTTGGGGAAAATGAAGCCGAAATCCTCGGTGCCGAGTGGGCCGCCGATCAGCTTAAGGCCGCCATTGGACGCATCGACATAGCCCTTGCCGGCAGTGCCGTCGGTGAGCACGACGTCTACGTCGCCGGACTTCAGCGCCTGCACCGTCGCGCCGAATGTCTCGAACAGCTTGATGCGCGGATTCTGTTCATTGCCGTCGAGGACGCTGTAGACCGCGGTGTAGAACGGCGTGGTACCGGCCTGCGCGCCGATCAGCCCGTCCTTGAAGGCAGCGAACGTCTTGGCATCGCTGAAGCGCTTCTCGTCGCCGCGCACCAGCATGAACTGTTCCGAGCGCATATACGGGTCGGAGAAATCGACCTTCTGCTTGCGGTCGTCCTTGATGGTGATGCCGGTCATGCCAATGTTGTACTGGTTGTCGGAAACCGCCTGGATCATCGCGTCCCAGGAAGTATTCTGGTACTCGACCTTGAAATTCAGCCGCTTGGCGATCTCGTTCATCGCGTCATATTCCCAGCCGATCTGCTTGCCGGTCTTGGCATCGATGAACTGCAGCGGCGGATAGGCGTTTTCCGTCACCACCACCACTTTCTTGCCGCCGAGGTCGGGCAACGCCTGCGCCATAGCCGCGACAGGCACAAGAAGGCAAGCCAGCAGGCCGGCCAGCAGCAGTTTCGAATTGATCATGACTATGCTCCCCAGGAACTGAACCGCCTCGATCGGCCGAGGCATGCAGGAAAATCCGGCGCCGACTTTAGCTTTCCGCAGGCGCCTTGCAAGCCGCTCCGATGCGCCGCTCGGCACGAAAATGGATTTCCGATGCTTTCAACGACGGCATTACGGAACGATCCGTATCGATTGCGGGACTGGCAAAATCGAATCCGCCTCGCGAAACAAAAAGGCGGCCGAAGCCGCCTTTCCGAAAACATGGGTTTTGAAGACGCCTTATTCGGCGGCAGCTGTTTCCGCGGCCTTGGCTGCCTCGTCGGCGGCCTTCTTCTCGGCGGCGTCCTGCGCTGCCTTCTCGGCGGCCAGCGCCTGGGCGGCGGCCACCTTCTCGGCCTCGATGCGCGCCTTCTCGGCGTTCAGCGCATCGCGCTCTTCGTCGTTCAGCTTGCGGGCGCGCACGCCGGTGTTTTCCGAAATACGGGCCGATTTGCCGCGACGATCGCGCAGGTAATACAGCTTGGCGCGACGCACCTTGCCGCGGCGCACGATCTCGACGCCCTCGACCATCGGCGAATAGACCGGGAACACACGCTCCACGCCTTCGCCGTAGGAGATCTTGCGAACGGTGAAGCTCTCCTGGAAACCGGCGCCGGCGCGGGCGATGACGACGCCCTCATAGGCCTGGACACGGGTGCGGGTGCCTTCGGTCACGCGGACCTGGACGCGCACGGTGTCGCCGGGCTGGAATTCGGGAAGCTTGCGCTTGGCTTCGATCTTGGCGGCCTGCTCGGCCTCGAGCTGACGGAGGATATCCATCTCATAAATCCACTTCTTGTTCTTCCGACAGTCAGAGCGTCCGACACTCGCCTTGCAGTCACATCGACCGCTCGGCTATGCCCTTCGTTCGAGAACGTCTGTTCGAGAACATCGGGCAGGGGCGACTACACCGTCATTGTTGACGGGCCAGAAGATCGCTCTTGGCAGATTTTCTTCCGGTTCGGCGCGCACATACAGCTATTTCGGCGCTTTGTCACGCCTTCGCTGTTTCTTTTTTGGCGCTGCTTCTTTTGACTGGCGCCCGCTGTGGCAATCCCATGATCGCTTGTGGTCCAGGGGGTTGCGCCCGCGCGTCAAGCTTTCTAAGCCGGAAGATAAGCATTTTCCTCCAGCGACGACACCCCTCATGCCAATCTTGGACGCGGTCCTGCTCTTTCTCGCCGGCTTTCTATCAGGCGCGGTCAACGCAGTTGCCGGCGGCGGCACGTTCATAACCTTTGGCGCCATGACCCTGGCCGGCCTGCCGCCGATCGTCGCCAATGCGACATCGTCGGTGACGCAATTTCCTGGCTACATCACCTCGACGCTCGCCTATTGGCACGACATCAAGCATTTCTGGCGCGGCGCACTGCTGCTCAGCCTCATTTCGGCTTTCGGTGCGCTGTCTGGCGCGCTCATCCTTCTAGGGCTCGACAACCCGGCGTTCCGCGCCTTGGTGCCGTGGCTGCTGCTGGCGGCGACGGCGTTGTTCGCTGCCGGGCCATGGCTGAAGCCGGCGCCCAAGCCGGAGCATGAGGCCGCGGTGGGTTCGCTGGTCGGATCGCTGGCGCAGTTCGCCACCGCCGTCTATGGCGGCTTCTTCGGCGCCGGCATGGGCGTCATGATGCTGGCGACGCTCGGCCTCACCCAGTCCGGCGACTATCACCGGCTGAACGCACTGAAGAACATGCTGGCCGTTGTCATAGCTGCGGTCGCCATCCTGGTCTTTGTCTCCGGCGGCGTCATCGCCTGGCTGCAGGCGATCATCATGATCCCAGGCGGCGCGCTGGGCGGCTATGCCGGCGTCTGGATCGCCAGGCGCGTGCCACAGAACGCGGTGCGCGGCTTCGTCATCGCGGTCGGCCTGTTCCTGGCGTTTTACTATTTCGACAAGGGCTGAGCGGCCAAAAGATCCGGCCTTCGCTCTTTCGTCAGCTTTTCCGCCTCGGCCCGCCGCCAGGCGGCGATCTTCTTGTGATTGCCCGAAGTAAGCACCTCCGGGATCGGCCGGCCCTCGAACTCCTGCGGCCGCGTGTAGTGCGGATGTTCGAGCAGGCCGTTCTCAAAGCTCTCTTCGTCGCCCGACACCGCATTGCCCATGACGCCGGGCAGCAGCCGCACCACGGCGTCTAACAGCACAAGTGCCGCCGGCTCGCCGCCGGACAGGATGAAGTCGCCGATCGAGACTTCCTCGAGGCCTCGCGATTCGATGACCCGCTGGTCGACGCCTTCGAAGCGGCCGCAGACGATCACCGCACCCGGCCCGGCGGCGAGCTCGCGCACGCGTGCTTGGTTCAGCGGCTTGCCGCGCGGGCTCATCAGCAGGCGCGGACGTGGATCGCCCGGCGGCGAGGCATGGTCGATGGCGCTGGCCAGCACGTCTGCCCGCATCACCATGCCGGCGCCGCCGCCGGCCGGCGTGTCGTCCACGGTCCGGTGACGATCGCGGGCAAAGTCGCGGATCTGGATCGTTTCGAGCGACCAAATGCGGGTCTCGAGCGCGCGCCCGGCCAGCGACAGGCCGAGCGCGCCGGGAAACATCTCGGGATAGAGCGTCAGCACCGAAGCCGAAAAACTCACCGGTTGCCTCCGGCGTCCCTCGGCCCGCGCGGCCTGCCCTTGGGGTCGAAACCGTCGTCACCGGCAGGCTCGCCGTCCTCGTTCTCGACCAACCCTGCGGCGGCCGGATCGATGCGGACAAAGCCGCCGGCGATCGACACTTCCGGAACGGCGGCCTGCGTGAACGGGATGAGCACGCCTTTGCGCTCGGCAAGCGTCACGTCGAGAATGTCGCCGCCGCCGAAATTATGCACGGCGACGACCTTTCCGATGACCGCACCAGTGTCATACTTGACCTCCAGCCCGACGAGGTCGGCATGGTAGAATTCATCCTCTTCGCCCTCATCCGGCAACACTGAACGGTCGACGAACAATTCGGTGCCGGCAAGCGCCTCGGCGGCATTGCGATCGCTGACGCCCTTGAAACGCACCACCACCACGGTGTTGGCAGGCCTGATATCGACGATCTGGAAGGCGCGGCCATCCCTGGCGTAGAGCGGACCGTAATCGGCCAGCGCCAGCGGGTCGCCGGTAAAGCTCTTGACGCGCAATTCGCCCTTGATGCCGTGCGCGGCACCGATCACGGCCATCTGGACGGGGTTTTGCGGCTTGCTCATCTGCGGAAAATCCTTTGCCTTGCTCTAGCCCCAGCCCGTCGTCATTTCAATGATGCCGCTCTTCACCGCTTCCTAACCCGAGTGCCGGAAGATGGTTGGGAATTGGAAGAGCGCAATGCGGGAATTCCTCATACCGGCAAAACCCGATCTTCAGGCGGCGCGCGAGGCGTGGCTGAAGATGCTGGCGCGCGAACGCCGGCTGTCGCCCGAAACCGTCGAGGCCTATGAGCGCGACACGCGCCAGTTGCTGCATTTCCTGACCGGCCATTGCGGCGGCTCGCCCGGCATTTCCGACATCGCCGATCTGCGCCCCGCCGATCTGCGCGGCTTTCTCGCTGCCCGCCGTACCGAGGGCGCCGGCGCCCGCACGCTCGGGCGCGGCCTAGCCGGCATCCGCTCGCTGCTGCGTTTCCTGGAACGGCGCGGCCTCGCCAATGCGGCAGGTGCGGCAGCCCTGCGCGCGCCGCGACAGCCGAAATCGCTGCCCAAGCCGCTGACCGCAAGCGATGCAAAACACGTCGTCTCGGTGGAAGGCCAACTGGCGGAGGAGCCGTGGATCGCCGCGCGCAACGCCGCCGTGCTGACCCTGCTCTATGGGTCCGGCTTGCGCATTTCCGAGGCGCTCGGCCTGTCGGGCGCCGATCTGTCCTCGCCTGGTGAGACCGTGCTGCGCGTCACCGGCAAGGGCGGCAAGACGCGGTTGGTGCCGGTGCTGCCGGTGGCGCTGCGGGCGATTGCCGAATACCGCCGCTTGTGTCCCTATCATCTCGATCCCAAGGGCGTGCTGTTTCGCGGTGCCCGCGGCGGCCCGCTGAACCCGGCAATCGTTCAGCGCGACATGGCCAAGCTGCGCTCGGCGCTCAACCTGCCCGACACGGCGACGCCGCATGCGCTGCGCCATTCCTTTGCAACGCATCTGCTTGGGCGCGGCGGCGACCTGCGCACCATCCAGGAGTTGCTCGGCCACGCCAGCCTGTCGACAACCCAGATATACACCGGTGTCGACACCGCCAGGCTGCTCGAGATTTACGAAGCAGCTCATCCGCGTGCGTGATGGATGCTTGATTGGTGGCCATCTCGCAACAATTTTGATGCGCCGATTAACCGTTTTGCCGCTTTTTGCGCCTAGAACCGCAGCATGAAACGCCTCATCGCCATCGCCGACCGCGCGACCCATGTGTCGCTGAAGCTGCTTGTCGCGCTCAACGCCCTGTTTTTCCTCTCCTTCCTCATCATCGCGCTGCTCGCCGCAGGCAAAGCACGCGCCGAGATCCCGGTCTGCGCCGGTACCGATATGCTGGGCGCGCTGCAAAAGGACGACCCGGCCACCTACCGCAAGATCGAGGCGGACGCGGCAGTGACGCCGAACGGCAAGGGCCTGCTGTGGAAGCTCGAAAAATCAGGCGAAAAACCGTCTTTCCTGTTCGGCACCATGCACGTTACCGACCCGCGCGTCACCACGCTGCCGCCCGCCGCGCAGAAGGCATTCGATGCGGCTGGCACCGTCATCATCGAGACCACCGAAGTGCTCGACAAGCAGAAGATGATGGCCGCACTGCTGAAAGAGCCGGATCTGATGATGTTCACCGACAAGACGACGCTTTCGTCGCTGCTGTCGCCGCAGGATGCGGCGGTGGTCAACAAGGCGCTCGATGCGCGTGGCATCCCGCCAGCGACCGTCGCCAAGATGAAGCCCTGGTTGCTGTCGGCGATGGTGGCGCTGCCTGCATGCGAAGTCGCCCGCCAAGCTGGCGGCGCACCGGTGCTCGACGTCAAGCTTGCCAAGGACGCCGAGGCTTCGGGCAAATCAGTCGAGGGGCTGGAGACAATCGCCGACCAGTTGCGCGCCATGGCTTCGCTGCCGATCGCCTTTCACCTGAAGGGGCTGGTCGATACGCTGAAGCTTGGCGACAAGGTGAACGACGTCAACGAAACCATGATCGTGCTTTACCGGCGTGGCGACACTGGCATGTACGTACCGCTGTTTCGGACCGTCATTCCCGAACAGGTCGACGACCAATCGGGTTACGCCGAATTCGAGCAGACCATGATCACCAGCCGCAACAAGGTGATGGTCGATCGTGCAGCGCCGATCCTCGCCCACGGCAATGTCTTCATGGCGGTAGGCGCCATGCACCTTCCCGGAGCGCAAGGCTTGGTCGAGGGTTTCCGCAAGACCGGCTACACGGTGACCGCCGTCAACTGAACAACACGGCGGAGTTGCACACCGAATCATTGCCGTGGCGCGACGGCGGACCACCCGCGCTTCGTGCCAAGAAACTGAAAAAGGTTCGGTTTGGCTCGATCGAACCCGTTTTGCGGTGGAAATGCATGCCTGCAAGCGATTCCGGATCAGAATTGCCCTGTTTTCGGCGTTTTCAACGCCTAATGTGAAACCGATTCAACGATTGTACGTTGATGGCTATTACTTGATGTTTTTCATCCACGGAGGACACTTTTATGGCGAACACACCCAATCCGAACGACCCATTCACCTCACCGGGTACCGCACGGCCACGCGGCGGCGGCAGCGGCTGGCTGATTGCCCTGGTCGTCGTTATCCTGGCAATTGTCGCCTATTATGTTTTTGGAAGACGTAGCGAGGCACCTGCGCCTGCCGAACCGCCCGCAGCCAGCACACCGGCTCCGGCTCCAGCACCTGCCGAGCCGATGAAGCCAGCCGAACCGGCTCCTGCGCCAGCTCCGGCAACACCCGCTCCGGCTCCCGCTCCGGCAGAACCTGCACCCGCTCCGGCCCCTGCGCCAGCCCCTGCGCCAGCCCCGGCACCAGCACCGGCCCCTCAGTAATCAGACTGCCGACTTAATATATGAACGGCCCGCTGAAAGGCGGGCCGTTTTGTTTTTGGGAACAGCCGTCGATGGCTTCGTCATCCCAGGGCGGAGCGAACGCGAAGCGGAGCGCAGACCCTGGGATCCATGCCGTGACATCCGCCGAAGAATGCAGTGGTGCAGAATCACCGGTTACCAGCCGATGCGAAGAGGCACTCGATTCTGGTTCGCCGGAACACTGCCGCTTAGGTAACGGCATGGATCCCAGGGTCTCCGCGACATCGCTCCGCTCCTGCTCCGCCCTGGGATGACGAATCGCGGATGTTTCAGCCAATCTCTAAGCTTTGCGATTCACCGCGTTTGCTCAGATATGGATGGGCTTGAAGAACGTCGCCAATGCCGCCTCCTTGACCGCCTCCGACATTGTCGGATGGGCGTGACAGGTGCGGGCTAGGTCTTCCGACGAGCCGCCAAATTCCATCAGCACCGCCGCCTCGTGGATCATCTCGCCGGCGCCGAAGCCGACGATGTGGACGCCGAGCACGCGGTCGCTGGCCTTGTCGGCCAGGATTTTCACAAAGCCGTCGGTGTGCAGCATGGCGCGCGCCCGGCCATTGGCGCTGAACGGGAATTTTCCCGCCTTGTAGTCGACGCCGGCCTTCTTCAATTCTTCTTCGGTCTTGCCGACCGAAGCGATTTCCGGCGTGGTGTAGACGACGCTCGGAATCACGTCATAGTTCACATGCCCGGCCTGGCCGGCAATGGTTTCGGCCACCGCCACGCCCTCGTCCTCGGCCTTGTGGGCGAGCATCGGGCCGGCGATGACATCGCCGATGGCGTAGATACCGGGGACGTTGGTCCTGAGATCGCCGTCGGTCTTGACCCAGCCGCGCTCGTCGACGTCGACGCCTGCCTCCTTAAGCCCGAGAGCGTCCGAATAGGCCCGTCGTCCCGTCGCGATCAGCACGGCGTCGGCCTCGATCGTCTCGGCCGCCCCGCCTTTGACTGGCTCGAAGGTGACCGTCGCTCCCTTCTTGGCCTTGGCGACGCCGGTCACCTTGGCGCCCAGCCTGAACTCAAAGCCCTGCTTCGACAGCAGGCGCTGGAACTGCTTGGAGACCTCGCCATCCATGCCGCCCAGGATGGTGTCGAGGAACTCGACCACGGTGACCTTGGCGCCGAGCCGCGCCCATACCGAGCCGAGTTCCAGCCCGATGACGCCGCCGCCGACCACCACCAGATGGCCCGGCACCTTGTCCAGCGACAGCGCGCCGGTCGACGACACGATCACCTTCTCGTCGAAATCGACCTTGACACCGGGAATGCCGGCGACGTCGGAGCCGGTGGCGATGACGATGTTCTTGGTCTCAATCTCCTCGACCTTGCCGTCATCGGAGGTCACCGACACCTTGCCAGCCGCAACTACTTTGCCGGTGCCACGAAAACTGTCGATCTTGTTCTTCTTGAACAGGAAGGCGACGCCATTGACGTTGGCCGTCACCGTCGCATCCTTGTGTGCCATCATCTTGCCGAGATTGAGCTTGGGCGCGCCGATCTCGACGCCGAGCGCGTCGAAGGAATGGCCGGCCTCGGCAAACATCTCGGACGCATGCAGCAGCGCCTTTGACGGGATGCAGCCGATGTTGAGGCAGGTACCGCCGAAGGTCGGGTTCTTTTCGACCACCGCCGTCTTCAGGCCGAGCTGTGCCGCCTTGATGGCGCAGACATAGCCGCCCGGTCCCGATCCGATGATAACGACGTCATAGGCCATGATACTGTCCCTTTGCTTTAGCGGCCGCCGCCGACTTCCAGATTGGCGCCTGTCGTATAGGAGGCCTCGTCCGACAGCAGCCAGAGAATTGCGGCCGCGACTTCCTCGGCAGTGCCTGCGCGCTGCATCGGCACCACCCGGCCCATTTTCTCGGCGCGATCCGGCTGCCCGCCGGAGGCATGAATTTCCGTGTCGATGATGCCCGGGCTGACCGCGTTGACACGGACGCCTTCCTCGGCCACTTCCCGCGCCAGGCCGACAGTGAAGGCGTTGATCGCGTTCTTGGAGGCTGCGTAGTCGATATATTGACCTGCCCCGCCAAGCCTTGCCGCGATCGAAGACAAATTGACGATGGCGCCGCCCTTGCCGCCATTTCTGGTCGACATGCGCTTCACCGCTTCGCGTGCGCAAAGCATCGGCCCAATCACATTGATCCGCATCATGCGCTCGAGCCGCGCGAACGACATCTCGTCGACCCGTGACAGGCTGTCGACGACACCGGCATTGTTGACCAGCGCATCAAGCCCGCCGAAGCGGTCTTCGACCGCCTCGAACATGGCCAGCACATCCGTCTCGCTGCCGACATCGGCCTTGAGGGCAAAGGCTTCTCCGCCGCCGGCCTCGATGTCGGCGACCACCGTTTCGGCCGCTTTTGCATTCGACGCGTAATTGACCGCAACGCGGTAGCCGGCCTCGGCGGCAAGCCTGCATGTAGCGGCGCCAATGCCGCGGCTGCCGCCGGTCACCAGCAGGATTTTTCCGCTCATTCCTGACATCCTTTCAGGGCAAAGACGTCCCAGGGCACCTTGGAAAAGCCGTTGGCGCCATAGGCCGCCGACATCTGCAACGACGCCCCCAGATCGGGCAGGATCAGCTTCTTCGGCGCATCCTTTCCTTCGCCCGGCAGCAACGCGATATTGCCCTGGTCGTCGGCCGTATAGATGACCCCCTCCCACACAGTGCAGGCGGCGAGCTCGTCGCCGGTGACGTCGCCGGCCGGGCATTTGTACATCAGTGAGCCATGCGGCCGCGCCACGCCCTCCGTCCACATGACGATTCCGTCGAGAACGACGCCCTTGTCGAGCACCATCTTGAAACTGTTGGTGACGGCGGCCGATTCGCCGGTTGGCCTGAAATCGATCTCGGCTGCGTTTTCAGTGTCGCCGTAGACGGCCAGTTCGAGCGGGCAGGCGGCAAGCGCAGCGGAGACCGTCTGCACGCCGAGTGCGGAGATCGTGACAAACAAACCGGACCGGAAACGAGAGGAACCAATCCGGTGGCGCAGATCCATTCTCCGGCTCACTCGGGCCGCCCCTAGAGGTCGAGCACCAGCCGCTCGGGATCCTCCAGGCTTTCCTTGACCCGCACCAGGAACGTCACCGCTTCCTTGCCGTCGACGATGCGGTGATCGTAGGACAGCGCCAGATACATCATCGGCCGGATGACGATCTGGCCGCCGACCACCACCGGCCGCTCCTGGATCTTGTGCATGCCCAAAATGCCCGACTGCGGCGCATTGAGGATCGGCGTCGACATCAGCGACCCGTAAACGCCACCGTTGGAAATCGTAAACGTGCCGCCTTGCATATCCGCAACCGATAGCTTGCCGTCGCGCGCCGCAAGCCCGAGCCTGCCGATGTCCTTCTCGATTTCGGCGATGGACATCTGGTCGGCATTGCGCACGACCGGCACGACAAGGCCTTTTTCGGTACCAACGGCGACGCCGATATGGGCGTAGTTCTTGAAGATGATGTCGGTGCCGTCGATCTCGGCGTTGACGGACGGGATCTCCTTCAGCGCATGGGTGACGGCCTTGGTGAAGAAACCCATGAAGCCGAGCTTCACGCCGTGCTTCTTCTCGAACACGTCCTTGTATTTGCTCCTCAGCGCCATCACCGCGCTCATGTCGACCTCGTTGAAGGTGGTCAGCATCGCGGCGGTCGATTGCGCTTCCTTGAGGCGGCGCGCGATGGTCTGGCGCAGCTTGGTCATGCGCACGCGCTCCTCGCGCGACGCATCGTCGGCCGAGGACGGCGCGCGCGCGGCGACAGGTGCCGGCACAGGTGCTGCCTTTGGCATTTCGGCCGGCTGCGACGGCGCGCCCCTGGCGATCAGGTCGAGCACGTCGCCTTTCAGCACCTGGCCGCGCTTGCCCGAGCCCGAGACCTGGTCGACCGCAAGATTGTGCTCGGCCAGCAGCTTTGCCGCCGACGGCGCCGGCGGCATTGTGCGTGTCTCAATCGCGCCGGCGTCGCCGGCGATCTTGGCCGTCTCGGCCGCGGCCTGCTGGACGCTCGAGGCCGCGGTCGGAGCCGAGGCCTGCGACACCGCGTCCGGCTTCGCTGCCGGAGCGGCGGCAGCATTGGCTGCTGCGCCGGCGCCTGCCGAAATCGTGCCGAGCAGCGCCCCGACGCCAACCGTCTCGCCTTCCTTGACGGCGATCTCGCTGAGCGTGCCCGCGGCGGCGGCCGGCACTTCCACCGTCACCTTGTCGGTTTCGAGTTCGACCAGCGGCTCATCGGCGGCGATCGCGTCGCCGACCTTCTTGAACCATTTGCCGATGGTCGCCTCGGTGACGGATTCACCAAGTGTCGGGACGCGGATTTCGGTTGCCATTGTGCCTGTCCGTTTCTTTCGGTTCTATTTTATCCGCCCAGTTCTGTTCTATTCACCAAGCGCGTCGTCGAGCAAGGCGGCAAGCTGGGCGAGATGCTTCGACATCAATCCGGTCGCCGGCGAGGCGGCGGCCGGCCGGCCGGTATAGCGCACCCGCTGGTGCTTGGCGTCGATATGCGCCAGCACCCATTCGAGATACGGATCGATGAACGACCAGGCGCCCATGTTCTTGGGCTCCTCCTGGCACCACACCATCTCGGCATTGCGGAAGCGCGACAGTTCGGTGATCAGCGCCTTGGCCGGGAACGGATAGAGCTGCTCGACGCGCAGCAGGTAGATGTCGTTGATGCCGCGCTTCTCGCGCTCTTCGTAGAGGTCGTAGTAGACCTTGCCCGAACAGAGCACGACACGGCGGATCTTCGAATCCTTGGTGAGCTTGATGGCCTGGCCCGACAGCAGCTGGGCGTCGTCCCACAACAGCCGGTGAAAGGCGCTTTCGCCCGACATTTCCGGCAGCGTCGACACCGCCCGCTTGTGGCGCAGCAGCGACTTCGGCGTCATCAGGATCAGCGGCTTGCGGAAGTCCCGCTTCAATTGCCGGCGCAAGATGTGGAAGTAGTTGGCCGGCGTCGTGACGTTGGCGACCTGCATGTTGTCTTCCGCGCAAAGCTGCAGGAAGCGCTCGAGCCGGGCCGACGAATGCTCCGGCCCCTGGCCTTCATAGCCGTGCGGCAGCAGGCAGACGAGGCCCGACATTCTGAGCCACTTGCGCTCGCCCGACGAGATGAACTGGTCGAATACCACCTGGGCGCCATTGGCGAAGTCGCCGAACTGCGCTTCCCATAGCGTTAGCGCCTTCGGCTCAGCCAGCGAGTAGCCATATTCAAAGCCGAGCACGGCCTCTTCCGACAGCATCGAGTTGATGACCTCGAACCCGGCCTGCGCCGCCGACAGATTGTTGAGTGGGATGTAGCGGGTCTCGTCGCGCTGGTCGTAGAGCACGGAATGGCGCTGCGAGAAGGTGCCGCGCTCCGAATCCTGTCCGGACAGCCGGATCGGATTGCCGTCGAGCAGGATGGCGCCGAAGGCCAGCGCCTCGGCCGTCGACCAGTCGATGCCTTCGCCCGATTCGATCGCCTGGCGGCGGTTGTCGAGGAAGCGGATGATCGTCTTGTGTGCCTCGAAATCCTTCGGCACCTCGGTCAGCTTCTTGCCGATCTCCTTCAGCGTCTTGACCGGTACCGCGGTCTTGCCGCGCCGCTGTTCGTCCTGGTTGTCGGCCGAGCGCAGGCCGGACCAGGCGCCGTCCAGCCAGTCCGCCTTGTTCGGCTTATAGTGCTGGCCGACCTCGAATTCCTGCTCGAGATGCGCCCGCCAGTCGGCCTTCATCTTTTCGAGCTCGGCCTGGCTGATATGGCCTTCGGCGATCAGCCGGTCGGCATAGATCTGCATGGTCGTCTTCTGGTTGCGGATCTTGCGATACATGATCGGCTGGGTGAAGGCCGGCTCATCGCCCTCATTGTGGCCGAAGCGGCGGTAGCAGAACATGTCCACCACGACAGGCTTGTGGAACTTCATGCGGAATTCGATCGCCACCTTGGTGGCATGGACCACGGCTTCCGGATCGTCGCCATTGACGTGGAAGATCGGCGCCTCGATCATCTTGGCCACGTCGGACGGATAGGGCGACGAACGCGAAAAGCGCGGGTTGGTGGTGAAGCCGATCTGGTTGTTGATGATGAAATGCAGCGTGCCGGCGACGCGGTGGCCGCGCAGGCCGGACAAGCCAAGGATTTCGGCAATCACGCCCTGGCCGGCAAAAGCGGCATCGCCATGCAGCAGCAGCGGCAGCACCTTGGCGCGCTCTTCCAGCGGCACGATCTCCTCGCGGCTGCGGCCAAACAGATAATCCTGCTTGGCGCGCGCCTTGCCCATCACCACCGGATCGACGATTTCCAGATGCGATGGGTTGGCGGTCAGCGACAGATGCACCTTGTTGCCGTCGAACTCGCGGTCGGATGAGGCACCGAGATGGTACTTCACGTCGCCCGAGCCTTCGACCTCGTCGGGCGCGGCCGAGCCGCCCTTGAACTCGTGGAAAATGGCGCGGTGCGGCTTGGCCATCACCTGCGACAACACGTTCAGCCGGCCGCGATGCGCCATGCCGAGCACGATCTCCTTCATGCCGAGCTGGCCGCCGCGCTTGACGATCTGCTCCAGCGCCGGGATCAGCGACTCGCCGCCATCGAGGCCGAAGCGCTTGGTTCCCTTGTACTTGACGTCGATGAACTGCTCGAAGCCTTCGGCCTCGACCAGCTTTTGCAGGATCGCCTTCTTGCCGGTGGCGGTGAAGGAGATCTCCTTGTCGGCGCCCTCGATGCGCGCCTGGATCCAGGCCTTCTCCTCGGGATCGGAAATATGCATGAATTCGACGCCGAGCGTCGAGCAATAGGTCCGGGTCAGGATGTCGAGCATCTGCCGGATGGTGCCGAATTCCAGCCCGAGCACATTGTCGAGGAAGATCGGCCGGTCGTAATCGGCTTCGGTGAAGCCGTAATTCTCCGGCGACAGCTCGTTATAATCCTCGAGCGGCTTGGCAATGCCGAGCGGATCGAGATTGGCATGCAGATGGCCGCGCATGCGAAAGGCGCGGATCATCATGATGGCGCGGACGGAATCGCGCGTCGCCTGATGCACGTCGGCGTCGGAAAGGGCTGCGCCGTTGCCGGCCGCTCGGTCCTTGACCTTCTTTTCGATGTGCTTTTCGACCAGGCCCCAATTGCCGTCCAGCGCCGAGACAAGCTCGCCATTGGCCTGCATCGGCCAGGAGGGCTTGGCCCATGAGGCGCCCTTGGCATTCTTGCGCACGTCGCCGGCGTCGTCCTTCAGCGCCGCGAAAAAGTCCTGCCATTCGGGATCGACCGACGCGGGATCGTCCTCATAAGCGGCATAAAGCGCGTCGATATAATCGGCATTGCCGCCATAGAGGAAAGAGGTAAGCGAAAACTGGTCGTTGGCCTGATCTTGTCTTGCCATTTTTTTCCGCGGAGCGCCTGCTCCGTCTCCTTTTCAGAGCGAATAGAGAGTAGCGAGTAGGGATTTCCCTGGTTCGCGCCGTTACTCTGTTTTTCCTATTCGCTATTCACTACTCGCTACTCACTTATCCTTTGATCGCCTCGACCAGCGTCGTACCGAGCCGTGCTGGCGACGGCGATACCTTGATGCCGGCCGATTCCATCGCCGCGATCTTGTCTTCCGCGCCGCCCTTGCCGCCCGAGATGACCGCGCCCGCATGGCCCATGGTGCGGCCCGCCGGCGCCGTGCGCCCGGCGATGAAGCCCGCCATCGGCTTGCTGCGGCCACGCTTTGCCTCATCCTTGAGGAACTGCGCGGCGTCTTCCTCGGCCGAGCCGCCGATCTCACCGATCATGATGATCGACTTGGTCTCATCGTCGGCAAGGAACATCTCCAGCACGTCGATGAACTCCGTGCCTTTGACCGGATCGCCGCCAATGCCGACGGCGGTGGTCTGGCCGAGACCGACATTGGTGGTCTGGAACACCGCCTCATAGGTAAGCGTTCCCGAGCGCGAAACAACGCCGACCGAGCCCTTGCGGAAGATGTTGCCGGGCATGATACCGATCTTGCATTGGTCGGGGGTCAGCACGCCGGGGCAGTTCGGCCCGATCAGCCGCGACTTCGAGCGGTCGAGCCTCGCCTTGACCTTGATCATGTCCATCACCGGTATGCCCTCGGTGATGCAGACGATCAGCGGGATCTCGGCCTCGATCGCTTCCAGGATCGCTTCGGCGGCACCCGCCGGCGGCACGTAGACGACCGAAGCGTTGGCGCCGGTCTTCGCCTTGCCTTCGGCTACGGTGGCGAAGATCGGCAGTGCCTCGCCCTTGGCGCCGGTCCAGATCTCGCCGCCCTTCTTGGGATGGATGCCGCCGACCATTTTCGTGCCGTGATAGGCCAGCGCCTGTTCGGTGTGGAACGTGCCGGTCTTGCCGGTCAGGCCCTGCACCAGCACCTTGGTGTTCTTGTCGACGAGAATGGACATGGTGGTCCTTTTCAAAAACCGTTGATCGGGGAAGGCCGCGCGCTCATCGTCACAACCGCTTCAGCTCGGCGACGGTCAGGTCGCTCTTGGCGTTGCCGGTGTTGAGCGTCGTCGCCGGCTCGAACATCAGCACCACAGGTTCTTCGCTCAGCGAGCGCGGCCGGTGCTCGACGGCGCGCGGCACGACGATGAACTCGCCGCTGGAAAGCTCCACCGTGCCGTCGCGGAAATCGATGGCGATGCGGCCGCGCAGCACCAGGAAGGCCTCGTCTTCATTGTCGTGCGCGTGCCAATCGAAGACGTCGCCGAACTTGGCGATCTTGACCTGGGAATCGTTGACGTCGCCGGCAATATGCGGATCGAAGACCTTCTTGATCTTCGTATCCGCCGCCTCGACGAGGTTTATCTTGTGCGGAGGCACAGACTCAGCCCTTCACCGCCGCGACAATCTTCTTGGCTGCATCATCGAGGTCATCGGCCGACACCACGTTCAGCCCGCTGTCGTTGATGATCTTTTTGCCGAGCTCGGCATTGGTCCCTTCCAGCCGCACAACCAGCGGCACTTGCAGGCCGACCTCCTTGACTGCGGCGATGACGCCCTCGGCGATGATGTCGCACTTCATGATGCCGCCGAAGATGTTGATCAGAATGCCTTTGACCGCCGGATCCTTGGTGATGATCTTGAACGCCGCCGTCACTTTTTCCTTAGACGCGCCGCCGCCGACATCGAGGAAGTTGGCCGGCTCGGCGCCGTAGAGCTTGATGATATCCATCGTCGCCATGGCAAGGCCGGCGCCGTTGACCATGCAACCGATATTACCGTCGAGCGCGACATAGGCGAGGTCGTATTTCGACGCCTCGATCTCCTTCTCATCCTCTTCGGTGGTGTCGCGCAATTCGAGCACGTCCGGGTGGCGGAACAGCGCATTGTTGTCGAACGACACTTTTGCGTCGAGCACGCGCAGCCGGCCGCTCTTCATGACGATCAGCGGGTTGATCTCGAGCAGGCTCATGTCCTTCTCGACAAATGCCTTGTAGAGGATCGGAAACAGCGTGCCACCATCTTTGGCGGCGTCGCCGTCGAGCCTCAGTGCGGCGTTGAGCGTGTTCACATCGTCGGCCGTCACGCCCTTTTCCGGGTCGATGGCGACGGTGATGATCTTTTCCGGCGTGTCGTGGGCGACCGCCTCGATGTCCATGCCGCCCTCGGTCGAGACGACGAAGGCGACGCGCCCGACCGAGCGGTCGACCAGGATCGACAGATAGAGCTCGCGCTCGATGTCAGCGCCGTCCTCGATGTAGAGCCGGTTGACCTGCTTGCCGGCCGGGCCGGTCTGCTTGGTGACCAGCGTATGGCCGAGCATCTCCTTGGCGTTGGCGACGACCTCGGCCACCGACTTCGCCAGCCTGACGCCGCCCTTCGCATCGGCGCCGAGCTCCTTGAACTTGCCCTTGCCGCGGCCGCCGGCATGGATCTGGCTCTTGACCACATAGAGCGGGCCGGGCAGCGCCTTGGCGGCGGCTTCCGCCTCGCTCGCCTTGAACACCGGCACGCCCTCGGCCACCGGTGCGCCAAAACCTTTCAGCAGCGCCTTGCCCTGATACTCATGGATGTTCATGCGCTATGTCTCCAGCTTGTTTGGCGGGCTTGGTTGCCGGCTTATTTGGCCGCGAGATGCGGAGCGATCTTGACGCAGGCGTCGCACAGACCCTGCACCGCGGCGACCGAACTGTCGAACATCTTCTGTTCGCTTTTCGCCAGTTCGATCTCGATGATACGCTCGACGCCGCCGGCGCCGATCACCACGGGAACGCCGACATAGGTGTTCTTGACGCCATATTGGCCGGAAAGAAAGGCAGCACAGGGCAGCACCCGCTTCTTGTCCTTGAGATAGGCTTCGGCCATGGCGATGGCCGAGGCGGCGGGCGCGTAGAAGGCCGAACCGGTCTTGAGCAGGCCGACGATCTCGGCGCCGCCGTCGCGGGTGCGCTGCACGATCTGGTCGAGCCGCTCCTTCGAGGTCCAGCCCATCTTGATGAGGTCGGGCAGCGGGATGCCGGCAACGGTGGAATAGCGGATCATCGGCACCATGGAATCGCCGTGGCCACCGAGCACGAAGGCGGTGACATCCTCGACCGAGACCTTGAATTCCTCGGCCAGGAAATAACGGAAGCGCGAACTGTCGAGCACGCCGGCCATGCCGACGACATGGCTCTTCGGCAGGCCGGAAAACTTCTGCAGCGCCCAGACCATGGCGTCGAGCGGATTGGTGATGCAGATGACGAAGGCCTTCGGCGCGTATTTCTTGAGGCCGGCGCCGACCTGCTCCATCACCTTCAGATTGATGCCCAGAAGATCGTCGCGGCTCATGCCGGGCTTGCGCGGCACGCCGGCGGTGACGATGCAGACGTCGGCGCCCTCGATGCCGGCATAGTCGTTGACGCCGGTCAGCCTGGAGTCGAACCCATCGACCGGCGACGACTGCGCGATGTCCAGCCCCTTGCCTTGCGGGATGCCTTCGGCGATATCGAACAGCACGACGTCGCCGAGATCCTTGAGGCCGACCATGTGGGCGAGGGTGCCGCCGATCATGCCCGAGCCGATGAGCGCTATCTTGTTGCGTGCCATGTCAGGATGTTTTCCCTTTGACTATGACGGCGCCCAAATCCTTGACGATTTGATGACGGCGTCGGAGGAAGAGGCCGGAATGCTGCGGAACCGCGAAATTCGCCGCACGCAATAGCCCCGGCCGTGCAAAAATTCAAACGATTATTTTGGAGTGAGTAATTTCAATCGGTTAGAAACAATGGGACTTACGTAAACGTAAAAGTTCTGAAGCCGGCTAGAGGAATTCTACACAATGGCATCTGAAATCAGAAGGCTATTTCCGGGCGATGACGCCCTTGTGATGCGGGTTGCCGACGAGGTTTTCGATGAGCCGGTCAGGCCGGATCGACTCTCTGCCTATCTCGCGGCGCCCGGCCATTTCATGATCGTGGCCCTCGCCGACGGCGTCGTTATCGGCCAATGCGCCGCGATCGTCCACCGGCACCCGGACAAGGTGAGCGAACTCTACATAGACGAGGTCGGCGTGGCGCCGGCCTTTCAACGCCAGGGCATTGCGACGAGGATGCTCGACGCCATGTTCGCACTCGGTCGCGAGCATGGTTGTGAGGAGGCCTGGGTCGGCACCGAGCCGGACAATGTTGCTGCTCGCGCACTTTACGAGTCGCGAAAGGTGCCGCATGGGCCGGCGGAGGATTCTGTGATGTATGTTTATCGATTATAGACGCGGCGGGACGGACCCTTTTAACGATGGCTGGACAGGTGTGAAGGAGCGCTGCAGATCAGCCTGCTGGGCATCGGGCTCCTAGCCCTAAGCCTGCCGCGCCTCTGTCGATGATCCCCGCGCCTTCTGCCTTTCCACCCAATCCTCCAGCCAGTCGTGGCTCTGCATCTCGATCAGCCGCGATGCGGTGCGCTCGAACTCGAAGACCTCGTTGCCGCGCTTGGCCGTATAGAGCTGCGGCGGCGGTGCTGCGGCGCTCATCACCAGCCGCACATGATGATCGTAGAGCGTATCAACCAGCAGGATGAAGCGCTTGGCTTCGTTGCGCTTGCCTTCGCCGAGCACCGGCACATGGTCGATGAAGATGGTCGAGAAACGGCCGGCGATGGCAAGATAGTCACGGGCGCCGAGCGGCCTCTCGCAGAGATCAGCGAAGGAAAACCGCGCCGCCTCGCCGGCAGCACGCGGCACTACGACATGCCGGCCCTTCACCATCAGCATCGTCTCGGCCGTCGGCCTGCCATGCGTCATCACCGCCCAGGCGTCGTCGAGCGCATGGTCGGCGGCGGCATCGGCCGGGGTGACGTAGACCGGCATGCGGCTGAGCTTGTCGAGGCGGTAATCCTTGTCGGCGTCCAGCGCCAGCACCTGCGCGTGGCGCTCCAAGATAGCAACAAACGGCAAGAACAACTGACGGTTCAGGCCGTCAGGGTAGAGCTCCTGCGGCGCGACATTGGAAGTGGCGACCAGCACCACGCCATTGGCAAACAACGCCGAAAACAACCTGGACAGGATCATCGCATCGGCGATGTCGGTGACCGAAAACTCGTCGAAGCACAGCACCCAGGCTTCCTCGGCCAGCGCGCGCGCCACCGGTGGGATCGGATCGTCCTCCTTGGCCGTGCCGTTCTTGCGAGCCTGCCGGTGCTTCTGGATGCGATCCTGCACGTCGGCCATGAAATCGTTGAAATGCACGCGGCGCTTGCGCCGCACCGGCAGCAGCTCGAAGAACATATCCATCAGCATGGTTTTGCCGCGGCCGACGCCGCCATGGATGTAGAGGCCCTTGACTGCCTCGTGCACTTCGCGCTTGCGGGCGAACAGCCACCCAAGTGCGCTTGATTTATGCGCCAGCCGCTTTGCCGATATTTCGTCGATCAGCCGGTCGAGCGCAGCGGCGATCCGCTCCTGCGCCGGGTCGCGCCCGATGGCGCCCGTCTCGACCAGATGGTCGTAGCGCTGCTTGACGGTCGCATGGGTCTGGAGGCCGTCACGCAGATGCATCGGTCACGTCGTTCCGGAGCAATTCCAAGAAAAGTGTGTAGCGGTTTTCTGTCCGGAATTGCGTAAAAAACAAAAGAGGGCAATTCCAGGAAAGTGTATAACGGTTTTCCGTCCGGAATTGCGTAACAATAGGGGCGGTTCGATTACCTTGTAAGCGAGATCGGCAGGCCGTTGGAAGTCTGGCCGTCGAATTTCTCGCCGCCCGAGGAATACAGCCGTGCCAGCGTGCCGCCGTTCTCGTCAAAGAGCGTCAGCTGTTTGCCGGCGACGTTCCAGGATTTGATGCCGTCGAGCGGCGCCGGGCAATGCAGCGGTCCGGCGCGATAGCCCGAGCCGAATTTGGTCTGCGGCGTCGCCACCTGACAGCTCTGGCCGGACACGCTTGCCTTCCACACGCCGGCGACGCTGGAGGCGGTCAGGTCGGCCGCGCCGGCCGGCGCCGTCCCGTCGGGCGGCAACGAGGCGACCTGGGTGTTCTGCGGCGCGGTTGGAAATTTCGACGGATCGGCCGGGCCGGGTGTCGCCGGGGGCGGCAGCTGGTTTGCAGTCACCTTGCCGGCGGGCGCAGCTTCCAGCGGCGCCGGCTGCTGCTCGTCCATTGATGAGAACCGCGAGGTTGAACAGCCGCTCGCAACGAGCGCGGCCAGCGATACGGCCAGCAGGCCGGTTTTCGAAAATCTCATTCTTCAACCTCCGTCGGATCCGGCTGGGGGGTGCCGTCCGCGCAATGTCCCTCTCACCAAGATGGAGAAGGTGGCGAAATTTCAACCCGATATGGTTAAAATACGGTTTGCGCCGCTAATGTTGCAAATTTATCGCAAAATGCACATTGCCTGGCTGATACCTCCGGGTCGGTGCGATACGGCGCGCCGGCTCCAAATCCTTGACGTTCACCTCAAATGCTTGCGCCAGCTGGCTCCGGCATTATCTCTTGGCAATCAGCAAACTGCAGGGAGCCGATTTCTTGGCCGCGAGAAAGAGAGCCGCCAACCGCTATTACAGCGGCCCGCCCAGCGATCATTTCGACGGCACCTTGTTCTTCAATCCCGACGGCCGGCCGCCGGGTCGCTTTGCCGATCTGTTGAAATGGCAATTGAGCGGCGAGCGCTCGAAATGGCCAGCGGCGAATCCGAGTCCGTTTCCACCGGCAAGACCGGTCGAGCGGATCGATGGTGCAGCGCTCCGCCTCACCATGGTCGGCCATTCCTCGCTGCTCGTCCAGACAGCCGGCCTGAACATCCTTACCGATCCGGTCTGGTCGCGGCGTGTCTCGCCAATCTCGTTCGCCGGGCCGAAACGCGTCAATCCGCCGGGCATCGCCTTTTCCCATCTGCCGCCGATCGACCTCGTGCTGATCAGCCACAACCATTACGACCATCTCGACCTCGCCACGCTGAAGCGCCTGAAGGCAAGGCACGACCCGCTGCTGCTGACGCCGCTCGGCAACGACGCCATCATCGGCGCTGCCGTTCCCGGTATGCGGCTTTCCGCGCATGACTGGGGCGATCGGGTCGATATCGGCAATGGGGTTGCCGTCTATGTCGAGCCGGTGCACCACTGGTCGGCCCGCGGCACCCGCGACCGGCGCATGGCGCTGTGGGCGGGTTTCGTCGTCGAAACGCCAAGTGCAAAGATCTATTTTGCCGGCGATACCGGCTTCCACGGCGGTATCAACTACCGGCTGATGGCTGAAAAGCATGGCGGCTTCCGCCTCGCCATCCTGCCGATCGGCGCCTACGAGCCGCGCTGGTTCATGGCGCCGCATCACCAGGATCCGGAGGAGGCGGTGCAAGGCATGCTTTTGTGCAACGCTGGCTATGCCGCCGGCTGCCACTGGGGCACATTCCGGCTCACCAACGAGCCGATCGACGAGCCGGCCAGAAAGCTCGGCGAAGCGCTTGGAGCCGCCGGTCTACCGCGGGATCGTTTCCGTGCCTTGCAGCCGGGCGAAGTCTGGGACGTGCCAGAGGTTTAGCGCGGCGGCTGGCCTGACGGCGAAGGCGGCTGCAAAGCTTCCATATGCCTGGCTATATGGGCGGCGTCGCGGCCCACATATGAAAGAAGGCCGGAGCCGAAGGTATGCATCCAATGAAGGCCAAGAAAGTACAGGCCGGGAAAGGCTGTCACGCCACGCTGTTGAATAGGTGCGTTGCGCGAATCGAAAATTGGTAAATCGATCCAGTTATAGTCGAAGCGATATCCCGTTCCCCAGATGACCGAGCCGACGTTCTCACCGGAGATATCCACTGACCGGGCGCCGCCGACTTCCGCCAGGATTGGCGTTGCTGAGCGTTCATTGCCATCGCTGATGTGGTCCGCGACTTCAGGTTTCTCTGCCAGCGCCTCTGCCGCGGAGACAAAATCGTCATAGGACCTATCGGCTTCAGCCAATATCTGCGAGGCATCCCCGGCCACCAACAGTTTTCCATCGGCGCATCCGAGTACACGTCCCAGCACCACTCCACCATCGCGTGCAAAACGGCGGACGTTCATATCGTAACCGCCGTTGACACCGGTTACGACGGTCGAGGGGGGATACCGCCGCTCCGGGAAACTATCGATAGTGATCTCGAAACGTCCCATTTTGTCGAACCACCACAAGACATCCTGGCCGCGATAGCGCCGCGGCACCCGACGATGCGGACTGACCGAAAGATAGACATCGCGCCCGGATTGCTGGAGTTCATCCGCAATCTGGCTACCGGATGCACCACTGCCCACCACCAGCACCACTCCGGGGGAAAGCTCGTCGGGGTTGCGGTACCTCGAAGCGTGAACCTGGTAAACGGATCGAGGCAAATCCTTGGCCGCCGCCGGTACCATCGAACGCTGGAAAGGGCCCGTCGCCACAACGACATTGCGGGCCGTCATGCTGCCGGCGTTTGTCTCCAACGCATAATCGCCGGTATCCCTGTGTCGGAGCTTCGTGACCTCCACACCCTCGCGAACCGGAGCTGCAATTTTTGCGGCATAGTGCTCGATGAACCGCGTGATGGCGGTGTGGTGGGCGAATCCTTCCGGTTCAGGGTCCTGATAAGAAACCCCAGGAAGCTCTATTGCCTGGTTGATGAATTGAAACCGAAGCGAATCCCAACGCTCAGTCCGCCAGCGTCCGGCAATACGCGCGCGTTCCAACACGACATGCTCACGTTCATGTTGGTGAAGATAGTAACTCATGGCGAGCCCCGCCTGGCCGCCACCAATAATGATCGTGTCCCAACGCTCAGTCATTGGAAAACTCTATCGCCGGCCCGCCAAACACGTCGTCAGCTTACGGTCTCGGTGCGGTGAAGATCTTGGGTAAGACGAAAAAAGGGATCCAAGATTGCTTACCAGCGAAATATCCATTCCCGGACGTCAAATCGACACAACGGTAGCGTTCATTCAACACTATGACAATATTGCATCCGTAGCTGCATATCACAGCCGGGTCCTCGACCCGCCCAGCCACCGCAGGGAACCCAAGCCCTCGCAGAAGCGTTTGTAGGTGTTCAAACCTGCCGGCTGCGAGGTGTCTCTCATGATCAGGTGGATCATCATTCTTTTGATTATCGCGGCCGCGGCAAGCCTGCTCGGCATGCCGGCACTGGCTGGAGCCGCCGCAACCGGCGCCCGCATCCTCATCGGCATCGTGCTGATCATCTTCCTGCTGATCGTGCTTGGCGTATTCGCGGTGACCTGAAAAGCATGCCGCACTGGTAATTTCGGCCGGTATCCGCCATATAGGCGCCAAATCGGCAAGAGACCTTTCGATCCATGGCAAGCGCGGCCCCTTTCGCCAAGATGAACGGTATCGGCAACGAAATCATCGTTGCCGATATGCGTGGCCGTGCCGATCGCGTAACGCCTGCGGCAGCCGTCGCGCTTAATGCCGACGCCGCGACCAGGTTCGACCAGATCATGGCGATCCACGATCCCAGGACGCCGGGCACCGCCTTTTTCATCGACATCTTGAATTCCGACGGAACCAGTGCGCAAGCCTGCGGCAACGGCATGCGCTGTGTCGTCCAGGCGCTCGCCGCCGAGACCGGCCAGAAGACATTTGCCTTTGAAACAGTCGCCGGCATCCTCAATGCCGAGGAACATGCCGACGGAATGATCTCGGTCGACATGGGCAAGCCGCGCTTTGGCTGGCGGGACATCCCGCTGGCCGAGGAGTTTCGCGACACCCGCATGATCGAACTGCAGATCGGCCCGATCGATGCGCCGGTACTGCATTCGCCGTCGGTCGTCTCGATGGGCAATCCGCACGCCATCTTCTGGGTCGACCGCGACGTCTGGTCCTATGAACTCGAGCGCTTCGGCCCGCTGCTCGAAAACCACCCGATCTTCCCTGAGCGCGCCAACATCACCATCGCGCAAGTGACTTCGCCGGAGACCATGGCCATCCGCACCTGGGAGCGCGGCGCCGGCCTGACCAAGGCCTGCGGCTCGGCTGCTTGCGCCGCCGTGGTCGCCGCGGCCCGCACCCGGCGCACCGGCCGCAGCGTCACGCTGATGACGCCCGGCGGCGGCTCGCTGCACGTCCTGTGGCGCGACGACGACCACGTCATCCTGACCGGTGCCGCCGAATGGGAATTTTCCGGCAGCTTCGATCCGTCGACCGGGGCGTGGGCGCGCGACACCGAAAGCGCCGCCTGATGGCTCCTCGTGGCAACAGGGGTATCGACGTCGTCACCTTCGGCTGCAGGCTGAACACCTATGAATCCGAGGTGATGCGGCGTGAAGCCGAAAGCGCGGGCCTCGGCGGGCTCGAAGGCGGCGCTATCATCTTCAACACCTGCGCCGTCACCGGCGAGGCGGTGCGCCAGGCCAAGCAGTCGATCAGAAAAGCCCGCCGTGAGAACCCGGCCGCCCGCATCATCGTCACCGGCTGCGCCGCGCAGACCGGCCCGCAGGATTTCGTCGCCATGGACGAGGTCGATCTCGTCCTCGGCAATGAGGAGAAGCTGAAGGCGCATTCATATCGCGCGCTGCCGGATTTCGGCGTCAACGACACCGAAAAGGCGCGCGTCAACGATATCTTTTCGGTGCGCGAAACGGCCACCCACATGGTCGACGCCATCGAGGGCCGGGCGCGCGCTTTTGTCCAGGTGCAGAACGGCTGCGACCACCGCTGCACCTTCTGCATCATTCCCTACGGTCGCGGAAATTCGCGCTCGGTCCCGATGGGCGCCGTGGTTGAGCAGGTCAAGCGACTCGCCGGCAGTGGTTATGCCGAGATCGTGCTGACGGGCGTCGACATGACCAGTTTTGGCGCCGATCTGCCGGGCGCACCGAAGCTCGGCAAATTGGTCAAGACCATCCTGAAGCAGGTGCCAGACGTGAAACGCCTGCGGCTTTCTTCCATCGATTCGATCGAGGCCGACGACGATCTGCTGGACGCCATCGCCACCGAGCCGAGGCTGATGCCGCATCTGCACCTGTCGCTGCAATCGGGTGACGACATGATCCTGAAGCGGATGAAGCGCCGGCACAGCCGCGACCAGTCGATCCGCTTTTGCGAGGATGTGCGCAAACTGCGCCACGGCATCGTTTTCGGCGCCGACATCATCGCCGGCTTCCCGACGGAGACGGATGCCATGTTCGAAAACTCGCTGGAGATCGTCGAGGAATGCGGCCTGACGCATCTCCATGTCTTCCCGTTTTCGCCGCGCCAGGGCACGCCCGCCGCGCGCATGCCGCAGCTTCGCCGCGAAATGGTCAAGCAGCGCGCCGCACGGTTGCGCGCCGCCGGCGAGGTCGCCTACCGCCGTCACCTTTCCTCGCTCGCTGGCACACGCCAGTCGATCCTGGTCGAGCGCGATGGGCTCGGCCGCACCGAAGGGTTTACGCTGGCCGTGTTGTCAGCCGGGGCGCCGGGCGACATCGTCGAGGCTGATATCGCCGGCAATGACGGTATCAGACTGATCGCCGCGCCGCTTGCCGCCCGCGCCGCCTGAGAGCGCAAGACATGGCCGGGTTTTTCAAGAAGATATTTTCGTTCGGCAAGAAGGAAGTTGTCGAGGAGCGGCCCGACGAGACCGCACCGCTGCCGCCGATCAAATGGGACGAACTGGAGGCGCTGAAGCCGGCGGCCGAGCAGGCCGTCCCGGAGTTTTTGAAACGCGAAGAGTCGCGGCCCGAGGCAGACACTGCGCCTCCGCCGTCTGTCGAGACGGAAGCGCCGCCCGCGCCGCCGCCACCGCTCGAACCCGCACCAACCATTCCGCCCGAGCCAGAGATCCAGCCGGAGTCGGAAACGCCTGCTGAGGAGCCGGAAGAAATCCCGGCCGAGCTTGTTATTCCCGAGCCGGAGCAGCCGGAGATTGTCCAGACTGAGCCTCGGTCATCGGAAGCTGGCGCTGCCCCTCATCCGCCTGCCGGCACCTTCTCCCCGTATGGTGACGGGGAGAAGGGGGCTGATCGGCAGGCCGAGCCTCCTTTTGAAAGCGATGAAGAAGAAGCTGCAACGCTGACGTCCCCCTCTCTCCGTCCTTCACGGGGGTCCGAAGGACCGGCGAGACAAGCGGCTCGCCCCGGAACGGGAAAGGGTGAGGGGCAGCGCGAACCTCTGCAAGATACCGCACCGCCCGCCGAGAGCCCCTCCGCAGCGCCCGAAGCGCCGCCGGCCGAAATCCCGCCTCCGCTCCGCCAGCCCGCCCCGGTCGAAACGAAACCGGTCTTGACCGAGATTGCGCCCGAACCAGAGGCCATTCCGCAACCATCGCCGGAGCCAAAACCTGCCCCCGGCAAGGTGACCGTAACCAAGAAGGTCGAGCAGAAGGCCGAGCCGCAAAGAGCGCCCGAACCGGCGCCGAGGCGCTCCTGGTTCCAGCGCATGCGAGACGGGCTTGCCCGCTCTTCCAGGGAGTTGTCCGGCAACATCGCCGGCGTCTTCACCAAGCGCAAGCTCGACGAGGACACGCTGCAGGACCTGGAGGATGTGCTGATCCGCGCCGATCTCGGCATGGAGACGGCTTTGCGCGTTACCGACGCGCTCTCCGCCAGCCGCTACGGCAAGGATGTCTCCGAGACGGAAGTCCGCGCCATCATGGCGGCGGAGGTGGAGAAGGTGCTGACCCATGTCGCCATGCCGCTGGAACTCGACCTCAGCCACAAGCCGCATGTCATCCTGGTCGTCGGCGTCAACGGCACGGGGAAAACCACGACCATCGGCAAGCTCGCCGCAAAGCTGACCGATGGCGGCCTCTCGGTGATGCTCGCCGCCGGCGACACTTTCCGCGCCGCCGCGATCGAGCAGTTGAAGATCTGGGGCGAGCGCACCAACTCGCCGGTCATTGCCTCGAAGCTCGGCGCCGACGCCGCCGGCCTCGCTTACGACGCCTTCGAGCGGGCGAAGGAGGCCGGCTCCGACGTGCTGATCATCGACACCGCCGGGCGGCTGCAGAACAAGACCGAACTGATGGCGGAACTGGAAAAGATCGTCCGCGTGCTGGGCAAGCTCGATCCGGAAGCGCCGCACACCGTGCTGCAGACGGTCGATGCCACCACCGGCCAGAATGCGCTCAACCAGGTCGAGATCTTCCGCAATGTCGCCGGCGTCAACGGCCTGGTGATGACCAAGCTGGACGGCACGGCGCGCGGCGGTATTCTGGTGGCGATCGCGGCAAAGCACAAATTGCCGGTCTACTTCATCGGCGTCGGCGAACAGGTCGACGACCTCGAACCCTTTTCCGCAAGCGAGTTCGCCAGGGCGATCGCTGGCGTGGCTTGACGAGCATGATCCCGAAAAGTTGCAGACTTTTTGGATTGGATCGTGCGTAAGAAGGATCCCATGAACCCACCCATCCTCGAACGCGACCTGTCCGATCCGCGACGCAAGGCGTTGAACCCCGGCCTGAAATTCCTGCTCGAACTCGGGCCTGGTCTGGTGTTCTTTTTCACCACCATCCGCGGCGCGTGGCTTGTCGGGAAATTCCCGATCCTCAGCCATATCGGCGAGCCTATCCTGATTGCCACAGCGTTCTTTATGGTGGCGACGGCGCTGTCGCTCAGCGTTTCGTGGATTTTGACGCGCAGCTGGCCGATCATGCCGCTGGTCTCGGCCATCGTCGTGTTTGTGTTTGGTGCGCTGGCGCTGTGGCTGCAGGACAAGACCTTCGCTTTCATGAAGCCGACAATCATCAACAGCCTGTTCGGCATCACGCTGCTTGGCGGGTTGGCGTTTGGCAGATCGCTGTTGGGCTATGTCTTTGATTCCGCCTTCAATCTCGACGCCGAAGGCTGGCGCAAGCTCACTTTCCGATGGGGGCTTTTCTTCCTTTTTCTGGCTGTGCTGAACGAGGTCGTGTGGCGCAATTTTTCTGAGGAAACCTGGCTTTATTTCAAGGTCTGGGGCACGATTCCCATTACCCTTGTCTTCACGTTAAGCCAAATGCCATTGATCCTGCGCCACTCGCTCGAGGACAAGGCCGCCAAGGAAGAGAAAGCCGGCAAATAGAGCAATTCCAGGAAAAGTGTGTAGCGGTTTTCCCGGGAAAAGCGCGTAGCGCTTTCCCTAGGGAATTGCGTCAGAATAGGAGGAGAGGGGCATGGAATTCATCACCACGCGCGACGAGTTGAGGACGATCTACAAGACGCCTCGGCCGACCGACGGTTCGATCCGCAAGGAACTGAAGGCATTGGACGGCCACTGCCGTTCCTTCATCGGCAAGAGCCCCTTCGTGCTGATCGGCTCGTCCGACGGCGCCGGCAATGCCGATGTGACGCCGAAGGGCGACAGGCCGGGCTTCGTAACAGTGCTCGACGAGAAGACCATCGCCATCCCCGACCGGCCCGGCAACAACCGCCTCGACACGCTGGAGAACATCCTTCTCAATCCCTCGATCGGGCTGCTCTTCCTCATTCCCGGCATGAACGAAACGCTGCGTGTCAATGGCGATGCCCGCATCACCGTCGATGCGTCATTGCGTGAGCGGCTGGCGGTCGACGGCAAGGCACCGCAAAGCGTCGTCGTGGTGACGGTCAAGGCCGCCTACATGCATTGCGCGAAGGCCTTCATGCGCTCCGAATTGTGGAAGCCGGAGAGCTGGTACGACCGCGCGACGCTGCCGACGCTCGGCCAGATCCTGCGCGACCAGTTGGCGCTCGCCGATTCGGCCGAGGCGACCGACCGCTGGCTGGACGAGGAATACAGAGAGACCATGTGGTAGTGTGCCCGGCGACGAATCGCTCGAGCCGGTCTCCATTTCCTTGCTCAACATCCTCGCCATCTCTGGCAGCCTGCGCGCCGCCTCGACCAATTCGGCCCTGGTCGCGGCACTCGCGCAAAACGCGCCGCCGGACTGTCACGTCGCCGTCTACGATGGGCTTGGGCGGCTGCCGATCTTCAACCCCGACGACGAAGGCGAGCGAACGCCACCGCAAGCAGCGGCGCTGATCGACGCGGTCACCGCCGCTGACGGCGTCATCGTCTCCTGCCCGGAATATGCCCATGGCGTACCAGGCGGCCTCAAAAACGCGCTCGACTGGCTGGTGTCGCGCGATGCAGCCGTCGGCAAACCGGCCATGCTGGTCCACGCCTCGCCGCGCTCGCTGTTTGCCCGCGCCGCACTGGCCGAGATCATGCGGACAATGTCTTTCGCACTCTATGAGGAAGCAGCGCTCGAAATCGGCCTGCTCGGCAAGAAGCCGCCGGAGGTGGAGAAGATCCTGGCGGAACCGGCAAACCGGCTGGCAATGCGCCGCGCCGTTTCGGCCTTCGCGTCCTTCATCCGCTCGCGTTAAGTGGCGGCCATCGCGCTGTCGTTATCCCAGGGCAGAGCGAACGCGAAGCGAGCGTCGGCGATCCTTCGCGCCCCCCTCTGTCCTGCCGGACATTGGGGAGATTGGCCGTCATCCCCGCTTTCGCCAACCTCCAACGTTGAAAGACGGGCTAGGCGACGAAGCTGCCGATCTCCCCCCAAGTGGGGGAAATGCCCGGTAGGGCAGAGGGGGCCGCTGTCCCGCAGGCCTCTCGCAAACTTCCGCCTCGCTGCCGTTCCGTCGGGAGATTAGCCCTTCCGTCTCCGCGTCTCGACGTCGGTCTGGCCGACGAACCAGTCGCGGGCATTGACCTCTTCGAAGACCACCCAGACATCGTTGCTGGTCAGGCCGGTGGCGCCGGTGATGGCCGTCGTCACCTGGGCGGCGATCGCGGCCTTTTTTCCGGCCGGGTCGTCGGCAATCACCTCCTTGACCAGGCGGATGTTTACGAATGGCATGGTGCCCTCCCTTGGATATGCTTGGCGGCCGCTCAAAATGTCTTGGCGCCGTTGACCATGAGCCGGACCATGTAGAGCGAGGTCGTGCCGGCGATGTAGAGGCAGTTCAGCTTGTTGCCGCCGAACACGCAATTGGCGACGACTTCCGGTACCTTGACCTTGCCGATCAGCGTCCCGTCTGGATCATAGCAGTGGATGCCGTCGGCGGCGCTGGTCCAGATGCGGCCGTCCGCATCCAGCCTGAAACCGTCGAACAGGCCGGCGGTGCAGTCAGCAAAGACCTTTTCGCCTGAGACCGTCTTGCCGCCCTGGCCGACATTGAACACTCGAATGTGCGCCGGGTTTTGGGCACCATGCGTGCGGCCGGTATCGGCGACGTAGAGCTTGCTCTCGTCGAGCGAGAAGGCGAGCCCGTTGGGCCTGACCATGTCGGTGATCACCGCCTCGGTCTCGCCGGTGCCGGGATCGACCCGGTAGACATGGCAGGCGCCGATCTCACTTTCGGCCTTGTCGCCCTCGTAATCGGTATCGATGCCGTAGCTCGGGTCGGTGAACCAGATCGAGCCGTCGGACGTGACCACCGCGTCATTGGGCGAGTTCAGCCGCTTGCCGCGCCATTTGTCGGCGATGGTGATGACCGAGCCGTCATGCTCGGTGCGGCTGACGCGGCGGCCGGAATGTTCGCAAGTAACCATCCGGCCTTGCCGGTCGACGGTGTTGCCATTGGAATTGCCGGACGGCTGACGGAACACGCTGACGCTGCCGTCGGTCTCGTCGTAGCGCAGCATGCGATTGTTCGGAATGTCGGACCACACCACATAGCGCCCGGCCGCAAACCAGGCCGGCCCCTCCGCCCATCGGCAGCCGGTAAACAGCCTGTCGACCTGTGCGTTGCCGTTGAACAGCCGCGAAAAGCGCGGATCGAGAACTTCGTAGAATTCGCTGGTCATGGTTCCTCCCGGTATCAGTCGCTTGGCGAGCCGCGATCAAGCCAGCCTGCGATCGATATGGCAAGATCGATGATGCGTCAGAAGCATTAGGGGAGCGAATGCTGGCCCGGACGGCAGGTCACATCCGGTTAACCGGCTATGCGCCCAGCGCAATGGTGCATTGCAACATCTTATTTTTGCAACGCACCATAACTATGTCATGCTTCGTATCGATCAAGGGAGGAACAACTGGCCGCGAAATGCGGCGCAAAAGGAAACTCGCTATGATCATCGACAGCCTCATGAGCCGCGCTCGCGCCAGCATCGCCAAGCGCCGGCATTACAACCGCCTCGTCGCCGAAATCGACAGCTTCAGCAGCCGCGACCTCGCCGACATGCGCGCCGACCGCTCAGAAATGCTCTATCAGGTCCACAAGCAGATCTACGGCTGAGTCTTCGGTCGACCTATCACGATCGGCGGGCATCAGCCCGGCACGGCCAGCGCCTTCTCGATCTCCGGCAACAGCAGCGTCTGCGCCGAGTTCGGCGTCAGCGGCCCGACATGCTTGTAGGCGATCTTGCCATCCTTGCCGATGACGAAGGTCTCCGGCACGCCGTAGACACCCCAGTCGATCGCCGTGCGCCCGGCCTGGTCGACGCCGATCGCCTGGAACGGATTGCCGAGATCGCCAAGGAACCGACGGGCGTTTTCCGGCTGGTCCTTGTAGTTCAGCGCTGCCATGACGAAGCGTCTGTCCTGCGACAGCGCCAGCAGCACCGGATGCTCGTCGCGGCATGGCGCGCACCAGGACGCGAAGACGTTGACCAGCGTCACCTTGCCGGCGAACTGTTTTGAATCGAGGCCCGGCAAATTGGTGCCCTCGAGCGCCGGCAGGTTGGTCTGCGGCGCCGGCAGGCCGATCAGCGCCGACGGCACTTCCGAAACGTTGCGCCCGGACAACAGCTGCGCCAGGAACAATCCCGCCAGCCCGAGAAAGACCAGCAGCGGCACCAGCACGATCAGGCGGCGACGCGCCGGTGTTTCCGTTTCCGTGCTCATGATTTTGCTGCCTTGTCGGAGCGCCGGCGCACGCCGGACGCCTCCAGCTCGGCGAGCTCTCGCTTGCGGCCGCGCTGGTCGAGCAGGATCCAGCCAACCAGCCCGGCCAGCACCACGGCCGTAATGGCATAGGCGGCGGTGACATAAAGGGCATGCATGCTCATTTTCCCGATCCAAGGCTTCTCACGGCGAAATTCATAGCCTCACCGGCTGTTTGTCGCAATGAACGGGTCTGCGGCAGATTTGCGGTTATCGCAAGCCGAAGGTCACTGCGAAAGCAAAACACCTGATATGTTTTTGATACGCATGTATTGGCACGTCAGGGACAGCCTGACAGCCCCTTCGCAGGTAAGCAGGATTCTACCGGCGTCATCCCACATCCTGATTGCACTGGAGCCATGGCTCTGGAACTTGCGAAGGCTAATGGATTCGACCGCGATGAACTCAAGCCCGAAAGACACGGCATTGAACGCCGCCCATTTGGCGGGGGGCCGGTAGGGAAGGACGGTCGAGATGAAGGAAAGGTGCATGCTAGGCCCGTTGCGGTCCATCTTGGCCCCGGTAACCTCGACGGAGGACAGATCGGGGTAGTTGCCGTAGATGGTCTGGAGAAAGATCGGGTTCTCTATGCGCAGCGGCCACATCAATCCGTTCCGTGCCGCAGCGCCAGCGCCGCTGCCACCGGCCCGAGCACGGCAAGAAACAGGGTCAGCGCGGTAAGAATGAGGAAGGGATGCAGGAAGGGATCGGGGTCCGCCACCGCGCCATAGCTTGCCGATACGCCGAAGATCAGTACGGGAATGGTCAGCGGCAGCACCAGCACCGAGATCAGCAGTCCGCCGCGCGGCAACGCTACCGCCACCGCGGCACCGGCAGCACCGATGAAGGTGATCGCCGGCGTGCCGACCAGAAGCGTCAGCGCCGTGGCGCCGATGCCGGCCGGCTCCATGTTCATGAACAGGCCGAGCAGGGGAGCCGCGACGACCAGCGGCAGCACGCTTCCCGCCCAATGCGCCAGGCATTTCGTCAGCACGGTCAGGGCCAGCATGTGCCGGTCGTTGCCAAGCACCAGAAGATCGAGCGAGCCGTCCTCGCGGTCAGCCTGGAACAGCCGGTCGAGGCCGAGCAGGCAGGCCAGCAAGGCGGCGATCCACAGGATCGCCGGGCCGATGCGGGCCAGCAGCTTCAGGTCGGGACCGACGCCGAAGGGGATGGTCGCGATAACGGCGAGAAAGAAAATGACGCCGGTAAGCGCCCCGCCGCCGGCGCGGATACTTAAGCGGATGTCGCGCAGGAAGAGGGCTAGCATGATGTGAGATGCTTTCGCCCAGGCACCCCCCTCTGTCCTGCCGGACATCTCCCCCGCAAGGGGGGAGATTGGATGTCGCCTCGGCTTTCGTCAGTCTTCAACGTGAAAGAGAGGGCGAGTCGTTGAAACCGCCAATCTCCCCCCTTGCGGGGGAGATGTCCGGCAGGACAGAGGGGGGTGCGACAGAGCGCCGGCATCACCCAACCATCCCCATCACAAGCTCCCTCGCCCCCTCCAGCCCCAGCGGCAAATGCGTGGCCGCAACCACGATCCCCCCACCATCGAGATGCTTCCGCATTAGCCCGCCGAATCTCTCCTCCGAAGCCTTGTCCAGTCCCGCCGTCGGCTCATCGAGCAGCCACAATGGCCGATGACTGACCAGCAGTTTTGCGATCGCGGCGCGGCGGCGCTGGCCGGTCGAGAGATAGCCGAACGGCAGATGGCCGATGCCGCCCAACCCGACGGTCTCCAGCGCCTCTTCAACACCCCTGGAACCGGCGCCCGAAAAATCGCGCCAGAAGCACAGATTCTCCTTAACGGTGAGTGCGCTCTTCATTGCGTCGAGGTGGCCGAGATAGTGACAGGCCGAGGCGGCCGACGGAAAGTCTTCGCCACCACCTTCGAACCGCACACGGCCTGCCGCCACCGGCAACAGTCCGGCGATGATCCTGAGCAGCGTCGATTTGCCGGCGCCGTTCGCCCCGGTGACGACCAGCGCCTGGCCATCCCCCAGCGCGAATTCGATGCCGGAAAATACCGTCTCGCCGCCGCGTTCGCCGCCCAGATTTTCGGCGATCAGCCGCATCCGTTCCCCTTCGCCGAAAGTTCAAGCGCGGCTTCGGTGCGCCGCAGCAAAAATGGCAATTCCGTGTCTAGAACTATTCCAGAAAATTCTCTATATCCGCATCATCCGTGCCAGCGGTCGGCACGGGAACCGAATTTGCGCCGAACCAGCGCGCGTGCCGCCTTGAACGGCCCGGACGCTTGGGAACGGATAGCGGAAATGGCCGTACCCGCACCTTTGCGCGTGATTTGCATGCCCACTGGCGTCCGTTCCCTCCCCGGCAACCGACAGTTAGGGATCGCACGTGTCCAAATCACTCGACAGCTTCAATTGCCGCCGCACGCTGACCGCCGGCGGCACCGAGTACATCTACTATGATCTTGTCGAGGCCGAAAAGAACGGCCTCACCGGCATCGCCCAATTGCCTTATTCGATGAAGGTGCTGCTGGAGAACCTGCTGCGCAACGAGGACGGCCGTTCCGTTACCAAGGAGAGCATCCAGGCGGTCGCCGGCTGGCTGACCGACCGGGGCTCCGCCGGCGTCGAGATCGCCTATCGCCCGGCTCGCGTGCTGATGCAGGACTTCACCGGCGTTCCAGCCGTGGTCGACCTTGCCGCCATGCGCGACGCCATGGCCTCGCTCGGCGGCGACCCGCAAAAGATCAACCCGCTGGTGCCGGTCGATCTGGTCATCGACCATTCGGTCATCGTCGACGAATTCGGCACGCCGCTGGCTTTCGCCCGCAATGTCGAGCTTGAGTATGAGCGCAATGAGGAACGCTACAAATTCCTGAAATGGGGCCAGCAGGCGTTCCGCAATTTCCGCGTCGTGCCGCCCGGCACTGGCATCTGCCATCAGGTCAACCTTGAGTACCTCGGCCAGGTCGTGTGGACCAACAGCGAAGATGGCGAGACCACCGCCTATCCCGACACCTGCGTCGGCACCGATTCACACACCACCATGATCAACGGCCTTGGTGTTCTCGGCTGGGGCGTCGGTGGCATCGAGGCCGAGGCCGCGATGCTCGGCCAGCCCGTCTCCATGCTGTTGCCCGAAGTGATCGGCTTTCGCCTCACCGGCAGGCTGAGGGAGGGCGTCACCGCCACCGACCTGGTGCTCACCGTCACGCAGATGCTGCGCAAGAAGGGCGTCGTCGGCAAGTTCGTCGAATTCTTCGGTCCGGGCCTGTCCAACATGACGCTGGCCGATCGTGCCACCATCGGCAACATGGCGCCGGAATATGGCGCCACCTGCGGCTTCTTCCCGGTCGACAGCGAAACCATCCGCTACCTCACCATGTCGGGCCGTGACGAAAGCCGCATCGCCCTGGTCGAGGCTTATTCGAAGGCGCAAGGCCTATGGCGCGACATCGGCTCGGCCGATCCGGTCTTCACCGATCTGCTCGAGCTCGATCTCGGCAGTGTCGTCCCGTCGATGGCCGGCCCGAAGCGGCCGGAAGGCCGCGTGGCACTTGAAGACATTCCGGCCGGCTTCGACAAGGCCATGGAGACCGAATACAAGAAGGCCGCCGAAATCGACAAGCGCTATGCCGTCGAGGGCACGGACTACGATCTTGGCCATGGCGATGTCGTCATCGCCGCCATTACCTCCTGCACCAACACCTCGAACCCGAGCGTGCTGATCGGCGCCGGGCTGTTGGCGCGCAACGCCAACCGGCTCGGCCTCAAGCAGAAGCCGTGGGTCAAGACCTCACTGGCGCCGGGCAGCCAGGTCGTCGCCGAATATCTGGAGAAATCCGGCCTGCAGAAGGAGCTCGACCAGATCGGCTTCAACCTGGTCGGCTTCGGCTGCACCACCTGCATCGGCAATTCCGGCCCACTGCCGGCGCCGATCTCCAAGACCATCAACGATAAGGGCTTGATTGCTGCCGCAGTCTTGTCCGGCAACCGCAATTTCGAAGGCCGCGTCTCGCCCGACGTGCAGGCGAACTATCTCGCCTCGCCGCCGCTGGTCGTCGCCCACGCGCTGGCCGGGACCGTGACCAAGGATCTGACCACCGAGCCGCTCGGCGAGGATCGCAACGGCAATCCGGTCTATCTCAAGGACATCTGGCCGAGTTCAGTCGAGATCCAGGAATTCATCGAGAAGAATGTCACGCGCGAATTGTTCGCCCGCAAATATGCCGACGTCTTCAAGGGCGACGAGTACTGGCAGAACGTCAAGGCGCCGGAAGGCCAGACCTATGCCTGGGACGACAATTCGACCTATGTGCAGAACCCACCCTATTTCGCCGGCATGACATCAGGCTTCGGCAAGATCGGCGATATCAAGGGCGCGCGTGTGCTCGGTCTGTTCGGCGATAAGATCACCACCGACCACATTTCGCCGGCCGGTTCGATCAAGGCGGCCTCCCCGGCCGGCAAGTACCTCACCGACCACGGCGTCGGCGTCGCCGATTTCAACCAGTATGGCACGCGCCGCGGCAACCACGAGGTGATGATGCGCGGCACCTTCGCCAACATCCGCATCCGCAACCACATGCTGGGCGAGAACGGCCGCGAGGGCGGCTACACCATCCATTACCCGTCGAAGGAAGAGGAATCGATCTACGACGCCGCCATGCACTACAAGAAGGAGGGCGTGCCGCTGGTCATCTTCGCCGGCGTCGAATATGGCAACGGCTCGTCGCGCGACTGGGCGGCCAAGGGTACGAATCTGCTCGGTGTCCGCGCGGTCATCGCCCAGTCCTTCGAGCGCATCCACCGCTCCAACCTGGTCGGCATGGGCGTAATCCCCTTCGTCTTCGAGGAAGGCACCTCGTGGGCCTCGCTCAACCTCAAGGGCGACGAACTGGTCGAGATCGACGGACTGAGCAACATCAAGCCGCGGCAGAAGATGATCGCCAGGATCACCTATGGCGACGACAGCGTCAAAGAGGTTCCGATCATCTGCCGCATCGATACGCTGGACGAGCTCGACTACTTCAAGAATGGCGGCATCCTGCAATACGTGCTGCGCGACCTTGCGGCTTAAGGGAGTAGGGCAATAAGGGAGTAGGGCAGTAGGGGAAGCAAGGACAAGCACCTACTGCCCTACTGCCCTACTTTGGCTTTCCAAACCGCGCTGTCGCCGCCAGCAGCACGCCGAGCATCAGCCCGTTGAGGATGTGCCACAGGAAATGCGTGCCGAGCGGAAAGCCGCCGCAGACCAGCGGATCGATCATCCGGCAGACGACCGACACGACGAAGATCGCCGAACCCGCCAGATTGTACCAGCCGGCACGATTGCCGCTGGCCGCCACCCAGGCGCCGAAGAAGGCAAGCGCCAGGAAGGGCGGCAGGTAGCCGGTCGTGCCGTTCGACGCTTGGCGCAGCCAGTCCGGCACGGCAAAGGTCACCAGCCCGGCAACGGCGTAAAAGGCGACGAAGATGACGATCGCCTTGCCCCATTTCATGCCGAGAAAACGTCGCAGGTTGAACAGCGTGTAGGCCAGCGTGAACCCTGCAATCGGCAGCACGTCGGCCAGGATCATTCCCCTTGTGGCAAAGGTGTGGAACAGCGACGAGCCGACGCCGATCGCCACCACCCACCAGGCCAGCACTTCGGCGAAGGCGCCGGTGCCGCGCTTGCGCACCTGCCAGACACCCCATAGCCCGGCGGCAAAAAAAGCCAGATTGCTCAGCGCATTGAGCGGTTCAGCCCAGAATTCCGGCCCCGTCCGTTCGCAATAGAGGTCGACCGGCGCCAGGAGAGATTGCCACATGCTGATTGCCGCCCGAATCGCTTCCATCGTGAAGTGCGCGTCCACCTATTGCGCCCTTGCCAGCGGTGCAACGGCAAAATTTCACCGCAACGTGACTTCCCGTTGACTGCCGCTTCTGCCACATATTTCGACAATCAGAACAAAGCCGGCATCACCGGCGGGATCGGAACGGCCATGTCATCTCGAAGACCATTGCGGCTTGCGGCCGTTGCGCTGGCTCTCTCGGCGTTTGCCGGAAGCGCCTTCGCCGAGCAGGCCGACAAGCCATTAGGCGTCGTCGAGCTCTTCACCAGCCAGGGATGTAATTCCTGTCCGCCGGCCGACGAATTCTTCGCCGAGCTCGCCGCCAAGGAGAACATCGTCGCGCTCGCCTATCATGTCGACTATTGGGATTACCTCGGCTGGCAGGATACGCTGAGCCGCAAGGAAAATACCGAGCGGCAATATGAGTATATGCGCGCCTTCGGCAGCCGTTCCGTCTACACCCCGCAAGCCGTCATCAACGGCCGCAGCCATGTCAATGGCGCCAGCCGCAAGGAAGTCGACGGCGCGCTGGCCCGCATGGAGAGGGTCGGCGAAGGCATGCGCGTCGGCATCAAGGTCAGCCGGACCAGCGATCGCGTCATGATCGATGCCGGCGACGCCGTGACCGGCCCCGCCGACGCGCATGTCGTCATCGTCTATTTCAACCCGCCGCAGACGATCAAGATCGGCAAGGGTGAAAACACCGGCCGCAGCATGACCTACTGGAACGCCGTCTCCAGCATCCAGACCGCCGGCATGTGGCACGGCAAGGCGCAGCGCTACGAACTGCCGATGAGCGAGATCGCCAAGAAGGGCGGCTGCGCCGTGCTGCTGCAGTCGGTCGGCAAGGACGGCGTGCCCGGTCCGATCCTGGGTGCAGCCTTTATCCGCAAGCCTTAGATGGAGCGCTCTCCCTTCTCCCTTGTGGGAGAAGGTGTCGCCGAAGGCGACGGATGAGGGTGTTCCAGGGAACGCCAACGCCTCACTCCGTCCAACACCCTCATCTGTCTCGGCGCTGCGCGCCGATCCACCTTCTCCCACAAGGAGGCCTTTGCAGAGAAGGCGCATAGATATGCGATTTGAGGCATATATGCCTTTTTGAGCGTCGGAGAGCGCTGCTTGGCCGTTCAGCGCGGCATTTTTCAGGATAATCGGCTCATCCGGCCGATTACGGACGGAC